>JACIWJ010000092.1 GCA_014361015.1 Candidatus Bipolaricaulota bacterium | reverse complement strand
CCCTGTTCCCGGTACTCACGGCGCACGTTGCCGATCCCGTCGAACGCGGAGAACACGGCGTCCAGGAAGTGGACCGCCTCCGGCCCCATCTCCACCCACATCGTGACCGCATCGCGCGGTCGAGGCAGGTGCGCGAGATGGGCGAACCGGTCACCCATCCGCTCTCTCCGCGGCGAGGAGCCGCTGGAGGGCGAGTTCCGGGTCGCAGCCGAGCCGGCGCGCGAGGGCCACGACCTCGAGCAGGGCTTCCCCAACGAGCCCCTCAGGATCGGCTACCTCCTGCGGCGGATGGAGGTACACGCCCACGGGGATCGGGTTCCCTCCTGCCTCCCGCACCTCGACAAGCTTCGCTGCCGTCACCAGGGCGGGGCGTCTCCGCTCGCGCGCCGGGCGGGGTTCGCCGCCCTTGATCTCCTCCCACCGCACCCGCACCTCGTCCGATGTGGTAGCCTTCCCATCCCCGAACACGTGGGGGTGGCGGCGGACGAGCTTCGCCCGCAGGGCATCGGCCACCTCCCCGATCCCGAACCGCCCCGCCTCGGCCTCGATCTGCGCGTGAAGGAGGACCTGCAAGAGGACGTCCCCCAGCTCATC
>JACIWJ010000091.1 GCA_014361015.1 Candidatus Bipolaricaulota bacterium | reverse complement strand
CGGACCGCCGCCCGCTGGAGCCGGGGGTGCTCCCGGTCCGCGGGCTTCGCCTCCAGAAGCGGCCGCACCGCGTCGGCAAACCGCGGACTCCCGAGAAGCCATCCGCCGCGGAGGTCGTTCCACACCTTCGCCCCGCGGCCGGCGTCCACGAACCGCCGGTAGGCCCGGCCCGCTGTCGCCAGGTCGTCCCCAAACCTTGCCCGGATCCAGTCCACGGTGAGGAACGGCGGCACCGGCGCCAGCCCGGCGGTGGCCCGGTAGGAGCTCCATGGCCAGTCCCCTGGGTCGCGCACCATCCCCGCCCGCACGGGGTTCAGGACCACGTACCGCGCTACCTCGAGGAGGTGGCTCTCCTTCTCCACAAGGATCGCCGTGAACCGCCCCTGGAAGAGGTGCCCCACCCGCCCGTGGCGACGGTTGAACCGCTGGGTGTACACTCCGTTCAGGTACTGCATCCCTCGGGAAAGCCCGCCGCGGGGGGTCTCGACGAGGAGGTGGTAGTGGTCCGTCATCAGGCAGTAGGCGTGGCACAGCCAGGCCTGGCGCTGGACAACGTCGGCCAGCTCGTCCAGGAACCGGCGGCGGTCGGTGTCGTCCACGAACACCGCGGCCCGGGCGTTGCCCCGACCGGTGACGTGGTACACCGCCCCTGGGAACTCCAGCCGCAGCGGTCGGGCCAT
>JACIWJ010000090.1 GCA_014361015.1 Candidatus Bipolaricaulota bacterium | reverse complement strand
CCTTCAGCGGAGCGTCCAAGCGCTCGTCGTCCGCCGGGCGGCCGAGCGGGCCGGTGGGGTCCTGGAGGAGCGCCATGTCGCCGCAGTGCTGGCGGGGGTGAGCGTGGGGAAAGGCGAGGTCCGTCTTCCCGGCGGGATCTCCGCTCGGATCGGAAGTGGAATCCTCTCCTTCGGCCCGGCCGCGGGCTCGGCCCTTCCCGACCGGGCATGGGAGCTCCCCCCCGCGGGAGAGGTGAGGTTCGAGGACCTCGGGTGGGCGTTTCATCTGTCCCCCGGGCCGCGCCCGGAGGTCCTCGATCCGCCGGATCCGTTCGTTGCCTACTTCGATCTCCGTCGGATCGCCCCGCCGCTCGTCGTCCGCACGCCCCGCCCTGGGGATCGGCTGCGGCCGCTCGGGATGGACGGGACGAGGCGGGTGGGGGACGTCCTCATGGAGGCCGGGGTTCCGCGCTGGGAACGGGGGCGGTGGCCCCTCGTCTGCGATCGACGGGGGATCGCGTGGGTGGTGGGGGTGCGCGCGAGCGAGGATCATCGGGTGATGCCCGACGCATCGGAAGTGCTCGTGGTGGAGGCGCGGCGGCTGTGACCACGTTCCTCGTGTTCGTGGGGACGATCCTGTTCCTCATCGGCGTCCACGAGGGGGGCCACTTCTTCGCCGCGAAGCTCCTCGGGATCGCGGTCGAGGAGTTCTCCCTCGGGTTCGGTCCGCCCCTCTGGACGCGCAAGCGGGGCGAGACGCGGTACAGCGTACGGGCGTTCCCGTTGGGTGGATTCGTCCGCCTCGCCGGTGAAGCGGAGGCC
>JACIWJ010000009.1 GCA_014361015.1 Candidatus Bipolaricaulota bacterium | reverse complement strand
CCGATCACCGCCACCCGGAACCCCGTTGGGGGACCCACCGGTGGAACCTGTACACCGTGCTCGAACTCCCAGTCCGCCGCGAACCGCTCCAGACGCCCGATCGCCACTGGTTCGTGCTTCTTGCCAAGCGTGCACGAGGCCTGACACTGGGTCTCCTGGGGGCACACCCGGCCGCACACCGCAGGGAGATTGTTCATCTCCTTGATCGTGGCGATCGCGGCGCGGCAGTCACCGTCCCGAAGCTCGCGGATGAACTTCGGGATGTTGATCTCCACCGGACAGCCGGCGATGCAGGGCGCCCTCTTGCATTGGAGGCAACGCGCGGCCTCCTCCACCGCCTCAGCCTCGGTGTACCCGTACGGAACCTCGTCGAAGTTCCGGGCACGCTCGGCAGGCGACTGTTCTCGCATCGGGACTTGCGTTGGACGGATCACCGTGTCCCCTCCTTCGCGGACAGGTAGCGCTCGAGAGCGCACTGCTCCTCATCTCTGAACGTCCCCAGCCGAGCGAGGAGGAGGTCCCAGTTCACGAGATCGCCGGGGAACTCCGGCCCGTCTACGCAGGCGAACCGGGCTTTCTCCGAGACCTCAACGCGGCATCCCCCACACATCCCCGTCCCGTCGATCATGATCGAGTTGAGGGACACGGTGATCGGGACCCCGAACTCCTGACAGGTCTTGGTGCAGAACTTCATCATCACCGCTGGGCCGATCGCCCACACGTGCGCGACCGTCCGCCCGGAGAGCACCTCCCGGAGGGGGATCGTCACCACCCCCTTCACTCCTTGGCTCCCGTCGTCGGTGGCAATGTAGAGCTCGTGACAGACGTCCTTCATGCGGTCCAGCCAAAACAGGAGGTCCTTCGTGCGTGCCCCCACGATCCCGATCACCTCGTTCCCCTCCTCCCGAAGCGCCCGGGCGATGGGGTAGATGGGGGCGATCCCTACGCCGCCGCCCACGCAGATCACTGTTCCATAGTGATGGATCTCCGACGGGGACCCGAGCGGGCCGACCACGTCGCGGATCGCATCCCCGACATCGAACCTCTCCCCGAGCTCGCGGGTGCTCTTCCCCACCATCTGGACCACCAGCGTGATCGTCCCACGCGTGGGATCCCAGTCGGCGAGGGTGAGGGGGATCCGCTCCCCCCGCCCGTGGAGGCGGACCACCACAAACTGGCCAGGTCGGGCCTTGGCCGCGATGCGCGGGGCATCCACCCTGAGCTCCACGATACCCTGGCCAAGGGCCCTCTTGTCGACAATCGTGTTCACCTCGGTTCACCGTCCTTGGTTCCGCTGATTATGCCCTGAGCCGCCCCATCGTGGGGCACCGGAGCTCGCTCGGGAAAGCCCGGCCTGAGTTCCCCCCGGCGGCACCGAACGCGCGGGCCCCCCGGCCGCGCCGCCCCGCTTCCGATGGACAAGAGGGAGCAGAACCCTTATGGGAACGTTATTCTTCCCCCCTTCACAACGAGGCCCATTCGTGCTATAGTACGGTCGGGATGTGAGGACATCGTTGGGACCCTTCTCTTTTCAGAGACCAGCGTGTGCACAATGGAGGCCCAAGGAGTGAGTGGCAATGGAAGTCGTGAGGTTCGGTAGTGGAGTGAACGAGGAGCAGGACACGGCCGAGGAGGAGGTCGTGTGGTGGGATGCTGACCGGGAGACGCGGCGTAGCCCGGAGAACCCGATCCGCACCTACTTCGACGAGATTTCCCGCGTGCCTCTGCTCACCAAGGAAGAGGAGGTCTCCCTCGCCCAGCGCGTCGAGGCCGGGGAGAGGGAGGCCAAGGAGAAGCTCGCCGAGGCCAACCTGCGGCTGGTGGTGTCGATCGCCAAGAAGTACCGCGGGTGCGGTCTCCCGTTCCTCGACCTGATCCAGGAGGGGAACCTCGGCCTGATGAAGGCGGTCGAGAAGTTCGACTGGCGAAAGGGCTACAAGTTCTCGACCTACGCCACGTGGTGGATCCGCCAGGCGATCCTGCGCGCGATCACCAACCGCTCGCGCACGATCCGTGTCCCGACGCACATCAATGAGCTGATCCGCAAGATCCACCAGGCGGAGCGGGAGCACCTGAAGGAGCACGGCACTGGGCCAAGCCTGGAGGAGCTGGCCGAGGGGCTGGAGACCACGGTCGACAACATCGTGAAGGCGAAGAAAACGTCCCAGTACACCGCGTCCCTCGATACCCCGATCGGGTACGAGGACGAGGGGGCGGTGCTCGGGGACTTCATCGAGGACGAGGGCGCGGTCTCCCCGACCCGGGAGACGTTCAAGGAGCTCCTCCAGCAGGAGCTGCAGAAAGCCCTCAAGGAGCGCCTGACCCCACGCGAGAGGCGGGTGATCGAGCTCCGCTACGGCCTGGACGGAAACCCGCCCAAGACCCTCGACGACGTGGGGGACATCTTCGGGATTTCGCGGGAGCGGGTCCGCCAGATCCAGAAGGAGGGGCTGGAGAAGCTGCGGGACTCGACGGTCCTGCGGAAGCTCGAACAGTTCCGACAGATCCTCGAGGAGGGCTGATCCGAACGCCACCCTAGCCCTTGCGCTTCTTCGCCGGGCCCCGTTTCGGTCGCGGCGCGACCGGAGCGGGGCTTTCTGCTGCCTGCGTTGGGCAATCGGGGTTTGAGCAGCGCGGGCCGCGGCGGGGATCGTCGTACACCACGCCTTCCCCGCATGTCGGGCACGCTTCGCGCGGGCGCCCCGACACGCGGAACTTGCAGTCTGGGTACCGGGAGCAGGAGTAGAACGTTCCGTAGCGCTTTCCGAACCGCTCCACGAGCTCCCCTTCCTTACACTGGGGGCAGAGGATGTCGGTGGACACAGGGGACGTGGCCCTGCAGCTTGGGCAGGAGAGGTACCGCCCGTAGCGGCCGTGCCGGACGACCATCGGGGTCGTGCACTGTGGACAGGCGCGCGGGGGGGCCGACTCGACCGCGGCCAGGCCCGCCCCGAGCTCGACGCGGCCCGGCGTGTAGCGGAACGCGACGTCGGGAGGGATGCTCTTCGTGGTCCGACACTCGGGGTACCGAGAGCATCCGAGGTAGAGACTTCCCTTCCAGACACGTACCTCCATCGGCGTCCCGCACGACGGACAGGCGACGTCGCTCAAGGCCTGGAAAGGCTTTCCGCCCTGGGACAGCGCCGCCTCCACCGTGCGCAGCTTGGGACCAAACCAGCGGTAGAACGAGCGCAGAAGCTCGCCCCGCCCGAGATCGCCTTCCTGGATCCGATCGAGATCGGCCTCCATCCGGGCGGTGAACGTCTCCTCCACCGTCTCCGGGAAGTACAGGCGCAGGAGATCGGTCACGAGGTGCCCGAGGAGGGTGGGCCGAAGCGAGCCTCCCTCCCGCACGACGTACCCGCGGTCCTGGATCACGGACACGATCTGGGCGTAGGTGCTGGGGCGCCCGATCCCCTCCTGTTCGAGCTTGCGGATGATCCCCGCCTCGGTGAACCGCTTCGGAGGCTCGGTCTGGCGCTCCTCGACCTGGATCTCCGGCCGCGGGAGCTCCTGATCGGGAAGGAGGTCTTCCGGAAGGGGGGTTCCCTCATCCTCGAGCCGGCCCACAGGGAGCACGGCGGTGAACCCGGGGGACACCATCCGCGATGAGGAGGCGCGGAAGACGTGGTCCCCCGCGCGGATCGTGACCTTGTGCCGGAGCCAGATCCCATCCGCCATTTGGGTGGCGACGAACCGCCGCCAGATGAGGTCGTAGAGCTTTCTTTGCTCCGGAGCAAGATAGGGAGCTACCTCCTCCGGCGTCCGCGCGACCTGGGTGGGGCGGATCGCCTCGTGGGCATCCTGAGCCCGGCGCTTGTTTCGGAAGTGCCGGGGCTTGGGGGAGAGGGCCTTGGCCCCGAACGCCTTCTTGACAAACGCTCGCGTCGAGGCGATCGCGGAGTCGGCCACGCGAACGGAGTCGGTACGCATGTAGGTGATGAGCCCCACCATCTCCCCGCCGATCTTCACCCCCTCGTACAGGCTTTGGGCGATCTGCATCGTGCGTTTGGGGGAGAACCCGAGCTCGCTCGACGCCGCCTGCTGGAGGGTGGAGGTGATGAACGGCGCGGACGGCCGGCGGGCGACCTCCTCCTCCTCCACCGCGTCCACCGTGAACCGCGCTCGGGCGAGATCCCGTGTCAGGGCCTTCACCTCGTCCTGTGAGGTGAGTCGGCCGTCGAGGCGCGCCGTGAACGGTGGCTGCCCAGGAAAGAGGGCCGCTACCTCCCAGTACGGCTCGGGGACGAAGCGCTGGATCTCCAGCTCCCGATCGCAGATGAACCGCAGGGCGACGGACTGCACGCGGCCCGCGGACAGGCCCTCGAACCGCCGCCCCGCCAGCACCCGCGACAAGAGCGGACTGATCTGGTACCCAACAAGGCGGTCGAGGATGCGGCGCGCCCGCTGGGCCTCGACCTTGGCGAGGTCGATCTGACCCGGGTGGTCCAGCGCCTCCTGCACCGCCTGGGGAGTGATCTCGTGCAGCAGAACCCGCGCGTACCGGCCCCCGTCGCCGAGAAGCTCCATCAGGTCGTAAGCAATCGCCTCCCCCTCCCGGTCCGGGTCGGTGGCGAGGTAGACCCGGGGCGCGTCGGCGGTCTTCTTGCGGAGCTCGGAAAGGAGCTTGCGGTCCCGCACCACCCACTTCGGGGTGAAGTCGTTGTCCAGTTCCACGCCGAGCTCCTTCTCGGGGAGATCCC
Source organism: Candidatus Bipolaricaulota bacterium (assembly GCA_014361015.1). GTDB lineage: Bacteria > Bipolaricaulota > Bipolaricaulia > Bipolaricaulales > Bipolaricaulaceae > Bipolaricaulis. Next base: position 38,404 of record JACIWJ010000009.1, on the reverse strand, counting down.
GGACGTGTCCCTTCGAGGAGAGGACGACGAACCCCTGGCCGAGGTAGGAAGCGAGGGTACGGGCCTTGGTCGGCGACTCGACGATCACGACGCGCTTGGGCATGGTTTCAGGCGCGCATTATCGGGGGGGGTGATGACGAGCGCAAGGCTCCCAACAGAAGAGCCCCGGCCGGGAGGCCGGGGCTCACCATCGATCGGACGTCGCCCTAGTACTCCGGCGGAGGAGTGGGCATTGTGTCCTTCTTCTCCTCCTTGATCTCCGCCACGAGCGCCTCGGTCGTGAGGAGCATCCCCGCGATCGAAGCCGCGTTCTGGAGAGCGGACCGCGTGACCTTCGTCGGATCGATGATCCCCGCCTCGAACATGTCGCGGAACTGCTCCGTCTCGACATCGAACCCGATCGCGTCCTTCTCCTTCTTGAGCTGCTCGACGATCACCGCCCCCTCGAATCCCGCGTTCTCCGCCAGCTGCCGGGCGGGAACCTCGATCGCCTTCCGCAAGAGCTGAACGCCGACCTTCTCGTCGCCCTCCAGCTCCTTCTCCAACTTCTCGAGCGACCTGAGGGTGCGGAGGAGGGCCACCCCGCCGCCGGGGAGGATCCCCTCGTCGACCGCGGCCTTCGTCGCCTCGAGGGCGTCCTCCATGCGGTGCTTCTTCTCCTCGAGCTCGGTCTCTGTGGCGGCACCGACCTTGATCACCGCCACCCCGCCGGCGAGCTTGGCCTTGCGCTCCTCGAGCTTCTCGCGGTCGTAGTCGCTGTCAGTGTCCTTGATCTGCTCCTCGATCTGTTCGATGCGGGCCTTGATCGCGTCGGGGTTGCCCTTCCCGCCGATGATCGTCGTGTCCTCGTGGTCCACCCGGACCCGTTCCGCGCGGCCGAGCATGTCGAGGGTGGTGTTCTTGATCTCCATCCCCGCGTCCTCGGCCACCACCACGCCACCGGTGAGGATCGCGATGTCCTCGAGCATCGCCTTGCGGCGATCGCCGAACCCGGGGGCCTTCACCGCGCACGAGGCGAGCGTCCCCTTGAGCTTGTTCAGGACCAGCGTGGACAGGGCCTCTCCCGTGACGTCCTTGGCGATGATGAGGAGGGGCTTCCCCGTCTGGGCGACCTTCTCCAAGAGGGGGATCATCTCCATCGCGTTCTTGAGCTCACGGTCGGTGACGAGGATGTAGGGGTTCTCGAGCTCGACCTCCATCTTCTTGGGGTTGGTCACGAAGTACGGGGAGATGTACTCCCGGTCGAACTGCATCCCCTCCACGACCTCGTAGTAGGTCTCGATCGTGTCCGAGTCCTCCACGGTGATGACCCCGGCCTCGCCCACCTCCTCCATCGCGTCGGCGATGACGCGGCCGATCTCCGGGTCGTGGGCGGTGATCGACGCCACCTGAGCCGTCTCGGCCTTGGTCGACAGCTTCCTCGACATCTTGGTGAGCTCGTCCACGACGACCTTCACGCCCTTCTCCATCCCCCGCTTGAGGGCCATCGGGTTCGCCCCAGCGGCGACCATCTTGAACCCCTCTTTGAGCAGGGCATGGGCGAGGACCGTGGCCGTGGTCGTGCCGTCGCCCGCCACGTCGTTCGTCTTGGAGGCGACCTCCTTCACCAGCTGCGCCCCCATGTTCTCGAACGGGTCCTTGTACTCTTGCTCCTCAGCGATCGTGACCCCGTCGTCGACGATGTCGGGAGACCCGAACTTCTTCTCGATGCCAACGTGGCGCCCCCGCGGCCCCAGGGTCACCCGCACCACACTGGCCAGCTTCTCGACTCCCGTCAGCACCTTGCGACGCGCCTCTTCTCCGAATACGACCTCTTTGGCTGCCATGGCTCCCTCCTACCCTTCCACGATCGCGAGGACATCCGTGGTCTTGACGAGCAAGTGCTTCTCCTCGCCGATGCGGATCTCGGTCCCCGAATACGCGGAGATCAGGACCGTATCTCCAACCTTCATCTCGAACTTCTCGGCCGTGCCGAGGGCGACCACTTCGCCCTTGACCGCCTTCTCATCCTTCACCGACTCGGGAAGGACGATCCCTCCCGCCGTTCGGCGCTCCTCCTCCTCAATCTTCTTGACGAGGATCCGGTTGCCCAAAGGTTTTACCTTCATCGGCACCTCCTTGGTAAGGGTTTAGCACTCCGAGGTTATGGCTGCTAACCACGGGGGATTGTACCGGCCCGTTGGGCCGAGTCAAGGTTGCTGGCCGGCGGAGAACGAGGGTACAGTGCGGCATGCCTCGAGGGAAGGTACACCTCGCGGTCGAGTTGGGGACGCTTCCGGGATGGATCGCCCTCGGGACAGGGCTCGGCGCGGGCCGATCCTCCCTCCTCCTGTTCGCGGGAGGCTACGTCGCGGGCAGTCTGTTTCTATCTCCGGATCTTGACCTCGCAGCAAGCGACGCCGCCCGCCACTGGCGGGGGGCGCGGGTCCTGTGGCGCCCCTATGCGGCCCTGTTCCGCCACCGCGGGGTCTCCCACTCTCCCTTCCTCGGCCCGCTGACCCGCCTCCTCTACCTCGCTTGCTTGGGGGGGCTGGGGTGGGCGATCCTCCACTTCATGGTGGGTGCCCCGTTCCCCTCCGTCCCGCGTTGGGGAGCGGTCCTCCCCGTCCTGGGAGGGCTCTACCTGCCTCAACTCCTGCACGTGGTTCTGGACCGCGCGGTGACCCTCGGGAAGCGCCTCCTCCGCTGAACCGACGCCCTCCTTTCCCCTTGGGCCAACCTCGCGGTTGAACATTTCGCCGCGAACCGACACCTCGACGGCACCCACGCCGATGCGGACCCGCTCCGGGGCGGCCCCACGTCCCCCCGCCGCCTGGACCTTCTTCCTCCGAGGAGCCCGGTTGTGCTCTCGGGAAGAGAGTGGTATAAAAGGTGGGTCTGAGGAGGCGTTGAATGGGCATTTCCATCGGCGAGATCTCACGAGGGATGACCCTCGTCTTCGATAGCGACCTCTACGAGGTGACGGAGTTCGAGCACGTCAAGCTCGGGCGGGGGGGGGCGTTCGTGCGGGCGAAGATGAAGGACCTTCGCACCGGCCGCGTCATCTCCAAGACGCTCAAGGATTCGGACAACCTCGAGACGGCCTACCTGGAGACGCGGGTCCTGCAGTACCTCTACCAGGCGGGCGGGAAGTACACGTTCATGGACAAGGAAACGTTCGAGCAGCACGAACTCACCGCAGAACAGGTGGAACCGCTGCGGGGCTACCTCGTCGAGGGCCTCGATTTCACAGGCCTTTTCTACCAGGATCGGATGGTCAAGGTCATCCCCCCGAACTTCGTGGACTTGCGGGTGGTGGCGACCCCCCCCGGGATTCGCGGGGACACCGCCACGGGTGGGGAGAAGCCGGCGACGCTCGAGACAGGGCTCGTGGTGAAGGTTCCCCTGTTCGTGACGACGGGAGAGGTGATCCGCGTGGATACGCGCACAGGCGCCTATGTGGAGCGGGTGAGCTAGATGGCGGAGCAACGGTGGGAGACCCTTCAGCCCCTCGGTCTTGTGACGGTGCGCCAGGAGGTGCTGACCTCCATCGCGGCCCGGGCCATGGAGGGGGTGGAGGGGGTGCGGCCGCTCCGAGGGGGAGGGGGGATCATCGGCATCCTTTCCGGAGGAGAAGATGCGGTGCAGATAACGATCCGCGGTGACATGGTCGACGTCGAGCTGCGCATCGCGGTCGTGCTCGGGTATTCGGTGCACAGCGTCGCACGCGCCGTCCAACGGCGGGTGCGGGAGGAGCTGGAAGGGGTGGTGGGGGCCACGGTGGGGCGGGTGGACGTGGACGTTCGCCACGTGATCCCCCCCGAAGAGGTTCTGATGCTCGACGAGAGGGGAGAAGATGCCGAAGGATGAGGAATTGATCGGAGCGACCCCGGAGGATGGCAAGATCTCCATCTCCCGGGATGTCATTGCCACGATCGCTGGCCTCGCCGCGACCGAAGTGGCCGGGGTCGCCCCCCCCAAGGGGGGGACGATGCCCCGCGGGGAGGCGGTGCGGCGGTTGGTGGAAGTCGAGCTATCCGAGGACCGAGTGAAGCTGGGCCTCAAAGTGGGTGTGGTGTATGGGCACGCCGTCCAGGAGGTGGCGCAGAAGCTCCAGGCGAAGATCAAGGCCGCGGTGGAGAAGATGACCGCCCTTTCCGTGGACGAGGTGAACGTGGAGGTGGTGCGGGTGGTGTTCCCGGAGGAAGGACGCCAACGGGAGAAGCAGCCGTGAGCGGCTACCTGTTCGCGGTCGGCGCCTTCTTCCTCCTCCTCGCGGCGGCGGCGATGGTCGCGGGGTTGGGGTGGGGCCAACCGGAGGTCGCGATCCCGGGCATCGCGTCGGTTCCGGCAATCGTGCTGCGTATCCTCCTCGGAATCTGGGCCGTTGCCCTCGTCTGGGCAGCAGCCGTGTTCGCGCGGCTCTCCCGCGGCCGCCTCGTGGTGCGGCGCGCCCTGCAGAAGCCGGGGCCCAAAGGGATGATCCTCATCACCCCGCAGACGGTGCGGGAGATGGCGGGGGTCCTCCTCCGGGAAGAGCTTGGCCTTCACCGATTCCGGGTCCGCGTTCGGCCGAAGGAGGAGGGACTCGCCCTCCACGTATCGCTCCACCTGCCACTCGGAGAGGAGATCCCAGCCCTCGCCGACCGCCTCCAGAGCTTGCTCGCTCAGGAGATCTCGGGAAAGACCGGACTCGACGTCCCCGAAGTGCAGATCGCCGTGCTGGGTGCGGCGCGGCCCAGCCGCCCCTAGCGTGCGGCGGCGGGCTCGCGAGGAGGCTCTGCGCTCCCTGTACCGTCACGAGTACCTCCCGGCGCTGCCCGATGATCCCCTCGATGAGGTGCTGGACGAGGAGGAACGGGCGTTCGCGCGCCTCCTCATCGCCGGGGTAGACGAGCACAAGGTGGAGATCGACCGGATCATCGACCGCCGGGCGTTGGGGTGGGGGTTGGATCGGCTCCCGGTGGTCGACCGCAACATCCTGCGGCTTGCCCTGTACGAGCTCCTCTACACCGCGACTCCTCCTGAAGCGGTCATCAACGAGGCCGTGGAGTTGGCCAAGGCGTACGGGACGGAGCACGCCCCGGCTGTGATCAACGGAATCCTCGACCGGGTATGGAAAGAACGCGATGCCGGCCGATCGCTGGGCTGACCTTCACCTCCATACGCGGTGGTCAGACGGGACCCTCGACGTGGTGGGGACGGTGCGACGGGCGCAGGAAGCGGGGCTCGCGGCGATCGCGATCACCGACCACGACACGATCAGCCCGGACCTTCTCTCCCCGGTGGCCGAGATCGAGGGGATGGAGGTGATCTGCGGGGTTGAGCTCAAAGCCGACATCGGAGGAGAGCGGGGGGAGATCCTGGGCTACTTCCTCGCCCCGCGCCATCCTGCTCTCGGGGAGCTGTTTCGGTGGATGGCTGAGGCACGCCAGCAGCGGATGGAGGCGATGGTCAGGCGCTGCCAGGAGGTGCTGGGGGAGCCGATCGCGTTCTCCGAGGTGGTGGCCGGCGTTGCCGGGTCGGTTGGCCGTCCCCACCTGGCTGCCGTTCTCGTCCGCCGCGGCTTCGCCCGCGACTACGAGGACGCGTTCCAGCGGTACTTGGCCCGCGGAGCGCCGTGCTACGTGCCTCTCCCCCGCCCCGCCAGCCGCCAGGTCATCGCCGCAATCCGATCCGCGGGAGGGGTGGCGTCGCTCGCTCATCCATGCTTCCTCTCCTTCCCGGACTGGGAGGTGACCCTGCGCAAGCTAGCGGGGGAAGGTCTGGCCGCGGTTGAGGTCTACTATCCCTACGCAAGCTCGCGCCAACCCCTCCACACGGACCCCCGCGAGATCGAGGCTCTCGTCGTCGAGCTGGGACTCCTGCCCTCCGGCGGATCCGATGACCATGGGCCGGGGTCGGTGAAGGATTCCCTGGGCTCGGTGCGTGTCCCTTACTGGCCGGTGGTGGAGGAACTCCGCGCGCTTTCCTCCGTCGTCAGATAGCGGAGGGCAGCGAGGGCAACCTCAAGCTGGTCGTCAGTTGGCTCCCGCGTCGTGAACCGTTGGAGGAGAAGGCCGGGGACGAGGAGCGGCCGGAGCCACCACGCCTGCGGGTGCCGCGACCCGAACCGGAGGATCTCGTAGGTGAAGCTGGCCACGACCGGGAGGAGGAGGAGCCTCCCCCCGAGACGGATCCACACGTTGGAGGTGGGGAGCAGGGAGAAGACGAGGATCGCCACCACGACGAACAGGAGCAAGAAGCTCGTCCCGCAGCGCGAATGAACTGGGCTCTTCCGGCGAGCTTCCGACACCGACGCTTCCCCTCCCTCGTAAGCGTGGACGATCTTGTGTTCCGCTCCGTGGTACTGGAACACCCGCCGGATGTCGGTGAGGAGGGAGATCCCCGCCAGGTAGGAGAGGAAGAACAGCACGCGGAAGCCACCTTCAACGAGGCTGAACAGGATGCGGTTTCCGATCCCCGTGAGGCCGGTGAGGAAGGCGGGAAGGAGCATGAAGCCCCCCACGATGAACATCACCACGAGCAGAACCATCACCGGCAGCTCCCACCGCGAGGCCGGAGCCTGCTGGGGATAGGCGAGCTCGGCCGATCGCCGGAGGGCAGCCCAGCCCAGGGCCAGCATCTGCACAAGCTTGATCGGGCCACGCACGAACGGGGTCGCCTCCAGGCGCGGGGCCGCAAGCGTCGCAGGGATGGGTTCCACCGCGATCTCCCCCCCAGGGGTGCGCACGGCCATCACCACCCGCCGGCCATCCTGGAGCATCACCCCTTCGATGACCGCCTGCCCCCCGATCGGCATTACGGGCGCTTCTTGGTCTTGCGTGAAGGTTTCTTCTCTTCAGGCGGCTTCTTGGCCGCCTCTTGCCAGTTCCCGTACTTGCGGGCGAACCGCTCCACCCGGCCCTCGGCATCCACAAGGCGCGTCTCGCCGGTGAAGAAGGGGTGACACTGGGAGCACACGTCGACCCGAAGCTCTTTCTTGGTGGACAAGGTTTCGAACGTGGCCCCACAGCTGCAATGGATGACAGCCGGATGGACTTCGGGATGAATTCCCTGTTTCATCGCATCACCGCTTGGAGTACTGCTCTTTCTTCCGCGCCTTGCGATGCCCGTACTTCTTGCGCTCGACGGCGCGGGAGTCGCGGGTGAGGAGGCCCGCGTCGCGCAGGGGCTTCCTGAACTCGGGGGTCATCTCGACGAGGGCCCGGGCGATCCCGAGGCGGACGGCCTCCATCTGGCCGGTCGGCCCCCCTCCCTCCACGCGGGCGCGCACCGTGTACCGCCCGATCGTCCCCGTCGCGTAGAACGGGGAGAGGAGGTGTCGGTTGAGGTGCTCCGCACCGAACGCGAACGCCGCGAAGTAAGCCTCGGCGGGGCGGCCGTTGACGAGGATCTTGCCGTCGCCTTCCCTCACGTACACCCGCGCCACCGCCTCCTTCCGCCGGCCGACGCCATGGAAGGCGACGGTACCTGGGGAGGCACGACGAGTCTCTTCAGCTACTCGCTCCAAGGGGATCTCCACCTCCTAGGGCCTCACGGACAAATCCAGGGGGAATCCTATCCCTTCCGCTGGGGGCCGTCAACCAATCGGACCGAGCTGGGCCCGCAGCTCCTCCAGGGACGAGACGCCGAAGTAGGACAACAGGGCAGGGGTCACGGTGAGGACCTTCGTCGGACCCTGGGCCTCGGCAGCGACGAACCCGCGAGCGATGAGATCACCGATGTGGCCGTAGGCGCGCTGCCCCCGCATCTTCACGACCTCGGACTGCCGGACCGGCGCGTGGTAGGCGATCACGGCCAGCGTGCGCAGGGTCGGCTCGGGGATGTCCTGGTGGGGAGCGAGGGACCGGACGGCGGCCGCCAGCTCGCCCTTCACCCGCAGCACGTACCCGCCCCCCTCCTGGATGAGCTCCACCCCCCGATCGGGGGCGGCGCATTCGTCGGCCAGCGCTTGGATCAGCCGCCCCACCGCCTCCTCGGAGAGGCCGAGCGTCTTGGCGAGCTGGGCGAGCGCGAGCGGCCGGTCCGCCACGAACAGGGCCGCTTCAACGAGGGCCTTGGCTTCCATCCGGGACCTCGACGAGGATCTCCCCGAGGAATTCCTCCTGGAACAGGCGCACCTTCCCTTCCGCGTCGAGATGGAGCAGCTCCATCAGCCGGGCCACCTTGTCGCGGGGATCCCCTCCCGCCACCGCCCGGAACGGGACCACCCGTCTCCCGTTCACCAACGTCAGCAACCGCTTGAGGAGCCGCTGTGCCCGGCGGATGAACGGTTCCTCCTCCACCGCGAACCCGAGGTCCGCGGGGGAAAGGTCCGCGTTCGCTGCTGGCCTGCGTCGTTCGGCAGCGAGGGCGGCCCGCAGCGCGCGTCCGAGGTCCCCCACCGTGACCCGGCCCCGGGGGATCCGCCGCACCGGAAGGCGCAGCTCAGGTGCGATGTACACGGGCGCCTCCTCCGCCGCGAGCTCTGCCGCCAGCTCCTCGGCCGCCTCCTCCACCGTGGGGGGAGGGCCCCCGTCCCTCACCCAGTCCGATTTCATCCGCAGGAGGACCGAGCTGGCGAGCACCATCCGGCCCGGGACGGCGAACTCGACGTCCCGCCCCGCTACGTAGGAACGGAACCGACCGACGAGCTCCACGAGGTCAAACGCCCACGGATCGAGGTCCGCGGCCAGGCTGCGGAACAGGCTCTCCCAGTCGGCCTTGGTAAACGAGTGGGGGTCGAAAAGCTCAAGTTCGGGCATGCTCTAGCTCCATCCCCACCACCTCCGAGGATCCATCCCGCAGGAGGACTCCGTACACCCGATCCGCGTACCGGACCACCTCTTCGTTGTGGGAGATCACGATCACCTGCGCCTGGCGTGCGAACTCCCGCAGCAAGCGCGCCAACCGCTCGGAGTTGGCCGAATCGAGGGCGGCGTCCACTTCGTCGAGGAAGTAGAACGGGGCGGGCTTCCCCGCGGCCAGCGCGAGCACGAACGCGATCGCAACGAGGGTTTTCTCCCCCCCGGACAGGGCATCGAGGAGCCGGGGTTCCTTCCCCGGCGGGCGAGCCTCGATGAGGAGCCCGGACGCGATATTCCCCGGCTCGACGAGGGCCAGCCGCGCCTGCCCCCCCCCGAACAGGACCTGAAAGAGCCTGTTCAGCTCGCCGGATACGGTCTCCATCGTGGAGAGGAACTTCTCCCTCTTCTTCGCTTCGATCTCCCCGATGAACCGCTCGATCTCGTGCTTCTCCGCCTCCAGGGTCGCGACGCGACCCTTGAGGTCCTGGAACTCGGCGAGGAACGCGTCGTAGTCGGTGATCGCCCGCAGGTTGACCGTCCCCAGCTCGGCCTGGCGCCGTTCCGCTTGCCGGAGGCGGGCCTGGAGGACCTCCACAGATCCCTGCTCCCCGCCGCCCTCCGGTTCGGCGAGGTCGCCCAGCACCGCGAGCTCCCCCTCGATCTCCGCGGCCTCGCGCTCGTGGCGGGCGAGGTTGGCCCGCAGGCGCTCCAGCTCCCGGTACGCCTCGCGCCGACGGTCGCGGCGGGCCTGAAGGTCGCTCTCCGCGCTCGCCCGGGCGGCCTGGGCCTGGGAAAGCTCCCGCGACCGCTCGGCGAGGAGGGCCTCGGCCGCGGACAGCTCCCCCGAGAGCTTCTCTATCTCCGTTCGCAGCCGGGCGAGGACCTCCTGCCGGGAGCGGAGCTGGGCCTGGCGGGGGGCGAGGTCCACCCGTGCACGGCGGACTGGGGAACCGCCGACGATCGCCCCCCCTCGCTCGAGCAGATCCCCGTCCAACGTCACGACCCGTACCCCGAGGGCATCCCGCACCGCCTCCAAGGACTCCGCGATCAGGGTATCTCCCAGGACGTAGAGAAGGGCCGGACGTGCTTCCTTCGGACAATCCACGAAATCGGCGGCGAACCCGAGGACCCCGGGCAGCCGCGCCACGGCGCGGGCCTTGGCGGACACGGGGGGGACGGCGATCCGATCGAGGGGCAACAGCCGCGCCCGCCCGAGCTTGTGCTCCTTGAGGTGGCGCACCGTTCGCAACGCGAGGTCGCGGGTTTCGACCACGAGGTCGTGGGCGTGCCCCCCCATCGCCGTGGCGAGCGCTATTTCCATCCCTTCCCGCGGGGTCACGAGTTGTCCCAGGGTCCCCTTCACTCCCTCCCAGCCCAGGGACAGCACCGCCTCCACCGCGTCCGGGGGCCGATCCTGCCGCGCGAGGAGGTCGCGCATGTCGCTGATCGCCTCCCTGAGGGATGTGATCTCCCGCTCGGTGAGGCGGGCCTCGGCCTCCTTCGTGGCCAGGGCTCCCCGCAGCTGCTCCACCCGTCGCACGAGGTCAGTGAGGACCTGATCGACATCCGCCCTACCCCCCCCGGCCCTCTCGCGGGCCTCGACCTCCCGATCGAGGCGCTCGACCTCGGCCGCCAACTCCGCCACCGCGTCTCGGAGCCGCGCCGCCTGGGCGTGGGCCTTGTCCAGGGCGGCCTTCCGGCTCTGGAAGCGACGCCAAGCGAGCGTCGCTGCGATCCGGTCCCGCTCCGCGGAGAGCGCCTGGTACTCGAGGGCCGCCTCCCGCTCCCGGTACAGGGCAGCCAACCTCTGCCGCCGCTCCGCGAGGAGGATTCGGCCCGCGTTCAGCCGCTCCTTGACCTCCCCCAGCTCCCCGATCGCCCGCGCCTTCCGTTCCTCGTAGGCGGCGATCCCCGCCGCCTCATCGAGGATCTCGCGCCGTTCCCTGGGGGACCTCTCCAGGACGTCGATCACCATCCCCTGCTCGACGATGTGGTACCCATCCCGCTCGATCCCAGCGAGGGCAAGGAGGGCTTCCACGTCGCGGGCGGCAGCAGTACGGCCCTGGATGCGGTAGGTGGAGGCGCTGCGCGTGATGCGCCGCGAGAGATGCACCTCGTCCTCCGCATCGGGGACCAGCTCCTGAAAAGTCCCCGCTCGATTGTCGAGGGCCAGGGTCACTTCCGCCTCCTCCACCGGATCCCCCTTCGCCGGAGCATGGAGGAGATGCTCGATCCGTTCAGCACGGAGCGATTGGGAACGACGCCCCATCACGAACGTGAGCGCATCGAGGAGGTTCGACTTCCCGGTCCCGTTCTCGCCGATGATGGCCGTGAACCCGGGGTAGAACTCGAGCGTCACCCGACGCCGGAACGACTTGAACCCGTGGATGGTGAGGCGGCGCAGGGAGGTCATGGACACCCCGCCCGGGGAGGGGCAGCCGGAGGCGGCTCGGCGAGGAGCCTCTCGATCCGGTAGAGGTTGTAGTCGGTGGGCACGGCTGTGCCCTCCTCCCAGCGCACCAGCGTTGGGGCAGAGACGCCGATCCGCGAGGCGAGGCTGCGCTTGCTGAGACCGTGACGCAACCTATACTCCCTGAGCTTGACTCCGACCTGTCCCATTCAGCCTCCCGAGCTCGGCGTAGTGTAACGTTCGTTACGCAGGACGGCAAAGAAAGAGGGCGCGACCTGTTCGCCGCGCCCATCCCCTTCCGCCGCTATCCACCAACGAGGGCCAGCACCAGGGCACCGATCCCGACAAGCAGGGCGACGATCGCCATCCCTTGCGCCATTGCGATGCCATCCTGGAGGGCCTGCACATCCAGACCGACCACCGTCTCTTCGACGATCCCCAGCCGTGCCTCATGGTCGTCCACCCGCGCCTGGAGGGTGCCGATCGTGGTCTTGAGGTCGGAGGTGAACCCGCCGATCGCCTTCTCCAACAGGGCGATCTTCTCCCGGTTGTTCTCGATCTTGATGTTCAAGGCCTGGATCGACTGCTCGAGGGCGAGCATCCGCCGCTGGAGCGACCCGATGTCCTGGCTCTCGAGGGCGGCGATGCGGCCGGCATGGTCGGAGACCTCCTCGGTGAGGCTGGCGATGGAGCCTTGGATCGCAACGATGTCCGCGGTGAACCTCCCGTCGAGCGTTCTCAACTCAGCGCGCAGCGTCGTCTGGCAGTCCTCGATCTGGGACTGCAACGCGAGGGCAGCGCCCTCCAAGGCGGCGATCTTGTTCCCGTGGACCACGCTCTCCTTCGTGAGGTCGGAGACCTTCTCCCCCAGGGTGGCGATGGCAGAGGCCAACTCCTGCCGAGTCGTCTCCAGGCTCTGAGCGAGGGAAGTGAGTCCCAGCGCAAGTTCTTGGTCCGTCTCATTCAGGGCTTCAGCCAGCGCGTACAGCTCGTCAATATGCCCACTGATCTCACCATCCAGATCCTGTAGCTGAGTGGCCAAGCTCGCGTCCACTTCGTTCAGGGTGGCCACCGCGCCCTTGAGCTCGGTGATCAACTCAGCGAAGAATGAGCTCAGCTGGCTGAACGCGACCTCCATGGCGGCGATCTCCGCCTCCGCCGGGGGCAACTGAACCTCGCCTTGGGCCGACCCCAGCGAGCCGAGGAGCACCACCCCCACGACCAGCCCTCCAATCACCCGTTTCATCATCGGAACGACCTCCTTGTTTTCGGCATCCACGGGTCCAGGGTAGCGGGCATCCCCGAGCCATCGTGATGGCCGCTGGGCTCGGCAGGGGTGGGTTTTGTCACGTTCAGCGCGGACAGCCGTCCCCAAACCAGCGAGCCAAGGAACACGGGGAAGACGGTGAGGCCGTGCGTTGACGGCCCCACCGCCTCCATTGGCCCCAGCCACTAGCTTCCCTGCGACAGGAGAAGGAACAGGAGGCCTCCCACCGCCAGCGGGACGAGGAAGATCGCCGTCCACTGTGTCTGCTGGGCCTCGGTCAACCGGGCCATCCCTGCCTTCAGACCCTCAATCTCCTCGCGCTGAGCCGCCGCCTCGGTCTGGACCTCCCCCACAACCACCAGACGCTCGTCGAGGCTGGCGCTCGCGGCGGCGTAGGCCGTCTCCAACCCCTCGATCTTCGCCCGGTTGTTGTCGATGCGGATGGCCAGGGCCTCGTATGCCTTGTCCAGCGCGGCCAGACGCCGTTCGAGCGACGCGAAGTCGTGCTCCTCCACGGCGGTGACCCGTGCCTCAAGGGACATGATCGCCGGGACGACGGCCTCTTCGAACTTCGCGCACCGGTCCTCCAAGTCGCGCAATCCCCCGTTGAGGGTCGATGTCATCCTCTCCAGGGCAGTGACCCTCGTTTCGAACGAGGTGAGGGAGCCCTTGATCTCGAGGATGAACTCCCGGAAGAAGCCCGTCAGTTGGGCGAAGGCGTCCTCCAACAGCGCGACCTCGACCTCAGGCGGGGGAAGCACGGCCCCCTCCTGAGCGAGACCTAACCCGGCCCCCAAGAGCAGACCGGCCAGAAGCCCTCCCAGAACTCGTTTTGCTGCCACGCGTGCCCTCCTTTCATACCACTCGGGTGCGATCCCACGGGTACCGTAGCCCGTCGCACTCGCGGAGGCAGCGCCCGGTGAGCTCCCCCCAAGCCTTGTTCGTCGCCCAGGCATTGGACACGGGTCTCCTTGCCAACGGAGGATCAGCCCCACCCCTTGAGGGGGCCCCCCGTCGCGGGTAGAGTTGCGCCCGATTGCAGTTCCACTGCAACATAAAAGGAGGCGGGAACTATGGGTTGGATGTTGGGGGGCGCAGCCCTCGTATCGCTCGTCGCGCTCGCTTGGTCCGCGTACGGAACGTACTCGGTGGCCCGCCGCCCTGTGGGAAGTGCGCGGATGAAGGAGATCCAGACGTACATCCGCGACGGTGCGTGGGCGTTCATGATCGCCGAGGCGAAGGTGATGGTCGTCACCATGGTCGTGGTGGGGGCGGTCCTGTGGGCCATCTTCTATTGGGAGGTGGCGCTGGCGTTCGTGATCGGATCCGGTCTGGCGATGGCCGCCGGGTTCATCGGGATGAACGCCGCCACGCTCGCCAACGCCCGGACGACGCACGCAGCGCAGCGCTCGATCAAAGACGCGCTGACGGTCGCGTTCTCGGGGGGATCGGTGATGGGGATGGCCGTCGCCGGGCTGGCCGTGGGCGGGCTGGTCCTCGTCATTGCGCTCTTCCGCCGCGAGTTCGACCCGGACATCCTCTACATCCACACGAAGACGATCTTCGGGATCCCGGGGGCGGACGTGAACTTCATCAAGGCTGCTCTGATCGTGTCCGCGTACTCCGCCGGGGCATCGCTCGTCGCCCTGTTCGATCGTGTGGGGGGTGGCATCTACACCAAGGCCGCCGACATGGCGGCCGACCTCGTGGGGAAGGTCGAGCTGAAGATCCCCGAGGACGACCCCCGCAACCCAGCGACGATTGCCGACAACGTCGGGGACAACGTGGGCGACGTGGGCGGCCTCGGTGCTGACCTTCTCGAATCGTTCATTGGGGCTGTCATCTCTTCGATCGTGATCGCCCTCTACGTGTACGTGGGGCGGTTCAACCCCGACATCCAAGACCTCATGGCGAAGTTCGGTCTAGGGGCGAACATCACCCAGGACTTCTGGTGGTTCGCGTTGCTCCCCATTCTGTTCGTCGCCGGCGGGATCGTGGCCTGCCTCATTGCCATTGCCTACATCCGCTTCTCCCGCCGAGAGGAGAACATGCAGGGGATTCTCATGAACGGAACGCGGCTCGGGGCGGTCCTGACTGCCGGGTTCGCCGCGCTCACGACGTGGCTCTCCCCCTTCAACTGGATCCCGTTCTACGCCGCGATCATGGGGATTGTCAGCGGGATCGGCATCGGCTTCGTGTCCGAGTACTACACGTCGAGCCGCTACAAGCCAACGAAGGGGCTCGCCAAGGCCTACCAATCGGGGCCTGCGATCGGGGTGACCGAGGGGATGGCAGTGGGCATGTTGTCCACGTTGTGGCCGTGCCTCATCATCGCTGTGTCGACCGTCCTTGCCTACCAGATGGGCGGACTTCTCGCGGTGGCGTACGCCGCGCTGGGGATGCTCTCGTTCGTGGGGATGACCGTGTCGGTGGACTCGTACGGCCCGATCGCCGACAACGCCTCAGGGATCGCGACGATGGCCAAGCTCGACCCCACGGTGCGGGAGAAGACGGACCAACTCGACTCGATCGGCAACACGACCGCCGCGATCGGGAAGGGGTTCGCGATCGGCTCGGCGGCGTTCGCGGCGCTGGGCCTCATCGCCGCCTACCTGTGGTCGGCCGCCGGACGCGCCGATGAGGTACACGTGCCGAACATTCCGATCATCAACCCCGAGGTGGGCGGGCTCGTCGTGGCGGGGTTGATCGTGGGAGCGATGGTCACCTACGTGTTCTCCGCCCTCCTCATCCGGTCCGTCTCCCGCACCGCCGACGTCATGGTTCAGGAGATCCGCCGCCAGTTCCGGGAGAACCCGAAGATCTTGTCGGGGGAGGAAATACCCGACTACAAGCGGTGCATCACGATCACGGCCCACGGCGGGGTGCAGCGGATGGTCCTTCCCTCCCTCCTCGCCCTGGGGATGCCCCTGTTCGTGGGGCTCCTCTTTGGCCGGTACACCCTCGCCGGGTTCCTCGTGGGGGCGCTCCTGTCGGCGATCATGCTCGCCATCTACTGCGGGAACGCCGGGGGGGCGATGGACAACGCGAAGAAGTACGTGGAAGAAGGCCACTTCGGAGGCAAGGGTTCCGAGGCCCACGCCGCCGGGGTAGTGGCCGACACCGTGGGGGACCCGCTCAAGGACACGGTCGGACCGAGCCTGGACATCTTGATCAAGCTGATGAGTGTGATCTCGCTCCTGTTCGCGTCCTTGTTCCCGGTGATCCCATTCTTCATGCGGTAGGTGGCGATGCTCAGCGGGGAGAGGGTGGTCCTGCAGCCGCTGGCGGGCAACGACCACCCTCTCCTGCGCCGGTGGCTCGCGGACCGTGAGCTGCGAAAGTACGCGGGTTGCTGGCGGCCATCCCCGCGGAGCGGCTGGCGCGACCCGCGCCGGGATGAGACGTTCCTCATCCTCCTCCGCGGGGGGGACCGCCCGATCGGGTTCTGCGGCCTGTTCGGGATCTCCTTTGACGAGGGGACAGCAGAACTGGGGATCGTCCTCGGGGAAAGGGACTGCTGGGGCCAGGGCTACGGACCGGAGGCGTTGCGGCTCCTCCTCGACCACGCCTACCGGAACCGGGGGCTGCGTCAGATCTCTCTCTGTGTTCACGCCACGAACAGCCGCGCCCTCCGCGCCTACGAGAAGGTGGGGTTTGCGGTGGAGCGGCGGCTGACCATCGGGCGGTGGCTGTTCGGCCGCGGGGTGGAGATGATCGTGATGTCGTCGGTCGCTCCGGCCGAGCAGAAGGAGATACGACGGTGATCCGCACGGAAGCGTTGACGCGGAGGTTCGGCGACCGGCTTGCGGTGGACGGTCTGACCCTCGAGGTGCGGGAGGGGGAGATCCTCGGCCTCTTGGGCCCCAACGGGGCGGGGAAGACGACCACCGTGCGCATGCTGGCTTGTCTCCTCGCCCCGACCAGCGGTCGGGCGTGGGTCGGCGGACACGAGGTGGGAAGAGAGGCGTCGGCGATTCGGTCTACGGTCGGGATCCTCACCGAGTCCCCGGGGTTCTACAAGCGTCTCTCCCTGGAACGCAACCTACGGTACTTCGCCGACCTGTACGGGGTGAGCTCCCCGCGGGCCGCGGCGCGGCGTTACCTGGAGCGGCTTGGGCTCTGGGATCGCCGTACAGACGCCGTCGCTACGCTCTCCAAGGGCCTGCGGCAGAGGCTGGCGTTGGCGCGGGCCCTCGTCCACGAACCGAAGGTCCTGTTCCTCGACGAGCCGACAGCGGGCCTCGACCCGGAAAGCGCGCGCGACGTACGCCGGTTCATCGGGGAGCTGACGAGCGAGCGGCGCACGGTGCTTCTGTGCACCCACAACCTCCCCGAGGCCGAGGAGTTGTGCGATCGTATCGCTGTCCTCCGCACTCGCCTCATCGCCCTGGATCGTCCCGCGGCCCTCAAGGAGCGGATGTCGGGGGGGAGGGTGCTCGTCGAGCTGGGGAACCCACGACCGGAGTTCGCCACCGGCCTTCATCTGCCGTTCGTGCAGCGGGCGTCGCTTGAGGGAAACACGCTCACCGTGGAAGGGGCGAACCCCGATCGCGATAACCCAACGCTTGTGCGGCGGCTCGTGGAGATGGGAGCGGAGATCCGTTCCGTGACGCGAGACGAACGAACGCTCGAGGACGTGTACTTGAGCCTCATGGGGAGGGACGATGCGGCGGGTTAGGGTCCTTATCGCCAAGGAGTGGGAGGAACTTCGGAAGATCAAGATGGTCATCTACGGGGCCCTGTTCCTGCCCCTCCTCATGGGAGGCCTGGCCGGGTTCATGGTCTGGCAGGGCCAGGGGCTGCCACCAGAAGCCCAGGCAGCGCTGTTCAACACGGCGCTCATGTACTTCCTCATCCTCCCGGTGATGATCCCGGTGACGCTTGCCGTGTACTCGATCGTTGGGGAGAAGGAACAGGGGACGCTCGAACCCCTCCTCGCCACCCCGCTTACGGACTGGGAGATCTTCGCTGGGAAGGCGCTGGTCGCAGTGCTGCCCTCCCTCGTCCTCACGTGGGGGGTGTTCCTCCTCTTCCTCATCGCCGCGCACGTGATCCTCGGTGGGATCCCCGCGGGTGTCCTTTCCGTGCCGTGGCTTCTGTCGATCTTCGTCCTGTCGCCGCTGCTTGCCGTGTTCGGCGTGCTCGTATCCATGCTCGTCTCGTCGCGGACAAGCGATCCCCGCGCGGCCTACCAGTTCTCGGGGCTGGCGGTGGTCCCCTCCCTCATCCCGCTCATCGCCTACTCCATCCAGATGACCGCGGTGAACCTCCTCCTCGTGATCCTGGAAGGGGGGATCCTCGTCGTCCTCAACGGGGCTCTCCTCTACCTGGTGGTGAAGCTGTTCCGCCGCGAGGAGATCCTCACCCGGTGGAAGTGACCGCCCTCCCGCCACCGGCGTGGGTCCGGGATGCCGTGTTCTACCAGATCTTCCCGGATCGATTCCACAATGGGGATCTGGGGAACGATCCGCCCGGCACGCGACCGTGGGAAGAGCGGCCGACCCACCGCTCCTTCTCCGGCGGCGACCTCGCAGGCGTGCTGGAGAAGCTCCCCTATCTTGTCGACCTGGGAGTGACCACTCTGTACCTGACCCCGATCTTCGCCGCGTCCACGAACCACCGGTATGACACCGAGAACTACTTCCGGGTCGATCCCGCCCTGGGGGGAAACCAGGTGCTGCAGGAGCTCGTCTCTGCCCTGCACGAACGGGGGATGAGGATCGTCCTCGATGGCGTGCTCAACCACTGCGGGACGGGGCACCCCTTCTTCCAGGACGTGGCCCAACGAGGGCGGAGCTCCCCGTACTGGGACTGGTTCCAAATCCATGGTGATCGCCCTCGGGCCGGGCCTCCGCCCAACTACGCGTGCTGGGCCGGGCATCCCCAGCTCCCCGAATGGAACCACGCCCATCCGCTCGTGCGCGAGTACCTTCTGTCGGTGGTTCGCCACTGGATCGGCCACGGCGGGATCGACGGCTGGCGGCTGGATACCGTGGAGTACCTCCCCCCCGACTTCGTCCGCGACGTGTACCGAACCGCCAAGGAGGCGCACCCTGAGGCGTACGTCCTGGGCGAGGTGATGGGCCTCGCCACGTCGTGGTTCCGCCACCGCGCTCTGGATGGCGTGATGCACTACAAGCTCCGCGAGGGCCTCGTCCGCTTCCTCGCCGAAGGAGCATGGGACGCCCCCCGGTTCGCGCGCTACCTCCATGGGTTGTGGGCGAGCTACCCCCGCGAGGCGAATTACGCCTGCTACACGCTGCTGGGGAGCCACGACGTCCCGCGGTTCCTCACCCTCTGCGGGGGCGACGCGCGGCGGGTGGCTCTGGGGGCCGCGTTCCTGTTCGCCTACCCCGGGGCGCCCGCCATCTACTACGGGGATGAGATCGGGCTTGAGGGGGGGGAGGACCCCGACTGCCGGCGGACCTTCCCGTGGGACGAACGGGCCTGGAAACGCGACCTCCAGGAGACGCTCCGCACGCTGGCCCGGCTGCGACGGGAGGAGGCGGCCCTCCGACAGGGCGACGTGCGGTGGCACTACGCAGAACGGAGGGCTCTCGCCTTCCTGCGCGAACTTCCGGAGGTCGAGGTCCTGTTCGCTCTCAACGCCGGTAGTGAGGAGTCGGCCGTGCCCCTTCCCCCAGGGGACCCCTGGGCGGACCCTCTCACGGGGGAGCGCCTGTCGGGACGTCTTCCGCTGGCGCCGCTCGGATTTCGTTACCTGAAACGGCGCTGCAGGTAGCTACTCCTTCACCGCGCCGCCGGTGAGCCCGGAGATGATGAGCTTCTGGAGCGGAAGGAAGATCGCGAGGATGAGGAGCGCGCCGAGGATCGCCGCCGCCGAGAACGCGCCCCACCGCCGGTCGTAGGCCTGCTGGATGAAGAACCGCAGGCCCACAGACAGGGTGTACATGTCTGTCCCCTTGAGGAGGATGCTCGCGAGGACGTACTCCGAGTAGGTGGTGATGAACTGGATGATGAGCACCACGGCGAGGATCGGTCGGGCGAGCGGGAGCACGATCCGCAGGAACGCCTGGAACGGCGTCGCCCCGTCCACGAGCGCTGACTCCTCCACCGACCGGGGGATCGTGTCGAAGTACCCCTTCATGAACCAGGTGTTGAACCCCATCGCCCCCCCGAGGTAGACCATGATCAGCCCGGGGTGGGTGTTGTACCCCAGCCACGGGACGAACTCCTTGATCTTGATGAGCAGAAGGTAGATCGCGACCATCGCCAGCATCTGGGGGAACATCTGAACGAGGAGTAGCCCAAGAAGCCCCGCCCGCCGGCCGCGGAACCGGAACCGCGAGAACGCGTACGCGCCAAGGGCGCACAGGAACACCGTGATCACGGACGTGATTCCCGAAACCTGGAGTGTGTTCAAGATCCACCGCGGGAACGGGACAGTGGGGTCGGTGAACAGCCGGCGGTAGTGCTCGAGGGTCGGATTGGCCGGGAACAGCCGCTGTTCGAGAAGGTTGTTCGTCGGGTTGAACGACGCGGACAGGATCCACAGGACCGGGAACAGGGCGTAAAGGAGCGCCAACCCGATCAGGGTGTAGCGGACGACGAGGCCCACGACGCTCGGTCGACTATACACCGCGGCTCACGTCCTCGAGCGCGCGGGTGAACCGGAAGTTCACCGCGCTGATCGTGGCGATGATGACGAAGATGATGATCGAAACGGCCGAGGCAAGGCCGAGCTGGTTCCCGCGGTCGCCCTCGAACGCCAAGCGGTACGTCCAGGAGATGAGGATGTCCGTCGCCCCGGCCGGGGTCGCCGCGCCGAGCACGGCCGGCCGCCCGGCCGTGACGAGCCAGATGATCGTGAAGTTGTTGAACGTGAACGCGAACGATCCGATGAGAAGCGGGGCGACGCTCACCCACAGAAGCGGCATCGTGATCGTCCAGAACCTCTGCCAGCCCGTGGCCCCATCCACCCGCGCCGCCTCGTACATCTCCTTGGGGATGCTCTGCAGGGCTCCCAACGAGACGATCATCATGTACGGGTACGTCAGCCAGACGTTGATGAAGATGAGGGCCGCGCGGGCCCACATCGGGTCCTGCAGCCAGCGCACCTTCGTCCCAAACAGCTCGCCGATGATCCGGTTGATCACCCCGAGGTCCGTGTTGAACAGCCCGGCCCACACGAGCGCGGAGATGAACGCCGGCATCGCGTACGGGATGATGAGGAGCGACCGATAGAAGAACCTTCCCCGGACGTAGGGGTCGTTGAGGAGGTACGCGAGCACCAGCCCGAGCCAGAAGCTGAAGAAGACCGTGAGGAACGACCACGCCACCGTCCAGCCGAACACGCGGGTGAAGTCGGCGCGGATGCCCGGGTTGGTGAGGACATCGAGGTAGTTCCTGAACCCGACGTAGATCTGGAACCCTGGCTCGATCCGCACGCCGTCGGGCGAGGTGAAGTAGCCCTCGCGGGCCGTGTACACGATCCCCGTCTCGAGGTCACGTATCGCGTCAACGTCCCGCAGGTACTCGTACTTTCGGAGGTACGTCCCGAACTCGCGGACCGTGGCCAGGCGAACGTGGACCCCCTCCAACATGAGGTCCAGCCGCTCGAGCGCAGGCAGCGACTGGTAGATCTGGGCCAACGAGAGACGTGTGAAGTCGTCGAACGCGACGACCGTCCCGTCTGTGCCCCGGACGAAGCGGGGATCGGTGAGGTCTACCGGGAGGAGCTGGCTCCCCTCCGAGAGGTAGCTCCGCCCGTCCTGGGCGAGGAGGATCACCCGGAGCTCACCTTGAGGGTTCCGAAATGCCCAATAGGAGAACGTCGCGTGGTCTGGCGGAAGGTAGTAGCGGCCCTCGAGCTGGGCGATGACCTGGCTCTTGGTGAGGAGGTTCCCCGTCTGGAGGTTGGTGAGGGACACGTTGATCGTGTACCCGATTGGGTACACCACCATCGCGAACAGGAACACGAGCCCCGGGAGGAGGAACCGCAGCGGGTAGGCACGGCGGGAGAGGACGACGAAGTTGAGGAGGAGCGCTCCGGCGGCAAGGACGGCGAGCAGAAGATGGTCCCCGCGCAGAAGAAGCGAGACAGCAGCCCAGACGGCCGCTGCATCCAATAGGGCGAGGAGCCCGAGTTTGGCTCCCTGTGCGACGACCTCCCGCCCAGCCACAGAGGGGAGAGGGGGCAGCCCTAAGGGCTGCCCCCTCGGGTCTACCCTACGGGCACTTCAGAGCGGCCTTGATCTTCTGAACCGCCTCCTGCAGTGCCTGTTCCGGCGTGGCCTGGCCGTTGGCGATCAGGCTTTGGGCATCGGCCCACGCGCCCCACACCGACGCCATCTCCGGGATGTTGGGCATCGGGATGCCGTTCTGCCCCTGGAGACCGAACGCAGCGATGTCGGGATCGCTCTTCACAAGCTCGAACGTCGGGAGGTGGGCCGGCGGCCGCGGGTTCCGGTTGTACAGGGCGAGCATCGTGTCCGTGGTCGCGATGTAGTTGAGGAGGAAATCAAACGCGAGGAGTTTGTTCTGGCTGAACGCGCTCACCATGAACCCCTGGACCCCAATGAACGGCTTCGGGACGCCATACGAACCATCGGCGCACTGAATCGACGGGATCATCGCGATGCCGTAGTCGATCCCGGCGGCCTTGGTATCGGCAACGAGCCATGGGCCGGAGATGACCATCGCTGCGTTCCCGCCGAAGAACAGCGCCCGCATCGTGTCCCACGACACGCCCGCCGGGAGCAGGCCTTCCTCGATCATGTCCGCAAAGAGCTGGGCTCCACGGAGCGCCCCTTCGTTGGCGAGGCCCACATCACACGGGTTGAGGGCACCGCTCGCGTCCGGGCCAAAGACGTACCCACCGCAAGCCGAGAGCATGGGGAACCAGTGATAGGGGTCCGGACCGTTCTGGAAGACGAGCGCGTACATCGGCTTCGTCGGATCCGTGATCTGGCGCGCGAACACGAGGAGCTCGTCCCACGTCTTCGGCATCTCCGGCACGAGCGCCTTGTTGTAGATGATCGCGATGTTCTCCGTCCCCTGGGGGACGCCGTAGTTCTTCCCGCCATAGGAGAACGCCTGCACCGACGAAACGCTGAACTCGGCGAGCTTCGGCCCGAAGTCGACCGGCTCCAGCAGGCCGTTCGCCGCCAGTTCCCCCACCCAGTCGTGGGCCCCAACGATGATGTCAGGTCCCTGCCCGGTCGGAGCAGCAGTGATGAACTGGCCCCGGATCTGATCGAACGCGATCTCCACGACCTCGATCTCGACGCCAGTGATCGCCTTGAACTCGACAGCCAGGTCCCGCAGCACCGGGGTTCGCGTGTCATCGGCCCAGATCACGAGCTTCGGGGCCTGGGCGAACGCCGCCAGCCCGACCGTCAATCCCAGCACTACCAGCAACAGCTTCTTCATCCTAGCCTCCTTGTGCTCGTCCATGGTTTCGCTACGTCGTCCTTGGCATTGCCTCCACCAAGTTCCGTCTCCGTCGCTCTCACCCCCTAGAACTGAACTTCTACGGGCAGGAGCACCGCGTAGCGCTGCTTCCCCCGATCATACCCGGACAGGACCTCCTCTTGGGACAGTCCGGCCGGTGCCAGGTAGTCGTAGATTTGCGGGGCCCACAGTGGATCCGGGCATCCGCCGCCCGTCCACTCGCCCGCGGTGGCCCCGATCGGACGGAGGTGGTTCGGCCCGTACCCGTCCTGCGACCCCACGAGCACGCAGTGTCGACCCCGCACCTCGGGAAGGAGCGCCTTGGGGATCGTCACGATGATCCGCCCCCGCTTGGGGTCGCTGGCGACCTCGACGAGGAATGGACCCTCGCCGGTTGCCGTCCACAGGTGGCGGCCGTACGCCGGCCACCCCGCGACCTTCAGGAAGTAATCCCACGGGTGGTCGGGGCTGAACGCGATCTGGGCCGCCTTGCCCTCGTCGTGGGCGTCCGTCCTCCCCCCTGGGCCGACGTCGAAGTACAGGTAGAGGATGGGGTGGGAGAACCCCTGCGGGCCGTTCCACGGGTTGGGGAGGGTCGGGAAGTCGAACGCGAGCTGCCACCGGTCGTCCGCGTCGTACACCGCGTAGCGGAGGAGGTCGAACAGGCCGATCTCGGCGAACACGCTGTTCAGCGGGTAGACGTACGTTCCCGGCCCGTGGTCGTCCCCCTGGGGGTCGTCCATCGCCCACACCTCCACCCCTTGGATGAGGGTCGGGATCCGCGCCCACAGGGGTCGCTCCGGGGCGTGCCCGAGGAGCTCGTCCTCGCGTTCGAGGGCCACGGCCAACACCAGGCTGCCCCCGGGCTCCACCCCGAGCTCCTCGAACGGGATCCCGAACTCGATCACCGCGTCGACGTGAGCGGCGCGCAAGGTGAGCGTGCGGATCGGCGACGTCAACCGCCAGCCGCCCCGGCCGTCCGCGCTGTAGCGGAACACGTAGCCCGAACCGTCGGCTTTGACCTTGGCCAGGTCGAGCTCCACCGCCGACACGAGCGCAAACCCGAGGGAATCCCCGCTGTGGCGGGTGGTCGTGTTCGCTCGCTCCCCCGGCCTGCCGGTCGCGTACAGGACGAGCTTCGTCCCCGTTCCGATCAGGTCGCGGGCCGGACCGTCGAGGTCGGCGCGGACGAACAGGATGCCCTCTCCGTAGGCCACGGCCACCCGTTCGATCGCGCCTGAGCCGAGGACGACGGCCGCCTCCGCCCACTCGTCGGGGTCCGTGATCCGTCCGTCGAGGGCGGGCTTCACCTCACCCAGGTTCGCCCGCAGCGGGAGGCGAAGGCGGAGGGACAGCACCGGGGGGATGTCCGCGTCGGCGTACCCGGCGGCGCGGTAGGCGGCCACGAGGTGGGTTTTGAACAGCCAGTCGAACAGGTCATCCGTCCCCGAGTCCTGGTCGTCGCCATACCACCAGAACCAGTCCGAGCCCTCCGCCGCGTACAGCGCGCGGAGCGCCTCGGGGGTGGGATCCCCGGTCAACACCGCGACGCGGGCCGCAGCGAGCCGCTCCCACGCCTCGTCCTCTTCCGGCTCCCCGCTCCAGGTGGCGAGGTCTCCTGCCCACGAGCCAACGGGGATCGCCGTCAACTCCCGTTCGGGGGGGTGACAGGCCAGGAACCCTCCCGGCGTCACGGTGTTCACCCAGTCCGCCTGGAGGAGCTCCCCGTACAGGGCCCGCAGGAACTCCCGCCCGTTGTCGGGATAGCCGGCCATGAACATCCAGTTCTCCCCGTCGAGGGCGATCACCAACACGTGCTCCTCCGGCTGGTCGAGCTCCTCCCAGTACTTCCTGATCTCAGCCATGAGGTCGGCCACCGCCTCCGCGGTGGGCTTGTTCCCGTAGGCAAAGCTGATCCTGTCGGACAGGTTGTGGTCGCGGAAGAAGAGCGTGATGTCCCCGAACCGCCACGGTTGGGTGAGCTCGGCCCGCGTCGGCGTGCGGCCGAGGGCCGCCGCGAGCGTCCACTCGTCGGCCACGGTCCACGCGAACCCCGCCTCGGCGAGGAGCTCCACCGCCCGATCCGAGACCGCTTGCTCGGGGGGCCATACCCCGACTGCCCGCGTGCCGGAGAGCGCCCGATGCTGATCCTGCGCGAGATCGAGCTGACCCAAGATGTCCTCGTCCCACCCCCGCTCGGCGAGCAAGGGGAGGATCGGGTGGTAGAACGGGCTCGTGATGAGCTCGGTCCCCAGCTCGGCCGCGGCACGGTACGCCCCCACGACCCGCGTCAGGACCTCGTGCTGGGCGCGAATGACCTGGACGATGTCCTGCTCTGTCCATCCCCCCTTCCCCCGCAGGGGAAGAAGACCCAACTCCTCGTGCAGCTCCGGCGAGATCTGCCACAGAAGGAACAGCCCCGCGGCATCGAGGAGCTCCTGGTCGGTGAGGGCACGGACGCCCCGGAGGGTATTGAGCTGAGCGTAGTAGGGGTCGTAGTAGGTCCCACCGGGACGGAGCATGTACGGGTTGAGCCAGAAGAACTGCTCCTGCATCGCCGCCCGGACCTCGGAGGCCAGGCCCTCCGGCGCGTGAACCAGGTCCCACGTCCACCGCAGGTGGTTGTCCACCGCGCCGATGAGCTCGTACAGCCCCCCGCGGGCTCGCTCCTCGTCCGTGATCTCGACGTAGTCGAGGAGCTGCCAGAGGAGGCTCGGCTGCAGGTTGTAGGTCACGACGATCCCGGGAACCTCGGCGAGGATGAGGGGCGAGTCGAGGTACTCCTGGACCCCGTGGACGCGGACCCACGGGAGCTCGTACTCACCCGTGAGACGGTTCCAGTACAGGGGCTGGTGTTGGTGCCACACGATGGCCAGGTTGAGCGGCGCCTTGGCCCCGACCAGCGTCGCGACCGTGCTGACCAGAAGAAAGGCGATCACACAAGCACGCATCGTCTACCTCCTCGACCAAGTATAGCTTGTGGAAAGAGTCACGCCCCACAGACGTGCCTTCCCACCACCGGGTGGGAGAGGACGGGGCCCCCGTCGTTCGCTCCCCCCGACTTCAATCCCGGGGAAGGGTGAACCGATCGAGAACGCCGGTTGCCGGAACAACCGCGCCGTCCGCGAGCCGCGCCACGGCCACCGCCTCCACGTGGATCCCCCCGCGGTCGGTCCTCACCCGCACGTAGAAGTAGTGGTCATCATCGCCCACCTGGGATCCCGCGACGCGCTCGGCGGCGAGCGGCCGCAGAACGGCCCCTCCTCCGCCCACCACGAGGTACGTCACCCCGTCCCGCTCGATCCGTTCGTAGTTGTGCGCGTGTCCTGTGAACACGATGTCCACGCCCAGGTCGACGAACACGGGGTGCCACAGGAGCTGCAGGCCCTCCGTCCCCGGCCCGTAGGTGGCGTCCGAGGAGAACACGGGATGGTGGAAGACCACGAACCGATGGGCGAACGGACCGGCCATTCGTTCGCGGAGAAACGCGATCTGGTCGTGGAACTCCTGGGGCCGGGTCACGTTGGTGTCCAACCCCACCACGATCACGTCGCCGAACTCGAGGGCCCACCACCGCTTCGCCGCCTGCCCCCCTCCTGGGGGAAGGTCGAACGACTGATAGTAGGTAATGCTGTTACGTTCATGGTTCCCCAGCACGGGGAGGAACGGAGCACGGAGCAACGCCCTGGACAACGATGCAAACAGATGATCCCAATACCGCGGGGTTGGGCTTTCCACCAGATCCCCCGCGTGGAGGATGAACTGAAAGGGAGTCGGATCGTTCGCCAACGCATCCGCGACGAGTTGGATCCGGTTCACCCCAGTCCACTGCCACTGGGTATCCGAGATCACGGCGAACGCCACCCCCTCCCCGGGAGGGGGGGCGGTACAGAAGGTGCCGCTCGGGGAGGTCGTTCCATCAGGGAACGCGATGCGATAGGCGTACCACGTGGCCGGGGCCAGCCCCCCCACGCGGACGTGGGCGATCTCCCGGCTCGCGGAAGCAGACGGGGTATGGACCTCCTCGTACGGCAGCGCACCCGTCTGTTCGTAGTCCGCGAGTGGCCCGTACTCGACCCGTGCCGGGCTGGCGGGGGAGGAGATCCAGGAGATCGTCACCCCCTCCGCTCCTGGAGCCCCGCTCCACGGCCCAAACAGGAGCGGAGAGGGCCAACCCGTCGTGGCCAGAACGAGCAGCGCCAGGGTCAGGATCGCAGGCCTCATCGCTCGTCCCCCTCCTCCGCGGTCAGCGCCAACTGGTCCGGGAACCGCACCTCGATGCGCGGGCCTCCTCCGAAGCTGTCCCACAGGAGCTCACCGGTTACGGCGACCGTTGCGCCCACCCAGTCCCCCGTGGGAAGGGAGGCGCCCTCCCAGAAGGCGGGGCACGCCGTCGGATCGATGATCGCGCGGAAGCCGTACCGGCTACCGTCGGCCCACAGCGAGAGGCCCCACTTGTCCTCTCCGACGCGGGACACCCGGAACGTCACGGTGATGACCTCGGCCACGTAGCGTACCGGGCTTGCCTCGAGCTCGCCGACCGTGAGCGGCTCGGCGAACGTGCCCCACAGCCCGAGCCTGTCCACCTGGGCGAGGGCCCGGGCGCGCAGGAGGCGGCAGTAGTACGGTTCGTGCTCCGGGTAGTACACGAGGATCCGCGCCAGCCCAGCGCGCACGAGCTCCTCGCTCACCAGGACCCATCCCTCTTCCGTCTCCACCCACAGGTGGACGAGGAGGCGGCGGTGTCTGTCCCGAAGCTCGACGGGGTTGAGCTCCACGTACACGTCCTTCCCCATCGTGAGCGAGCGAAAGAACCGCGTCGCGTCGTCCGCGAACGGCTCCCCCACCTCCGGGGTATCGATCCCAAGGAGGCGCACCGCCTCGTAGTTCCCCACTCCTGCTGGAGGGTCTCCCGTGAGCCGGACCTGGGCTGTGTCCCCGTCGTGCCAGCGCAGGATCCGGGCGGGAATCGCCCCTTCCGGGGGCTGGGCCGCGCAGCTGACCCCCCCCAGGGACACCAGCGCCACGATCACGCACAGGAGCAATCGTCGCATGGACACCTCCTCGCTACCGCTCGTAGTGAACTCGCCGTTGCGTCACGGTCAGTTGGAACAGGGACAGGGCGAAGATGATCGCGAACAGGATCACCGAGGCAGCGGAGGCCAGGCCGTAGTGCCCGGAGTCGAACGCTTTGGTGAACACGTAGTACACCACGGTCAATCCGGATTTCTGCGGGCCCGGACCCTGGAGAAGGATCAGCACTTCCTCGAAGATCTTGAACGAGCCGATGAGCGAGATGATGAGGAGGAAGAACATCTGGGGGGTAAGCAGGGGCACCGTGATCTTCCGCCAGACCCCAAACGCGCCCGCACCGTCCACCCGTGCCGCCTCGTAGTACTCCCGGTCGATCCCCTGCATTCCCGCGAGCAGGATCAGGGCTTGATATCCCACGAATCGCCACACGTTCATCACGATGAGGGCCGGCATCACGTACCGCGGGTCGTTGAGCCAGTTGATCAGGCTCACCTCGACACCGAACAGGCTCCCCACCGAGCGGAGGAAGTAGTTCAGGAGCCCGAAGTTCCGATCGTAGATCCAGGCCCAGACCATCGTGATCGCCACCACAGGGGTGATGTAGGGTAGGAAGCTGGTCAGCCGGAAGAACGCCTTCCCCCGCACCCCCCGGTGGAGGAGGGTGGCCAGGAGAAGTGCGAGGACCAGGGTTGTCGGCACGCTGACCCCCACGTACACAGACGTGTTCACGAGGGCCTTTCTGAAGTCTGGGTCCTGGAACGCCCGGGTGAAGTTGGCCCAGCCCACCGATTCCATCGCCCAGCCGGTGGTGGCCTGGTGCACCCGGAGTTCCTCCCCCTCGCGGACGATGATGTACTCCTGCCCCGACGCCTCGTCCTTGACCACCCAGCGGTCGGCCTGACGCAGGCGCACCCACAGCTCGTGTGGGTCCACTCCACGCACGCGTAGGGCGTCAGAGAGCCCCTCGGGGATCCGTCCTCTGGCGAGGTCCGTCACCCACGCGGTGCTATCCGCCGCGACGTGCAACACGGGGCCGGGCACGGTCCGGGTCCGAATGTCGTACACGCTGTAGATGAAGGCGTTGACGAACGGGTAGAACGTGAACAGCCCCAACACGGCGAGGGTGGGAAGGAGGTAGACGTACGCCTCCACCGTGTCCCACCAGAACCGGCGGCCTCTGCGCAGCGCAGGCAGCCTCATCCGGCTCGGGAGTGGCGCGGGGGAGGGTTCCCCCTCCCCCGCCCCCTCCGACCTCCTACTTGATGGCCTCGATCTCGGCCGCGAGCGCGTCCATGATCGCCTTTGGAGTGTCCTCTCCCTTCAGGAGGAGCTCCCAGTAGGTGATCAGCAGGCTGCGCATGTCCATGTACCGCGGGTGAAGGAGCTGGCCAAATCCACCGGCGATCAACTGCTCCGTCATCGCCTTCTGCTCCGGCTTGGTAGCGATGTAGGTTTGCCAAGCGTCACCGTAGATCGCCCCTCGCGTCACCGGGAGGTAGCCCGTCTTCTGCGCCCAGTAGGTGGTGTTGTCCTCGCGGAGGAGGAACGCGATCAACTTGGCCGCGGCCTCGATCTGCGCCCGGGTCTGATTGGGCGAGAAGATCGCAAGATTCGTCCCCTGGATCATGGATGCGCAGTTCCCGCAGTGACAGGGAAGAGGAGCCACCGCGAGGGGGACCCCCGCCGTCTTGGCGGCGTTCATGTTGTAGGTGTAGCCCGCGGACGTGTCGATGAACGCCCCGATCGTCAATCCCTTCGCGATGGCGTCTGACACGTAGGCGCTATCGACCAGCGCGTACTGAGCCAGCCGCGCTGCGAACTCCGCCGCCTCGAGGCCAGCTGCATCGTTGATCGTCACAGCCGACCAATCATCGGACAGGATCGCTCCACCGGCCTGGTTGAGGAGGGTCAAGAAGATCTCGGGGTTCGACGGACGGAACGCTGTTCCGTAGACGCCCTTTGCCTCATCCTTCCCGATCGCGGTGACGATGGACGCGAACTCCCACCACGTCCGCGGCGGGTTTGGAACAAGGTCCGGCCGGTAGTAGAGGACGAGGATCGACTTGTTGAACGGAACCGTGACCCTCCGCCCCTCGAACAGCTGGTCGAACTGGGGGAGGAGGTCATCGAGGGTTTCCTGGGGGAGGAACAGGTCCAGATCCACCAGCGCGTCCAGCCACAGCGTGGTCCAGTTCTCATACTGCTGGGCAAGAGTTGGGGGTTCTCCCGCCGCCACCGCGGCGATCAGCTTCTGCTGGAGGGCGCCGTACCCCCCCTGGTAGATGAGGTCGACCTCGATGGTCGGGTTCTCGTCGTGGAACTTCTGGACGAGCTCGGTCAGCGTGGTGCCCAGGGCTCCACTCATCGCGTGCCAGAAGCTGATCTTCACTTGCCCAGATGCCGCCACGCCCAGCACACACAGCAATGCTAATATCGCGATTCGT
Organism: Candidatus Bipolaricaulota bacterium; assembly: GCA_014361015.1. Lineage (GTDB taxonomy): Bacteria > Bipolaricaulota > Bipolaricaulia > Bipolaricaulales > Bipolaricaulaceae > Bipolaricaulis. The sequence goes on along the minus strand of JACIWJ010000009.1, from coordinate 8,068 downwards.
CGCATCTCACCCACCTCCGTAGGTTGTCCAAGCACCTCTTGTGTTTGCTGCCAGAAACCACCCGTTGCGCTCCGTTCTCACCCCCCTCACTTGATCCCCGTGCGCGCGATCCCCTGAATGAACTGTCGCTGTGCAAAGGCGAACAGGATCAAAACGGGGACGATCGCCATCGTCGCTGCCGCCATGAGCCGCGGGTAGTCCGTACCGATGTCCATCATGAAGAACCTTAGCCCCACGGGGACCGTTCGCAACCCCACCTTATCGGTCATGATGATCACCCACAGGAACGCGTTCCACGACCCTACGAACTTGAACAGGGCCACGGTGGCGATCCCCGGTCGGACCAGCGGCACAGCGATCTGGAACATGTACCGCAGCCGAGAGCACCCGTCGATCCGGGCCGAGTCCCACAGTTCATCGGGGATGGTCTTGAAGAACTGGCGCAGGAGGAAGATCCCGAACACCCCGGCCGTCCAGGGGATGATGAGTGCCCAGTACGTGTTGTACCAGCCCAGGCGGTTGATGAGGATGAAGCTCGGCACGAGCAACATCTGGCCAGGGATCATCAGCGTCCCAAGGAGAAGGCTCAGGAGGAGCCCCCGGCCGAGAAACGTCATCTTCGCCAGGACGTAGGCAGCGGGGATGCTCGTGATCACGTCTCCCACCGTGGTGGTGATGGCGAGGAAGAACGAGTTCCAGAAGTAGATCCCGAACGGGGCGGCATTCCACGCCGCCGGATAGTTGCCCCACTGCGGGGGATTGGGGATCCACTGGGGCGGGATACGCAGGGCCTGGTAGATGTCCTTGAGGGAGGTGGTGATCATCCAAAACAGGGGCATCGCCATGACCACGACGGTCAACAGCAGGAGCCCGTAGACCGCGACGAGCCCCATACCCCGTCGGAGGAGATAGGCGTCCGCTCTCACCCGGTGCCCTGACATGCTCTCCAGGTTTACTCTACCTCTCGCCTCCGCCACGAGCAACCTTGGCGCCCGACGGTGCTGTGGGCTAGGATCCCCCCGTCATGTCAGGGCGCCTGGAAGCAGTCACGGGGTGCATGTTCTCGGGGAAGACGGAGGAGCTCCTGCGGCGGGTGGAGCGGGCCCGGATCGCTCGTAAGGAGGTCGTCCTGTTCAAGCCCGAACTCGACACCCGCTACGCCGTGGAGGAGGTGGTCACCCACTACGGGCGGTCCCTGCCCTGTCAGCGTCTGCCAACGGATATCTCCTGGGAGCGTTTCTCGGCGTGGACCAACGGTCCCGGGGCCGCCGATGTGTTCGCGTTCGACGAGGCCCACTTCTTCGGTCCGGGGTTCCCGGCCCTGTGCGAGCGGATCGTCGCCCTTGGGAAGAGGGTGATCGTGGCTGGCCTGGACCTCAACTTCCGCGGGGAGCCGTTCGGGCCGATGCCCCAGCTCCTTGCCCTCGCCGACGAGGTGGTGAAGCTCGCTGCTGTGTGCACGGTGTGCGGGGAGCCCGCCACCCGGTCCCAACGGCTGGTGGACGGCCGACCGGTCACCGGGGGGCCGGAGGTCCTCATCGGCGGCCTGAAGACCTACGAGCCCCGCTGCCGGACGCACTTCGCACCACCGGCCTAGCCGCTCGACGGCCCCCGGGCGCCGTCACGGCGCAAGCGGGCTCTCGAACCACACCACGGCGAGGATCGACCGCAGCCGGTTGAACTCCTCCACGTTGGCCACGACGTCCAGGCGGCCGTCCCCGTTCACGTCGAGCAGTACCAGGTCGTCCCACTTCTCGCCGTTGAACGTACCCAGGCCGAGGAACCCCGATCCCCACTTGATCACGTGGGGTATCCAGCCGTCCGATGTCTGTTCGAGCCACCACACCGCCGCGACCTCCCGGGGAAGGATCCCGTTCCGGTGGATGGCGGCGCCGATGATGTCCGGGCGGCCGTCGCCGTTGACGTCAGCGACCGCAATCGGCCGGGATCGCCAGCGGAGCGCGGGGTGTTTGTCGATCGTTTCGTGCTCGAACACAGGGGAACCTCGCTCTCCCCGGTTCCAGAACAGGTGGACCAGGTCCGCGGACTGGGCCACGATGTCCGGTCGTCCGTCCCCGTCGAGGTCAGCCACCGCGACCTGCTCCTTACCGTAGAACTCCGGGCTCCGGTACAGCTCGATCACTGGCCACGGCTCCTCGATCCCATCAGGACCTGGATTGCGGTACAGGAGGATTGCCTTCTCGCCGTCGAGCGTGTCCCAATCCGCGTTGTTGACCGCAAGGTCGAGCCAACCGTCGCCATCGAGGTCGGCGAGGACGAACCCGTGTCCACTGGGGATCGCCGGGTCGATCGCGTGCATCTGCCACTGGGCGGGGTCGCGGGGATCTCCGCCGGAAGAGAGCGGGTTTCGGAACCAGCGGATCCCGGTCCAGACAAGGCTCTCCAGCGCATCGGGGGTCCGTCTCGCCCCAGCGAGGCGCGCGGCCCGGCCGCCGACGACGATGTCCGGGAACCCGGATCCGTCAAGATCTGCAACCTTGACGTACAGATAGTGCCCGACCCCCACACTCTCGGGAAGGGGGCCCCCGTCGGCCCACGTGTAACCCCAGGGTGGGGCCGCGGGGTCCGGGACGCGTTCTCCCCACAGGATGCGCACCGCCGCGGGATCCCGGTGGTGCTCGATCCCCTGGACGACGACGATGTCCACAATCCCATCGCCGTCGAAGTCACCGAAGGCCGCGTTCTCGGCGTTGGGGAACGTGCCGGCGTCCGCCGCCGGCCAGTGCCGGTCACGTGACAGGTCCGCTCCCGGATGAAACACGACGCGAATCCGGCCCGTCCACTCGTAGTTGACGACGAAATCGGGGAACCCATCGCCGTTCACGTCGGCCACGTCGAGGCCGTTGGGGAGCCAGTCCCCCGGGTTGTCCACCGGATGCATCGGCCATGAGGTGCCGAGCTCGGGCCATCGGGGGCTCGGCCTGCCCGTTCCGTAGGGCTGGTGGAGTCCAAAGAAGAAGTCGTGGGCGTAGAGAGAGGCGACGATCGCGGCCGGCACGAGGAGGACCCACACCCACCCCTTCATGGGACGATCTTTCCCCCGCGAGCTTCGGGCGTCCAGCGGCTTGGGAGAGCTGTGCGGGCGGGATTACCCCTTGGGGGACACGGCCGCCGTCGTGGCGACATCCCCCGGTGTGGCGGGGCGATCACGCTTCCCGTATCGTTGCGCTCAGAGGTGATCCGAGTGGAGAAGCTGGGTCCGTTGGTTGGGGCTGTGGTCCTGTGTCTGGTCCCGGTGGTCGGGTTGGGCCTTCCCCCGCTTCCGCCGCCGGCGATCGTGGCCACGGTCGGCCAGGTGGTGGACGGGACGACGGTTGAGGTGAGGATCGACCAGTTGCCAAGCCCAGCCCCGGCGGGGTTGTCGGTAGGACAGACGGTTCGCGTGCGGTACCTCGGCCTGGCCGCCCCGAGCGGCGGCGACCTCGCCGCTGCGGCGACCGCCCTCAACGCGACGCTCGTGGCGGGGAAGTCCGTGTACTTGGAGTTTGACGCGCCCGAGCGCGACGCAAGCGGTTCCCTGGTCGCCTACGTCTACCTCGACCCTGATGGCCGGCTGATGGTGAACCTCATCCTCCTCTCCACCGACCTGTTCTCCCTACGGACCGAGATCGGCGCCGATCGGTACGCTGCCCAGTTCGGCCATGCTGCGGCGGTCCCCCTGCCCGGCGCGACCGCCGCCTGTTCCCCGGCCGTTCCGTGGACCGAGGCCCGGAACCGGATCGGGGACGATCTGTGCGTGGAGGGGCCGGTGGAGAGCGTCGGCACCGGGCCCGGGGGTGACGTGTTCATCAACCTCGGGCGTCCGTACCCCGACCCGGGCCGGTTCACCCTGTTCATCCCCGCCCGCCACGTCGGAAAGTTCGAGGCTGCGTTTGGCCCACGCTTCTGGACGCAGATCGCGCGCACCGTGGTCCGTGCCCAGGGCGAGGTTCAGCTGTACCAGGGGGTTGCCGAGATCGTGCTCACCGACCCGAAGGATCTGTTCTTGCTCCCGTAGGGGGACCCCCAGCCCTGTCCCCGACGGATGTTGCGGCCGGGGCAAGGATTCTGTAGCCTCCGTTGATGCCGGTGCTTGCGGTTGAGGATCTCCACGTCTCGGTGGGCGGCACGCCTGTCCTGCGCGGGGTGACCCTCTCCCTCGCGCCGGGGCGGGTCCACGCGTTGATGGGCCCCAACGGGTCGGGGAAGTCCACCCTCGCGTTCACCCTGGCGGGAGGGCCGGGGTACGCGGTGACGGGGGGACGGGTGTCCCTCGACGGCGAGGACCTCCTCGCTCTGGCGCCATTCGAACGGGCGAGGAAGGGTCTGTTCCTCGCGTTCCAATACCCGCCGGAGATCGAGGGGGTCTCGTTGCGGGAGTTCCTGCGGTTGGCCTGCGCCGAGCGCGGGCAGGGGTTCTGCGAGTTCCAGAAGAGCTACCCCCAGGCGGTCTCCCGCCTGAGGATGGAGGCGTTCGATGGCCGCGAGCTCAACGTCGGGTTCTCCGGCGGGGAGAAGAAGCGGGCCGAGCTCCTCCAGCTCTACCTCCTCAAGCCGAAGGTCGCCCTCCTCGACGAGCCGGACTCGGGGGTCGATGTGGACGCGCTGCGCCTGATCGCGGGCGCGATCCGCGACCTCGCCGCGGGCGGGGCGGCGGTGCTCATCATCACCCACTACCCACGGATCCTCGACCACGTCCCGCCGTCTGACGTGTTCGTCCTCGACGGGGGGCGGATCGTCGAGCGGGGCGGGCCGGAGCTCGCCCAGCGGATCGGGGAGGAAGGGTTCGAGGCGGTGCGGGGATGACCGCGCAGGGGACCCCGCGCACCCTGACCCGGGAGTTCGTGGAGGGACTATCCGTCGAGAAGGGAGAGCCACCCTGGATGCGGGCCCATCGGGAACGGTGCTTCGCCGTGTTCGAGAAGGCGCCCCTGCCCCGGTTCGGGCCCAGCCTCGCTGAGCTCGACTTCTCCGACCTCGCCTACTACGCCCGCCCGGTGGACCCCGTCACGCGGTGGGAGGACCTCCCCGACGAGATCCGCCGCACCTTCCAGGCCCTCCGGCTTCCCGAGGCCGAGCAGAAGGCCCTCGCCGGGCTGGGGGCCCAGGTCGACTCCGAGGTCGTGTACCGGTCCCTGCTCGACGAGGTCCGCGCCCAGGGCGTGATCTTCGCGAGCATGGACCAGGCGGTGCGCGACTACCCGTGGATCCAGGACTACTTCATGAAGGCGATCCCCCCCGAGGACAACAAGTTCGCCGCCCTCCACGGGGCGGTGTGGAGCGGGGGGACGTTCATCTGGGTTCCCCCAGGGGTGGAGGTGGCGATCCCACTTCAGGCCTACTACCGGATGCAGACCGAGGCCGTGGGCCAGTTCGAGCACACCCTCATCGTCGCCGAGCCCGGGTCGTCGGTCCACTACATCGAGGGCTGCTCCGCACCTCGGTTCGCGCGGTCCGCGCTCCACTCGGGGATGGTGGAGATCTTCGCCAAGGAGGGGGCGCGGGTTCGGTTCACCACGGTCCAGAACTGGTCGAAGAACGTGTACAACCTGAACAACAAGCGGGCGCTCGCCCACGCCGAGGCGGCGGTGGACTGGGTGTCGGGGTCGCTGGGGAGCAGGGTGACGATGCTCTACCCGACGACGGTCCTTCTCGGGCCCGGCGCGCGCACGGAGAACCTCGCGTTCACGTTCGCCCAGGACGGGATGTGGCTCGACAGCGGGGGGCGGGCGCTCCACCGGGCGCCGGACACGACGTCGCGGCTCGTCTCGCGGTCCGTGGTCCAGGGGAGCGGGAAGTCCGTGTTCCGGGGCACGGTCCACGTGTCCTCCCTCGCCAAGGGCTCCAAGGCCCACGTCGAGTGCTCGACCCTCCTCCTCACCCCGGACGCGAAGACGGAGACGATCCCCATCCTCAACGCGGAGACGGACGACGTGGAGCTCGGGCACGAGGCGACGGTGGGCCGGGTATCGGAGGAGAAGCTATTCTACCTGATGAGTCGCGGGCTGTCCCAGGCCCAGGCGATGAGCCTCATCGTCAACGGGTTCGTGTCCCCGATCCTGAAGGAGATCCCCTTGGAGTACGCGATCGAGCTCAAGGGGATCCTCGAGATGAGCTTCGAGAGGGCGATCGGCTAATGGATGAGCGCATCCGGAACGATTTCCCGATCCTCGACCGCACGGTGCACGGGGAGCCCCTCGTGTACCTCGACTCCGCCGCCACGAGCATGAAGCCCCGTCCGGTGATCGAAGCCGAAGCGCACTTCTACCGCGAGTCCTACGCCAACGTGCGGCGGGGGGTGTACGCGCTTGCCGCGGAAGCCAACGAGCGCTACGAGGAGGCACGGGCCAAGGTCGCCTCCTTCATCGGCGCGCAACCGGGGGAGGTCGTGTTCACCCGTGGAACGACGGAGGCCCTGAACCTCGCGGCGTGGGGGCTCGGGGAGGCGCGGGTCGAGCCGGGGGACGAGATCCTCGTCACGGAGATGGAGCACCATGCGAACCTACTTCCCTGGCAGGAGACGGCGCGGCGGCGGGGGGCACGCCTCGCCGCGGCGGCCGTCACCCCGGGTGGGACGCTCGACCTGGAGGATCTCCGGGCGAAGCTCTCCCGCCGGACGAGGGTCTTGGCGCTCGCTCACGTGTCCAATGTCCTGGGGACGGTGAACCCGGTGGCGGCGGTCGCAGCCGAGGCGCACCGCGTGGGCGCGATCGTGGTCCTCGACGCCGCCCAGTCCGTGCCCCACATGCCGGTGAACGTGGGCGAGCTCGAAGTTGACCTGCTCGCGTTCTCCGGCCACAAGATGCTCGGCCCGACCGGGATCGGCGTCCTGTGGGGGCGGGCCGACCTCCTGGCGGAGCTCCCCCCCCTTCTCACCGGGGGGGAAATGGTGCGCGAGGTGTGGCTGAACTGGGCAACGTGGGACGATCCCCCGGCCCGGTTCGAGGGGGGGACCCCCCCCATCGCCCAGGCGGTCGGGCTCGGCGCGGCGGTGGACTACCTGACACGGATCGGGATGGAGGCGGTGCGGCGTCACGGGGAGGAGCTGACCGCGCGCGCCCTGGACGAGCTCCTCGCCCGACCCCATGTCACCGTGTACGGGCCCCGCGATCCGGGGGCACGGGGGGCGCTCGTGGCGTTCTCCCTCGCCGGGATCCATCCCCACGACGTGGCCACGCTCCTCGACCAGGAGGGGATCGCGATCCGCGCCGGTCACCATTGCGCCCAGCCTCTCCACCGCCGGTTCGGGATCCCGGCGTCGTGCCGCGCCTCGTTCCACGTGTACAACACCCTCGACGAGGTCGAGCGGTTCGTCTCCGCCCTCGATCGGGTGTGGGAGGCCCTCCGATGACCGGGTACGAGGAGATCATCCTCGACCACTGGCGCCATCCTCGGAACAAGGGGCGGCTCCCGGACGCGACGGGGTCGGCGGTGGAGGCGAACCCCCTCTGCGGGGACGTGGTGCGGATCGAGGTCAAGGTCGAGGGCGAGGTGCTCGCCGCGGCGCGGTTCACCGGCGAGGGGTGTGCGATCTCGCTGGCATCGGCGTCCATCCTCACCGAGCTCGTGGAGGGGAAACCGGTGGCCGAGGTGGAGAAGCTGACGGACGAGGACCTCCTCGCCGCCCTGGGGGGCGTGGTGAAGACCCGCCTCTCGTGCGCCCTCCTTCCCCTGCGCGCCCTGCGCAAGGCGCTGGCCGCCCACCCTCCGCCTCGCTGAACCCCCCCGGGGGCCGCGGTGTAGATCCATGGGAGGCGGTGTACCTGATGAACGCGAAGGCATGGGCAGCGTGCGTGGCGTTGGCGGTGCTGGGCCTCCCCTCTTTCGGAGAGGCGCCTGTCCTCCCCCAGGGGATCATCCCCGTTCCTGAGGAGCCGCCGCTCGCCGTCACCCTGAACACGGACAAGGCCGCCTACGCGCCCGGGGATGCGCTGAGGATCACCTTCACCCTCTCCCGCGACGCCTACGTGTACCTCTACAACCTGACCCCGGATGGGAAGATCACGCTCCTCGTGCCCAACCGCTACCTGCAGGATCCGTGGTTCCCCGCCGGGACGCACACCGTGCC
>JACIWJ010000089.1 GCA_014361015.1 Candidatus Bipolaricaulota bacterium | reverse complement strand
TCGCCCCTGGCGCGTCCACCCCCAGCGCGATCCGGGCGAGGACGAGATGCCCGGAGCTACTGACGGGGAGGAATTCCGTCAGCCCTTGGAGAAGGCCCAGCAGCGCGTAGCGGATCACGGCCCCTCGCTCCCGGAAGGGAGAACCTGATGGAGAGCGCGCCGCTCGGGCACGAGCGCACGCACTCCCCACACTTGATGCAATCGCCGGCGTTGATCTCCCGGTGGGGTTCGATCCCCATCGGGCAGGACCGAGCGCACAGGCCGCACGCTGTGCACCGCTCGCCCCGCAGCCGCAGCCCGAAGAAGCTCGCCCGGTTGAACAGGGAGAGGAGCCCCCCCATCGGACAGAGGTAGCGGCACCAGAACCGGGAAACGAGGACCATCCCCGCCACGACCGCGGCCAGGGTCCCCATGTGGATGAGGAACGGCGCGTTCACCTCCGCCACCCCCAGCCCGAGGTAGGGGAGCGAAGCCGTGAGCGATGCTGCGGGGCACAGCTTGCAGAACCACGCGTCGGCGAGGCGCCATGCGGCGACCCCCGTCCCGAGGAGGACGAGGAGCTTGAGCGGGGACAGGACCCGCAGGAAGCGAACCTTGCGGAAGGAGAGGAGGTCGTTCACCGTCCCGAACGGACAGAACCATCCACACCACCCGCGGCCGAGGAGGAGGCCGTAGGCGGCGACCGTCCCCAAGAAGTAGAACGGGACCGTCCCGGAGATGATGAGGTTCTGCATGAGCCCGATCGGGCACACGGTGATCGCGAGCGGGCAGGCGTAACAGTGGAGCCCGGGGAAGAGGAGGTGGGTCATCCCGATCCCCGT
>JACIWJ010000088.1 GCA_014361015.1 Candidatus Bipolaricaulota bacterium | reverse complement strand
TGGACGAACCGAGGCTTGCCCCCATCCGTGGGGCGGTAGCGGATGTTCCCCCGCCGGGCCTGGTAGTCCTCACAGTTCGAGCACGAGGAGACCTCGTAGTAGCGGCCCTGAGCTGGGAGCCAAACCTCGATGTCCACCGTCTTCGCCGCCTGTTGGGCGAGGTCCCCCGCCGGGAGGAGGGCGACGCGGTAGTGGAGCCCCAGTCTCTGCAGGACCACCTCCGCCTGGCGGACGATCTCGTCGAGGGCGGCGTAGGAGGCGTCCGGGGTCGTGTACTGGAACAGCTCAACCTTGTTGAACTGGTGGACGCGGATCAGCCCCCGCTGCTCCTCCCCGTAGCTCCCCGCCTCGCGGCGAAAGCACGGCGTGTAGGCGACGTAGCGCCGGGGGAGGTCGCTTTCGGAGAGGATCTCGTCCCGGTGGAGGTTCACGAGGAGTGCCTCCGCGGTCGGGTTGAGGAAGAGCTCGTCCTCGGGACAGGCGTAGACCTCGGACGCGAACTTGGGGAACTGGCCGGAGGTCACGAACGACGCGCGGTTGGCGAGGATGGGGGGGAGGACTGGGGTGTAGCCGTGTTCGCGCACGTGGAGTTCGAGCATCCAGTGGAGGAGGGCGAGCTCCAGCCGGGCGCCGTCACCGACGTACATCGGGAACCGCGCGCCGGTGACCTTGGCCGCCCGTTCGAGGTCGAGGAGCCCCAGGTCGTGGGCGAGGGCGACATGATGGCGAGGGGGGAACGGGAACTTGGGGGGCTCTCCGAACGTGCGGAGGATGACCTTCTCCTCCTTTGTCCCATCCGGCACCGAGTCGTGGGGGACGTTGGGGAGGGCGAGGAGGAGGGCCTCCAGTTCCCGTTCGACCTCTTGCAGGCG
>JACIWJ010000087.1 GCA_014361015.1 Candidatus Bipolaricaulota bacterium | reverse complement strand
TGCCGCGTCCAGATCCCGGAGAGATCGGCGTTGAGCACCGCGACCTGTCCCAGACCGAGTTGCCATCGCGCCAGCAGCGGATCCCCCGCCGGGGAGAGGAACGCCACATCGGCGGTGGGCTTGGGAAACGTGAGCGTGTACCCCGCGAGGGGCGGGAGCGCCCCGGAGAGGGGAAACGCCGCCGCGCCAGGGCCGGGAAGGACCGGGGTCGCGACCTCCACGAACCGGGGCCGGGCCACGCGTTCCGTCTCCGCGACGAGCACCGGGCGCAGGTCGCTCATCGCTGCGAGCAGGTACGACCGCCCGTTTCCGAGCCTGCTGAGCTCGTCCAGGACCGTGAGGTCAGCATCAGCGCCGATGGCGATCGTCGTGATCCCGATCCCGGCCTCAGGCACCGCGGACCGCAGCCCGGCGAGGATCTCCTCGTCCACGATCGTCTTCCCGTCGGAGATCACGATCGCATGCCGCACGCGCACGTCGAGGGGAAGAAGGGCCTCCACGGCCGCGGCGAGGGCGGGGAACACGTCCGTGCCCCCACTCGCGGTGAGCCCGCGCAGGGCCGCGAAGAGGGCCTCCCTCACCTCGGACACAGGGCCGGGGCGAACGAGCCAGTGCGGATAGCGGTCGAACGCGATCGCGCCCACGACGTCCTCCCACGGCATCACCTCCACCGCGGCGGCCGCCGCCTCCTTGAGGAGGTCGATCTTGACCACGCCCTCGGCCATGCCGGACATCGAGGCGGACCGGTCGAGGACGAACACGACCGCCGCCGTCGCCTCCTGGATCCGCTCGGGAACGGTGTAGGTCACGGGGAGAATCTCCTCCACCGGCCCCAGGTACCCGGCCACGGCGCGGCGACCCTGGACCACGAGGAGCCC
>JACIWJ010000086.1 GCA_014361015.1 Candidatus Bipolaricaulota bacterium | reverse complement strand
GCGAGGTCGTCGGCGCGCGGCGCGCCCCTGAACTCCACCTGGTCCACGAGGTCCCAGCCCACGGGGGCAACCTCGTCGGCCATCTTTCGCACCGCTCCCCCCTGCCAGCCGAGCGAGCCGAACAAGCCCACGACCCGGTTCGCGAGCCTCTTGCGCACCACCAGGCGCAGCGCGTGCTCGACCGCGGGGAAGATCCCCGAATCGTACGTTGGGGACCCGAGGATCAGCCCCTTTCGGCGCCACACCTCGGCGAGGACGGCGCTCGGGTGGACCCGGGCCGCGTCCACCACCCGCACCGGCACGCCCACCGCCGTCACGCCGCGGGCCACCGCGTCCGCCATCCGCCGGGTGTGGTCGTACATCGAACCGTAGAGAACGGTCACCGCCGGCTCCCCCTCCATCCGGGCCAGCCGGCCGTAGAGGTCGACGATCCGCCCCGGGTCCCGCCGCCACACGAGGCCGTGGGACGGGGCGATCACCTCGATCGGAAGGCCCCCGAGCTTGTCGATCGCCCGGAGCACGGGCTTCGACACCGCGCCGACGATGTTCGCGTAGTAGCGGACCGCCTCCGCCTCGTAGTGGGCGAGGTCCGCCTCGTCATCGAACAGGACCCCGTCGAGGGCCCCGAACCCCCCGAACGCGTCGCAGGGGAACAGGATCCGCTCCGTCTCCTCGTAGGTCGCCATCGTCTCCGGCCAGTGGACGAACGGGATCGCGTGGAACGAGAGGCGCTTTCCACCCAGGTCGAGGGTTTCCCCATCGCTCACCGCCCGCACCCGATCCCGGATTCCGTACAGCGCGTCGAGAAGGGGCAGCGCGGCCTTCGTGGCGAGGATCTCGGCCCGGGGGGCGACCCGCCGCAGGAGGGGAAGGGCTCCCGAGTGGTCGGGCTCCAGATGGTTCACGATCAGGTAAGCGATCCTCTCGGGCGGTACCACCTCGGCAACGTGCCGAAGCAAGTCCTCCCCGAACGAGGCCTTGACTCCGTCCACGAGGGCGACCCGCTCCCCGACCACGAGGTAGGCGTTGTAGCTCACCCCGTGGGGGAGCGGCCACTGCCCCTCGAACAGGTCGGTCACGCGATCGTTGACCCCGACCCAAAAGATGCCGGGCCG
>JACIWJ010000085.1 GCA_014361015.1 Candidatus Bipolaricaulota bacterium | reverse complement strand
CCGTAGCGGGGATCGACGGGCTCCACCCATGTTGCCGTTTCCGGATAGACGAAGGAAGCCATCTCTACCTCGAATAGAACTCCACGATCAGGTTCATCTTGATCGACTGCTCCAGCTCGTCCACGCTCGGTTCAGCGTTCACCTGGATGCGCAGCCCCTCAAGGTCGCGTGTCAGCCAACTCGGGACGGGTCGCCGCTCGGAGGCGGCCTTGATCTGCGGACGCAACTTATCGCGGGACTGGGGCTTGACCTCGACGATGTCCCCCTCCGCGACCGCGTACGAGGCGATATCGGTGAGGCGCCCGTTCACCAGGAAGTGGCCATGGCCCACGAGCTGGCGCGCTTGGTGGCGGGAGTGAGCGAACCCGGCGCGGTACACGACGTTGTCCAGACGCTTCTCCAACGACTTCAGGATCGCTTCGCCGGTGACGCCCTTCCACTTCTTCCCCGCCTCCACGTAGCGGCGGAACTGAGCCTCCCGAACGCCGTAGATCCTTTTCAGCTTCTGTTTTTCTCGGATCCGGATCGCATACGGGGTGGCCCGCCGGCGGAAGCGGCTGTGCTGGCCCGGGACCTGAGGCCGCTTCGCAACTGGGCACTGCGCGGAGTAACACCGATCCCCCCGCAGGAAGAGCTTCACCCCTTCCCGCCGACATATCCTGCACTTTGGACCCGCATATCTGCCCATCGTTGTTGGCGCCTCCTAGCTGTGACTGACCGGGGTCACGTTCCGCACTTCCTCGACCTGGATCCCGAGCGAGCGGAGCGTCTGAACCACGGCCTGACGTCCCGATCCCGTGCCATCCACCGTCACCACGACGGACCGCACCCCGTAGTCCTTGAGGTCGCGCGCCAGGGCCTGAGTGGCGAGCTGGGCAGCGTAGGGGGTGCCCTTGCGGGATCCGGTGAACCCCGCTGTCCCACCCGATTGCCAGCCCACCGCGTTCCCGTTGAGGTCCGTCACGGTGATGATCGTATTGTTGAATGTGGAGTGGACATGCACCCGCGCTCGATCGAGACGAATCGCCTTCTTCTTCCGCGCCTGAGCCATTACTTCCTCTTTCCGGCCTTCGCCGGCCGCGGCCCCTTCCAGGTACGGGCGTTCGTCCTCGTCTTCTGCCCTCGTACGGGGAGACCGAC
>JACIWJ010000084.1 GCA_014361015.1 Candidatus Bipolaricaulota bacterium | reverse complement strand
CGGTAGGAGATCTCGGGGAGGTCGAACGCGGTCGCCTCCCGCCCGAGGCGGGGCGGGGAATGAGCATCGGAGAATGAGACGAGCGCCACGCGATCGAGCGCCGAGACCCGCCAGTTCATGGGGGGATCGGAGGAGAGACCCGTCTCGATCGCGAACACATGCCTTGCGGCCGGTCCCAACGCCTCATCCAGGGAGTCGAACCCGGACTGAGCCCCGAAGATCGAGTACCAGGGGGTCCAGGCGTGGGCGGGGATCAGGGCGGCCTCGGGGCATGCCCCCAGCACGGACTCCACGAGGCACTCCCCGCTCACGCCGAGCATCGGCCGCCCGTCCGCAACGAGGTTCCCGATCCGCGCCAGCTCGCCGTTGATGCGGGCCGCGCTCTCTGCGTTGGGGGCGAGGATCAGGAAGTGCACCCGTCGTACCCGTCCGTCGTGGGACCAGATCGCGGCGATTTCGGCCGTGAACAGGAACCGGACGCCGTCGTAGGCGTAGAGACCCTCCCCCACGGGGAGGAGGTGTCGCGTGAGGTGGTGGTACCACTCGGGATGGGTGAAGTCGCCCGTGCCGAGAAGGTCGATCCCCTTTCGCTTGGCCCACTGAGCGAGCCCGGGGAGGTCCATGTCCGAGCTCGTCGCCCGCGAGTGGCGGGAGTGGAGGTGGAGGTCGGCGATGACCCGCATGGCCTCAGTATAGCCACTCGATGTCGTGCGGCGCGGGGCCGACAGCCGCCGGGGCGGGGGCCCGCAGGATGCGGAGTCCAGGGCACACGACCCAGGCTAGCTGCGGCGAGCGGCGGTGCGGAGGGCCTCCACCCGGTCTGGCTCCTCCCAGGTCAGGGAGAGGTCGAGCCGGCCGAAGTGGCCGTAGCACGCGAGCGGCTCGTAGATCGGACGGCGGAGATCGAGGGCATCGATGATCGCCGCCGGCCGGAAGTCGAACACCTCGTTCACTGCTTTCGCCAGCGCCTCCCGGGATACGGTGCACGTCCCGAGGGGGGTCACGTTGAGGGCCAGCGGCCACGCCCGCCCGATCGCATATGCCACTTGGACCTCGCACGCCTCGGCCAGGCCCGCGGCCACCACGTTCACCGCCGCGTAGCGGGCCATGTAGGAGCCGGAGCGATCGACCTTCGTCGGGTCCTTGCCGGAGAACGCCCCCCCGCCGTGGGA
>JACIWJ010000083.1 GCA_014361015.1 Candidatus Bipolaricaulota bacterium | reverse complement strand
GAACGTCACCCGCACCGGGACGACAAGAAGGCGAACGGTGAAGGAGCCGGTTGACTCCAGTGTGACGCCCTGGGCACTGACGGTGAGCGCATAGCTCTCCTGGCCGAGCACGCGCCCCCGAGCTGAGTAGGCAAGCGAACCGCTCGTGCTGTACGGGGCGAGCGGGACGTGAACGAGTGGAACGGTCGCTACTTCCAACTCAACCGGCATCTCCGGAACGAGGGCGCCATCGGCCGGGGACTCCCCCCCGCCCCCCTCACGCTCCGGGAGGCCGGGCTCAACCGGGGGGGACGGGGACCCCCACTCGTCTGGGATACCCTTCACCGGGACCGATACCGAGTCCGGCGGAGCCGTGACCCAGACCAGCACCAGGCCGCCCACGACGAGCACGCCAAGCGCGGCGAAAACGAACAGCAGGCGCCTCATCCACCGTCGCTTCGCGGGGATGGCCACCTCCTCGGCCGGAAAGAGATCGGAAATCGGTCGCGCTTACTCGTAGCGCAGCGCGTCCACCACCGGCAGCTTCGCCGCCCGCCGGGCAGGCCACAGGCCGGCGACCGCCCCCAGGGCGAATGCCCCGGCCAGCGTGGCCGCGATCAGGGATGGGCTCGCGACAACCGCCACCCGGACCTCGAAGATGCGGCCGATGATCGCCGACGCCACCGAGCTGATCCCGAGCCCCAAGAGCGTCCCCACGACCCCGCCCACGAGGCCCATCAGCCCGGATTCGATCAGGAAGATGGACAGGATGTGACTGTTCTTCGCCCCGACGGCCTTCATGATCCCGATCTCGCGCGTGCGCTCGAGGACGGAGGTGTACATCGTGTTCATCACCCCTACCCCTCCCACGAGGAGGGAGATCCCGGCGATCCCCGCCAGGAACGCGCTCACCGTTGACGTGACCGTCCCGATCGCGCTGCTGATGTCGCTGTAGGTCACCGTCGAGACGTTCGCCCCCCGCGCCCTCAGCTCAGCCTGCACCCGTGCCGCCACTTCCTCCACATCGCGCCCCGGGGAGGTGCGCACGAGGGTGATCAGGACGTCGTCAGCCGGCCCCCACAGGAGCTCCATCGTCTCGTAGGGGACGTAGATCGTATCGCCGCTCGCCGACACGCCGGAGGCGAACCCCTGCCGCGATGATCCAGGATCGGACGCGGCGAGGATCCCGATCAC
>JACIWJ010000082.1 GCA_014361015.1 Candidatus Bipolaricaulota bacterium | reverse complement strand
GCGTGGACGAACGGGTTCGTGGAGCGGCTGCAGGGAACGATCCTCCACGAGCACTGGCGGGTGGCGTTCCGACGAAGGTACTTCACCCGCGCTCACCAACTGCAGCGGTCCCTTGCAGGGTTCCTGCAGTTCTACAACGAGGAGCGACCGCACCACGGGTACCGGACCCAGGGACGCACTCCGGCGGAGGTGTTCTGGGGAGCGGCGGCTCACGCACCGGCCAAGGAGGCCTAACGTGTCAACAGCATTGCGGTACTGGACAGTCTAGGCGAACGACGGCGTTTGTCGAGGCGAACGCAGAGGGCGAAGTAGGGTCTAGAACGAGGATTCTTCCGAGAGGAGGACATTCGTCAGCTGAGCTGGCGCAGGTGCTCGACGTCCGCAAGGAAGACCCGCGGCGAGGCAACTTCGATCAACCCCTCGGCGCGCAGTAGCTGAACTTCCTCGCACGTCGCCTGCCGGCTCGCTCCGATCATCCCCGCCAGGTCCCCAAGCGATAGCGGGAGGTCAATCCGCATCTTGGCACCCTCCCGTACCCCGTGCTCCTCCGCCAGCTCCAGGAGGACCCGCACCAGGCGCCGTCGGGTACTCGCGTAGGCTAGGTCCACCAAGCGCTTTGCCAGAACACGCTCCCTCTCCTCCCAGCGCAGGTGGGTCGCGGCGAGCAACTCCGGGTACCGCCGGCCAAGGTCCAGGACGTGCTCGCGGGGGACGAACCCCACCACGCAGCGCGAGGCGGCGATCATCGAGAAGCAGTGGGCCCCAGAGAACGACCCCGCGAGAAGCTCTCCCGGGCCGCAGAACTGCAGCAGCAACCTCTTGCCGTCCTCCGCGCTCACGGTGAGCCGGGCCCGCCGCGACAGAGAAAGACCTAGCCTGTAGAGGGAGTTCCCTCGTGGACGATCGCCGTCCCCCTCTCGAACCGGACCCACTGGACGCGTGACGCGGACCTTCGGAGGGCTTCGGGTTCCACAGCCAAGAGGACACACCGGGGGCGGGAGGGACAGGAGGCACAGCCGACGGTTGTCGCGTCCGGTCCGGTCATCCTCCGTCGTCACCCCTTGTGGCCGGGCCGTCTTCCTCTATTGAAGAGCAGCGCACGGATCCACATCGGGCAAGGGATCCAGCGCGACGTGCGAACCGCACCGAGCGCCCTGGCTGGCAGAGCTTTGCCTTGTGACCTGACCGGAGCCCATCTATACTTCCCGCCTCAGGGAGGGATCCATGCGCATCTT
>JACIWJ010000081.1 GCA_014361015.1 Candidatus Bipolaricaulota bacterium | reverse complement strand
TGGCGGAGGGGCCCCTCCCCCTCGACGAGCCTCAGCCCCGGGACCTGGCGCGCGTGGTCCACGATGCGGCGGAGCGCCTCGACCACCGCGGCGAGGTGCTCCTGGGTGTAGGTCCGGCGAGGGATCGCCAGCCGGACGAGCTCCATCCGCGCCTGGGGCCCCATCATCGCCGATCCCACCTCCACGGCGCGGATCCCGCCCTCCAGGTACAGGGCGGCCACAAGCGCCTGGCCGGGGAACGCCTCGCGCGGGATGTGGGGGAGAAGCCTCCCCGCGTCCACGTACACGGCGTGCCCGCCCGGCGGCCAGTAGACGGGGATCCCCGCCTCCCGCAGGCGCTCCCCCAGCCACCGCACCTGACCGATCCGGTCCTGGAGGTAGCGGAGGTCGAGGGCCTCCTCCAGACCCACCGCGAGCGCGGCGAGGTCCCGGCCGGCGAGGCCGCCGTAGGTGGGGAACCCCTCGACGAGGATCAGCTTCTCCCGGCACTTCTCGTAGAGCGCGCGATCGCGAACGGCGAGGAAGCCGCCGATGTTCCCCAATCCGTCCTTCTTTGCCGACATCGTGCACCCGTCGGCGAGGGCGAACAGCTCCCCCGCGATGTCCCGCGGGTCGGCGGTTCCGTAGCCGGGCTCCCGTTCGCGTACGAAGAGGCAGTTCTCCGCGTACCGGCAGGCGTCGAGGAAGAGGGGGATCCCGTGGGCCCGGGCGAGCGCGGAGACCGCACGCACGTTCCCCATCGACACCGGCTGGCCAGCGGTGGTGTTGTTGGTGACGGTGAGCATCACGATTGGGATCCGCCCCGGTGGGTCGCGGAGCAGCGCCTCCAGCGCCGCGAGGTCCATGTCCCCCTTGAACGGCCGGTCGAGGTCGGGGTCGAGGGCCTCGGCGATCGGAAGGTCCACCGGCGTCCCCCCGTGGGCGAGGACGTGGGCCCGCGTCGTGTCGAAGTGGGCGTTGGAAGGCACGACATCGCCGGGCTTGAGGACCGTGGAGAACAGCACGTTCTCCGCCCCCCGCCCTTGGTGGGTCGGCAGGACGTAGGGGAGGCCTGTGATCCCCCGAACGGCCTCCAGGAAGC
This sequence comes from Candidatus Bipolaricaulota bacterium, assembly GCA_014361015.1. Lineage (GTDB taxonomy): Bacteria > Bipolaricaulota > Bipolaricaulia > Bipolaricaulales > Bipolaricaulaceae > Bipolaricaulis. The sequence continues at coordinate 181 of JACIWJ010000081.1, read as the reverse complement.
GTGCGAACGAGCGGCTCCCCGCGTAGGCCTCGTCCCCCTCCATGAGCGCTCCCCACTGGGCTTGGGACATCGCTCCGGTGCCGGAGTCGGTGAGGAGGTCCACGTACACGTCGTCGCTCGCGAGGTTGAACACGTTGTACCCGGCCTCGCGCAGGCGCCGCTCGCGGTCCGCCCGCGGCAG
>JACIWJ010000080.1 GCA_014361015.1 Candidatus Bipolaricaulota bacterium | reverse complement strand
TCCCGGCGAGGGCTGCCTCGACGACCCGGCTCGGGCTCAGCCCCCGGCGCAGGTGGAGGAGCGGGGCGAACCGGACTTCGATGTAGACTACGTTCTCGTTTGCCGCGTCCTGGCACAGCTCCCACGCCGCCCGTTCGAGGGCGTCGGGGGTCTGGAGAAGGGCGACCGTGATCCGGAACGCCTCGAGGTACTTCTCCAGCGTGCACGGCACGGGGGGGAGGACAGCCTTCTCCACCTCGTCCGCGATGTGCGGCCTCCGTCTCTCTGGCAAATCATCCCACAGTTCGCGCACCGTCCCTGGGCGAAGAGAGCCGTCGAGGTGGCAGTGAAGGTCGAACTTGGGGAGTCTGGCGATCGTCGCGCGGTCCATGGGTCGGTCCTACCCGATCCCGGCTCGCTCCGCAACCATGGGACGGCCTATACTCGCCCCCATGGTGTGGGACGTGGTCGTCGTGGGGGGGGGCCCGGCCGGCCTGTTCGCGGCGATCTCCGCCGCCGAAGCGGGAGCGCGGGCCCTCGTGCTCGAACGCATGCCCACCCCCGCCCGCAAGCTCCTCGCCTCCGGCGGCGGGGCGTGCAACCTCACCCACGAGGGGGAGATCGCAGACCTCCTCGCCCACTACGGCGGTGGCGACCGGCCGGGCGACGCGGGCCGGTTCCTCCGCCCGGCCCTCTACGCGTTCTCCAACACCGATCTCGTCCACTGGTGCGCCCAGCGGGGCGTCCCCCTGGCCGGGGACCCCGCCGGCCGCGTCTTCCCCTGTTCCCGCCGGGCAGGGGACGTGCTCGACCTCCTCCTCGCCGAGGCCCGGTGGCGAAGGGTCGAGCTGAGGACCGGGGTCCGGGTCCGCTCTGTTCGGGTCGAGCGCTCGCGGTTTGTCGTCGTGGGTTCTCTGGACGGAGAGCTGGTTGTGGAGGGGAAGACGGTCGTCCTGGCCACGGGCGGCCGGTCGTACCCCTCGTTGGGCGCCACCGGCGACGGGTACCGGCTGGCGGTGTCGCTGGGCCACTCGGTGGTTCCGCCCCGTCCGGCGCTCGTTGCGTTGCGGATCGAGCGGAGGGCGTTCGCGCCGTTCGCTCCTTGCGCGGGTGTCTCCCTTTCCACGGCCCTGTCCGTGGGTCGAGGGCGAAAGAGAGTTGCCAGCGGACACGGGGACGTCCTGTTCACCCACCGTGGCCTCTCCGGGCCGGCGGTCCTGGACCTCTCGCGCCACGTCCTTCCCGGTGATGTGGTCCGCGTCGGGCTTCTTCCGGGGGCGGGGGATCTCCCCGCGACCGAAGCGCGCCTTGCGGCGGAGATCGCCGCCCA
>JACIWJ010000008.1 GCA_014361015.1 Candidatus Bipolaricaulota bacterium | reverse complement strand
AGCACTCCTCGGTCCGTGGCCCGTGCAAGGGAGGGATTCGCTTTCACCCGGCGGTGACGATCGACGAGGTGAAGGCCCTGGCGGGCTGGATGACGTGGAAATGTGCAGTTGTGGACATCCCATTGGGTGGGGGCAAGGGTGGGGTCGTGTGTGATCCGACCACCCTCTCCGAGGGAGAGCTGGAGCGGCTCACCCGCCGCTACACGGCGATGATCCTCCCCCTTATCGGTCCCCACCACGATATCCCGGCTCCTGATGTGAACACGAACGCTCGGATCATGAACTGGGTGATGGATACGGCCACCGCCCTCCGGGGGGAGCCGATGTCCGGCATTGTCACTGGGAAGGACCTCGCGGTCGGCGGGGCCCGCGGTCGGCGGGAGGCGACCGGGCGCGGTGTGGTGATCGTGATTGAGGAGCTCCTGGCCCGGCTCGGGAAGGGGCTGGCCGGGGCGACGGTCGCCGTTCAGGGGTTTGGCAACGTGGGGTCGGTGGCGGCGCAGCTCCTTCACGCCAAAGGGGCGAAGGTGGTCGGCGTGTCCGACGTCTCAGGGGCCCTGTACAACCCAGACGGCGTGGACATCCCCGCCCTCCTCGCGCACGTCTCGAGGTCCCCGCAGCGGCTGATCGCGGGTTACGGTGCCCCCGGAGTGGAGCCCCTCGTTGGGCCAGAGGTGCTGACCCTCGACGTGGATGTGTTGGTACCCGCAGCGCTGGAGGGCCAGATCACGGAAGCCAACGCAGACCGGATCCAGGCCCGGGTGATCGTTGAGGGGGCCAATGGCCCGACCACCCCCGAGGCCGACCTGATTCTCGAGGAACGGGGCCGGATCGTGGCACCCGACATCCTTGCCAACGCTGGAGGAGTGGTCGTCTCTTACTTCGAGTGGGTGCAGAACCTGCAGAACTTCTACTGGGAGGAGGAGGAGACAAACGAGAGGTTGGCTGTCATCCTGCGCCGCGCGTTCCAGTCGGTGTGGGACAACGCGAAGACGCACAACGTCTCCCTGCGCACCGCGGCGTTCATGATCGGGCTCGAGCGCGTGGTGGAGGCGATCCGGCTGCGGGGGGTGTTCCCGTGATCGACAGCACCCCGAGCCTGCTGCTCGGTCCGACGGTCCGCCACGACGGGATCCTCGCGCGAGCGCTGGGAACCGCGGGCGCCCGTGAGGGTTGCAGTCCGCAGCGGCTCCTAGCCGATCTCCGCGCGGGCGCCCCAGGGGCTCACTCCGCGTTCCGGTACGCGTTGGCCCAGGAGTTCTGTACGTACGTCTCTGGCCTTGGGTCCGCGTTCCAGGCGGTGTACGTCTACGGGAGCACGATGGATGGCCGCACTCGCCCGAGTTCGGACGTGGACATCATCGCCTGGGTGGAGCGGAAGTCGGATACCGTGGAGAGCCTCCTCTGGCGACTGAACCGCCTCCTGACCCAGGGATACCGGACCCTCACCGGCTGCGCTTCCCTCCGGAGCCTGTTCGATATTCACCTTGTGGACAACGAGGACGTTGAGCTGGGGCGCGGCTACGGTTCGGTCATCCGCTCCGTGTGGACCGCGCCCGTGTGCCTGTGGCGTAGGTAGAAGGGTCGTGCAGGCGATTGAGAGAGGGGGCGCCGCTCGGCGCCCCTTCACCTTCCGTCCAGAAGGCTCACGATGAGGGCCTGAGCTTCCCTGAGGGTGGGGACCTCCCGCGGGCGCGCCCCTGGGGGGAAGAACCCGCGCATCCACTCCGCTGGCTGGACGAGGATGACCTCTCGGATCCCGGCCCCGACCGCCGCCTGGAGGTCGAAGTGGGAGTCGCCGATCGCGATCGCCTCCTCCGGAGGTACCCCCAGCCGGGCGAGGGGAAGGAGGAACGCCTGGGGGTCAGGCTTGAGCGGGCCATCGTCGCGGGTGAACACGAGGTCGAACGGGAGCGGATGGCGGGCGAGGACGAGGTCCACGCTGCGGCGGGAGTTGTTGGTGATGAGGGCGCACCGGAGGTTGCGGCGACGAAGGAACCGGAGGAGTTCGGTCGTCCCCGGCCGAAGCGCTCCCCGGTCCACGGCGTGGGCCTCGTGGTCCTGCAATGCCTGAGTCGCCCTCTCTCGTTCCCCCCGGGGGAGGTCGGCGATCGCGTGCAGGATCGGCCGGCCATCCTGGGGGAGCCCCAGCTCCTGCCGCAGAGCGGCCATCCGTAGCGGGGACTCCCAGATCGTTCCGTCCATGTCCACCAACGCTGCCCGCAGGATCATGGGCCTTGATGGTACACGCGATCGGCCAGAGCCGAGCCAACGACGTGGGCACCCCAGACTGGCACGTCCACCAGGAGGACCCGGATTGCCCGCTGCCGCGCGGCTTGGGAGTTGCCACCTTCTGGCGGAGGGAGTGGGATTCGAACCCACGGAGCCTCGCGGCTCACCGGTTTTCAAGACCGGCGGTTTCGTCCGCTCACCCATCCCTCCGGGCGCGTCCCCACGGGGCGACGTGAATTCTGACCCTCGTTCTGTCCCCCCGCAACCGACCCTCGGTGGGGTGGGGTCCACCGCGCTTTCGCCGGGCCTCCATGGCGCTTCCATCCGGAAGCGGGTAGGTTCCGGTCATGGTGAGACGACGCGTTGCGTGGGGAGTGGCGCTCGGCCTAGCGCTCGCCGCGAGCGGGTGGATCGCCGGGACCGGCGGGGAGGCGCCATCGGGCGCGGATGCGATCTGCCCGCCGCCTGCCTCATCTCCCGACCTGGGGGAAGCGGAGGTGGGGCCTCAGGTGGGACAACGCGCCCCCGACTTCACGCTCCCCGACTTGTCCGGGACCCCTGTCCAGTTTTCCTCGTTCTGCGGATACCCCGTGCTCCTCGACTTCTGGGCCACGTGGTGCAAGCCCTGTCTGACCACTGTTCCCGCGATCGAGGCCCTGCGCCAGAGGTACGGGGCCCAGGGGCTGAAGGTGGTGGCGGTGAACCTCGACCACCGGCGGGAGGATGGAGCCCGTTTCCTTGCGGCCAACGGGTACACCGGGTTCATCGCCCTGTGGGCACCATTCACCGAGGCCCGAGCCGTCGCTTATCTATACGGCATCCAGGCGATCCCGCACACCGTGCTCATCGACCGCCACGGGATCATCCGCTTCAGCGGGCCCCCGGCTCTCCTCACCGACGACGTGATCGTCCCCTGGCTGTGAACCAGAAGCCTCATCGCGCGATGCGCACGCCACCGCCTGTGGACGAGGTGTCCCACCCCGCGGTTCTCCACGAGCTGGAGGTGGGCGTGGCGACCCACCCTTTCCTGACGGATGAACACCCTCGACAATCCCCACCGTGGCAGGGACCGAAGGGGAAGGCACGGTCAACCAACGAGATTCTGGCACCAGCTTCCTCCGCTCTTCCGCCCCTCGGCGCGATCCCGTCGGCATCCTGACAGCGCCGATCACCGTGGAAGATGCCTCCTCGACCAGCTCCCGAGCCTGCGCAGCCCCCCGACCTGATCACGCACGCCGTGGCTTGGCAGCTACGTACGGACAAGGGCGTTCCTCGCTTGTATGCTGATCCCCATGAACCTCATCATCCATCCGTTGACGTCGGAGCGGTGGCCGGATCTCGAGGCCCTGTTCCTGGCGCGGGGGTGCGCGATGGCCCGGGGCTGCTGGTGCATGTACTACCGCGAGAGCGGCAAGGTGGCGGTTCCGGCTGGCCTCACGGTGGCCGAGCACCGCCGGAGGCAGCTGCAGGCCCTCGCCGGGGGCGATCCGCCGCCGGGGTTGATCGGGTACCGCGACGGGGTGCCGGTGGGATGGATATCGCTCGGCCCCCGGGAGGCGTTCCCCCGGCTGCGGCGGTCCCCGGTGGCGAGGGCGGTGGACGACCTGCCCGTGTGGTCGGTCGTGTGCTTCGTCGTCCCCCCGGCGTACCGGCACCAGGGAGTGGCGACGGGGCTCCTGCGCGGGGCGATCGCGTTCGCCCGTGCGCGGGGCGCGGTGGCGTTGGAGGCATACCCGGTGGACAAGCCCACCCGCAGCGCGGATGCGTCGATGTGGTTCGGGGCGATGTCGATGTACACGAAAGCCGGGTTCGTGGAGGTAGCGCGGCGGAGGCCAGAGCGGCCCGTGGTTCGGCTCTTGCTCAGTGCCCGCTAGACGGGACCGGCGCAGCCGAGCGCGCGGCGGTCAGCGTTGCCCCTTCGCCCCCTTCTTCGCCGCCTTGGCCTGCGCCTTCGCCCGTTTCTTCTCCGCTTTCTGCTCGTCCGTGGGCCCTGGCCGGGGGGCCGGGGAACTTCCGCTCGGGGGGGGTCGCTGCGGGGAGAGTTCCCCCGCGGCCCGCCGCCGGGCACGGGCCCGCTCGATGAGCCACTGCGCCCCGAACCGCCCCACGTACCCGACGAACCCGGTGACGAGGGCCACCAGCACCCACTTCAGGACGTTCCACACCGTCTCCATCGCTCGTCCCGCTCTCGATCCCAAACAACGGTTCTCACCTCAACCCGAACGGCGTCCCCGCCGCGAGGAAGGCGGCTTCGGCCGCGCGTTCTGGAGAAAGCCCTCGGCGACCTCGATCTGGCTCTCGGGAGCGACACGCAGCCCGATCTCCGCTCCACCTCTCCTGCTGCTGGCAGCTGGCGCCCCGCGCCCACGGGGAGCTAGTTCCCCCCGTCCCGCAGGCGGAAGTTGGGCTCGAAGGCGGCGAACAGGTCCAGGTACCGCTCGAGAAGCGCCGTCATCAGGAACCGCTCTCGCACCGTATCCCGAGCCCTCGTTCCCATCTCCCGCCGCAGATCGTCGTCCCGCAGGAGCTCCACCGTCCGCCCCGCTGCCTCCTCGACGGACGCCACGAGGAACCCGTTCACTCCATCCACGATCTGATGGCGGATGCCGCCCACGTTTCCCCCGACCACCGGCGTCCCCTTCCACATCGCCTCGGCCACGGTGAGGCCGAACCCCTCGCGCAGTGACTTCTGGAGGACCACCGCCGCCCGGCGCTGGAGCGCGTTGACGAGTGCCCCGTCCTGACGGCTGAGGATGATGATCCGCTCCTCTCGCTGGTTGAGGAGCGACCGATACACCTCTTCCCCCTCCGGATCGTCGGTGGCCACGTTGCCGAGGAGGACCAGCGTCGCCGGGACCTCCTCTCGCACCAGCCGGAACGCCTCGATGACCCCCTGAGGGTCCTTCCAGGGGTCGAACCGCGAGATCTGGACCACAAGCGGGAGGTCGGTGGGGATGCCGTAGTGGGCGAGTCGCTCCCCGACCTCCTCGGGCGAGAGCTCCCGGTTCTGAACTGCGAAGGCATCGATCGCCGGCGGGATCACGACCTGGGGGGTGGTGAGCTCCTGCCGGTACTCCGGCATGGACACGACCACCGCGTCGTACCGCTCGATGAACGGGATCAGGTAGGCCCACAGCTCGGGGTGGGGCGAGGTGAGGTCCACGTGGCACCGCCAGATCCAGGGCCCGCGCTTGCGGTAGTGCCCCACGAGGGGAAGGGGCTGGGGGTCGTGGATGACCACCACGTCGTGGTCCAGATGGTTGCGCACGGCGTTCTCGTACACCGTGTCCTCGTAGATCTGCCTCTTGCGCGGACTCAGGTTGATGTTCCCGCCCTGGAGCGCGTTGTGGAACTTCTTCGTCACGCTGAAGAAATCGGGCGACCCCTGGATCACCCGCCATCCGGTCTTGATCCCGACGTCGTTCATGAGGAGGGTGAGGGAGGAGAGGAGGGTGGCCACTCCGCCACCGTAGTAGGTGGAGTTGACGTGCGTCACGTGTAACCCCCGCAACGGGCGGGCCTTGTCGCGGATCCGGTCCACCACTGGATCCCCCACGAGCGGGCGGTAGTCTTCGAGGGATAAGAGCCTGCCCGGCACAGCTTCCCCTAGTAGCGGAACACGGCGGCGAGGTCCGCTCCCCCGGGGACCCTGTCGGGAGACACAGCGTACACCGTGCCCTTGCGAACCAGGGTCTCCACCGCGATGAGGTCGAGGAGATCCTGGTCCCCCGGCTGAAGGGAGTCGTGGACCTCGACCTCCCCGGTGGAGGCGATCCTCCCCCAGCGCTGCACGCCCACGGCCACGAACAGAACTTCCACGCGGCCCTCGCGGGCGGCGCGGAGGACCTCGGGGAACTGGGCCGACGCGAGTCCCGTCCCGAGGCGCGCCGCGAACCTGTCCGCGGCCTCCTGCTGAGCCCGATGGAAGTGGGGCTGGACCAACGCCCACGCTTGAGCGTGAAGCTCCTCGGGGGTCAGCCGATCCGGGTTTCCCGTGATCCCCTCGTTCACCAGATGCGGGTGGGAGCTGGCCTCGCGGTACAGAGGGAGGAGGTAGTCCACCCCCGCCACCACGAGGGGAGCCGGCTCGGAGGCGAGGTACGATCGGAGACCCTCGTCGACCCGGCGGAAGAAGCGCACGATATCGTCCTTGTGCCCGGCATCGGCTCCCCCGTGGCCGTGGTAGGCCACGGCCTGCTTCCCCGGCCCGCTGCTCGCCGCAGTGCGGAACTGGAGGTGCTTCTGAACCAGATCCGGCCGCAGGACGTCGGCGAGGGCGGTGGGCACTTCTTCGACGGGGACCTCGGTCACGCTGTGGCGCGTCCCCAACAGCAGGCGCACCTGGTTCTGGCTCAGGGCCAGAACGTAGAACCGCCCGTCGCCGGTGAACAGGGACAGCAGGGGTTTGACGTGGAACCGGTCGGCCACCACCACCAGCTCCTCGAACCGGAGCGGGAGGCGCCACTTGCGCATCCCCTCTGGAGACAAGAACAACGCCAGCCCGTCGCTCTGGTACGACCAAAACAGGCTGTCCCCCACCAGGCTCCGCGCAGGGGCGAGGAGGTCCTGGATCTGAGGGGACCTCATCCCGAGTGCCACGAGCTGTTCCTCCGCCTCGCGAAGGAGGTTCTTGAGGCGGATCCCTCCCTCGCGAGCCGCTGGCCCCGCCCGACCCGTGGGCAAGAAGATGGACACGCGATGGGGCGACGTTCCTTCCACGAGATCGCTCAGGTCCTGTCGCGACAACCGGTCCATGCGCACATCGTACCGCAGGAGGAGGTAGGTTGCAGGGGGTCGCGCGGATGGCTCGGCGGGTGCGGGTGCGAACCTGTCGCTAGGGTGGAGGTGAGGCGTCGGTTGCGCAGCTCTCCCCCCGATCCTGGCGGTGACGATCGGCGTTCCGCTCCTCCTTCGGGTGTGGCCCGTCTAACGGTCCGCCGGCGTCACATCGCTCAGAGCTCCTTGCGCGAGAACGCGACCACCGCTGCGGCGACGGAGATCCCGGTCAGGACGAGTCCCGTGACCACCGGCCACAGGAGGGGGCCAGCTCGGCCGAGGAGGACGTCCGTGGGGGCACCGAGAAGCCCTGCGGGGCTGTACCGCCCAACGGGGGTCCAGATCGATCCAATGGAGAAAAGGACGAACACCCCCAATCCCAGGCCCGCCGCCCCGGCCTGAGAACCCACGAGGGAGGACAGGAAGATCATGATCCCGAGGACCAGCAGTCCCCACACGAGCCACACCCCCGTCGCCTGGACGAGGGGAACGAGCAGGGCCTCGCCGAACACAGCCAGGGTCAGAGCCCAGGTCGTCGCAGCGCCGACCACCACGGTCGTGACCAGCAACAGGCCCTGGGCAACGTACTTGGCGACGATGAACGCGGTGCGGCTCAAGGGTTTCGTCAGGACAAGCACGGCCGTGCCTGACCTGCGTTCCGCCGACACGGCCCCCGCGAAGATGAGGATGATCGCGAACGTGACGAGTTGAATCAGGTTCTTCGTCCACTGGAGGTAGGTATCGGTGAACGTCGGGGCGGGAATCTGGAGCACGAGGCCCGTATCCGGTGCCAGGGCCTGAACGAGCTGCGGCGTGAACTGGGCGATCACCGGCCCGGTCACGGCGAAGAAGAGGACGATCCCCGGGAGGACCCAGATCCGCCACGTCTTCACGATCTCCCGGAACTCCTTCCCGAGGAACGCCCGGAACGGGCTCATCGTTCCCCCACGAGGTCGACGAACACGTCCTCCAGGCTGACCTCGACGGACTCCAGCCTGCGGATCCCCAGACCCCGGGCCGCCGCGGCCGCGGGGATCTCCCGCTGGGCGCGCTCGACGTCGCTCACGGCGAACACGACCCGATCGTCGGACGGGCGCTCGACGGCCGACGCCCACGAGGCGTGGGCCAGTGCCGCGGCGAGAGGGTCGGCCGACGGGACCACCTCCACAGCGATCTTCTGCACCCCATACCGGGACTTCAGCTCCCCGATCCCGGCCTGGGCGACGACCTTCCCCCGGTGGAGGATCGCCACCGTGTCGCACACCCGCTCCACGTCGGACAGGATGTGGGTCGAGAAGAAGACCGTCGTCCGGCCCGCCAGAGACGCAATCATGTCCAGCACCGCCTTCCTGCCGATGGGATCAAGGGCGCTCGTCGGCTCGTCGAGCAAGAGCACGGACGGGGCGTTGATGAGGGCCTGGGCCACTCCCAGCCGCTGCTTCATCCCCCGGGAGTAGGCCCCCACACGCGCCCTGACCCCGGTGAGGCCGGCGAGGTCGAGCAGGGCGTCCACGCGAGCGCGGAGCGTCTGGCCCGCCAAGCCGAACAGGCGGCCCGTGAAGCGGAGGAGCTCCGCCCCGGTCATCCACGGGTAGAACCCCGGCACGTCGGGGAGGTACCCGATCAGGGACCGCACGGTATGAGGGGCCGTGAGCACGTCCTGTCCGAGGATCCTCGCGCTTCCGGAGGTGGGCCGGGCGAGCCCGGTGAGGATGCGGAGGGTTGTCGTCTTCCCCGCGCCGTTCGGGCCGAGGAAACCGAACACCGAATCGCTCGGAACAGCGAGCGACACACAGTCGAGCGCACAAACTGTCCCGTAGAGCTTCGTCAGCTCGTGGAGCGTGATGGCGGACGTCATCGTTCTTTGCGGCGGCGCTCCTCGGGGGACCGGTCTCCGTACAAGAGGTCCGCCGCCCGGCGTGCTCCGTCCCGCTCGGCGTCTGGGGCGGTGCTCACCGGGTCCGGCGCGGGGGTCGGCTTCCGCGCCGCGGCGAGGAACACGATCGCCCCCACCAGCTGCCCGAGCGCGACAACAGCAACCCAGACCCAGCGCCGCCCGGTGACCAGCCGCTCCTCTGGTGTGCGGAACACCGTCACGAGCGCTAGCACCTGGAGCGAAAGCTGCACGACGCCCAACGCCACGATCGCGACCAACGCCCACGCTGGAAGATCCGCCCCCGCCACGTTGCCCACCTCCTCTCTCCTTGGTGAACACCCCGCCCACGATCGCGGTGGTGCCCACACGCGTCGCGAGTATAGCCCCACCGGCCCAACCCGGTCCCGAGCTGTGCTCGTCGGGACGAGCCCGTGGCCGGACGCGAACCGCCCCTGCGAGCGTCGTTCCCGGAACCGGGGGCCGAGGTTGCGGGTATCATCGTGGTACTTCCCGATCGCCCAGGAGGCGCGATGGATCAGCAGAAGGTGGCAGAACTCATGGAGAAGCACGGGGTCCCCGGCCGGGATGCTTACGATCTGCCCACCAGCCCCCACCGGTTCCCCGACGGGGCCCAGTACCGGATGGAGATCTCCGGGGTCGAGCGGCCGGAGGTCCTGGAGGCGGTCATCGACGAGGCCCGGAAGCGGAAGGTCCCCGTGCACCGGATGATCTCGGTGGTCATGGGGGCGACGCTCCTCACCCGCAGCGAGCTCAAGGACTTCGCCCAGATCGCGGCGGAGGCGAAGGTGGAGGTCATCCTCACCCCCGGGCCCCGCTCGGGGTGGGACACCGGCCGTCAGCTCGTGACGCCCGAGGGGGGTCTCTCCGGCCTCCGCTTCCGCGGATCGGACCAACTGCGGTACGTGATCGCCGACATCCTGCGCGCGGTCGAGGTCGGGTTCCGCGGGTTCCTCGTCCTCGACGAGGGGCTGCTGTGGCTCCTTTCCCAGATGCGGGCGGTGGGCGACCTTCCCCCGGACGTGGTGTTCAAGGTGTCGGTGTTCGCTGGGCACGGCAACGCCGCCGGGGCGAAGGTCCTCGAGAGCCTGGGGGCGAACACGTTCAACCCGCTGGGGGACCTCTCCCTTCCCACGCTGGCCTCGATCCGGAGGGCGGTGCAATTGCCGCTCGACCTCCACATCTTCCTCACCGACTCGTTCGGCGGGTTCAACCGGTTCTACGACGCCCCGGAGATGGTTCGCACCTGCGCTCCGTGCTACTTCAAGCTCGAGCCGGGGCCAGCGTGTGTCGTCGGTCCGGGGGCCATCTACAAGCCGTGGGTCTCGGGGCAGATGCTTGCCGACTGGGGCCGCGAGAAGGTGAAGCACGCCGCGATCGTTCACGAGTTGATCCAAACCTCGCTTCCCGGAGCAGCGCTTTCGGACTGGGGGCCGGCCGACCTTGCCCTGCCCAGGCCGTAAGGAGGGAGGATGACGTTCAGCGAGCTCGTCGCCCTGATCCAAGGTGAGGACATCCATTGGGTGGACCTCCGGGCGGCTGACCTCCTCGGCCGCCTGCGTTGTCTGACCCTTCCCGCGGGGGAGATCTCACCGGCGCTGTTCGAGAAGGGGGTGGGAGCGGCGACCTCTCACTACGGTGTGGGGGGGGACGGAGACCTGGTGCTCCTCCCCGACCTGTCCACCGCGCGCGTCGACCCCACCCGCGAGCCGCCGTCCGTCGTCATCCTATGCGATCTGGCCAAGCCTGGAGAGGGAGCCCATCCCCTCGCTCCCCGCTCCGTGGCCAAGGCGGCGGAGGCGCTCCTCACCCGTGCGGGGCTGGCCGACGAGGCTCGGTTCGGGGTCGAGCTCGAGTTCTACCTGTTCGCCACCGTGTTGCGAGAGGATCGTCCCCTCTCCCAGGCGGTGGAGGTCGTGCCGCTGGGGTCTGCGGAGGTCAACGATGTCCCCGGGCCCCGCACCGCCTACCATGCCGGGGGGCCGGAGGACAGCGGCCGTCGGTTGAGGGAGCGGGTGGCCGAGGTCCTGGGGGGGTGGGGGATCCCCGTTCGCTACCACCACCACGAGGGGGGGCCACTGGGGCAGATGGAGATCGAGCTCGGACTGGGGCGGCTCCTCGACGCAGCGGACTGGACGGCCCTTGCCGTCGACCTGGTACGCAGGCTGGCGAGCGACGAGGGGATGGTCGCCTGCTTCCTCCCCAAACCGCTCTCCGCCGCGGCGGGGAGCGGCCTTCACTGCCACCAGCTCCTCCTCAAAGGAGGGCAGAACCTGTTCTCCGGGGAGGGCGGGCTCTCCGAGACCGCCCTCCACTACGTTGGGGGACTCCTCGCCCACGGCCGGGCCCTGTCCGCCTTCGTCTCCCCATCCACGAACTCCTACCGCCGCCTGGGCCCGGGGTTCGAGGCGCCGGTCCACCTCGCGTTCGGCCGTGGGAACCGCACGGCAGCGGTGCGCATCCCCGGCTACATCACTGACCCTGGCCAGGCGCGGATCGAGTACCGCCCCCCCGATCCGACGGCCAACCCGTACCTCGCCCTCTCCGCCTGCCTCATGGCGGGGATCGATGGGATCCGCCAGGGACTCGATCCGGTCGCCAAGGGATGGGGTCCGTTCGATAGCGACGCCGCGCCGCTGGGCCGCCGACGCCGGGTGGCCTCGCTCCCACGGAGCCTCGCCGAGGCCCTCGACGCTTTGAAGCGGGATCAGGGGTTCCTCACGTTGGGCGGGGTGTTCCCCGAAGAGCTCGTCGCGCACTGGATCTCCATCAAGGAGGCCGAGGTCCGTGCCGTGGCTGCCCGCCCTCACCCCTACGAGTTCTTCCTGTACGGATGAACGCGTTCCGGAGTGCGGGGCTCTCCCTGGGGCGGTTCCCGCCCGGAGCGCGGGGGATGATGACCGATGTCCCCGGGGTTCTCGTCGGGCACTGCACGGTCGTCCACGGCAAGGGTGAAGGGGCCGTCCGCACCGGAGTCACGGCGATCGTCCCCCCGGGGGATCCGTATGCCGAACCCCTCCCTGCTGGGGCGTTCGTCCTCCACGGCCATGGGAAGGCAACGGGGCTGTGGCAGCTCCTCCACCTTGGGGAGCTGGAGACCCCCGTCCTCCTCACGAACACCCTCGCCGTCCCTCGGTGTGCCGATGCGCTTCTCACCTGGACCCTCGCCCGCCATCCGCAGGCGCGGTCCGTGAACCCGGTGGTGTTGGAGTGCAACGACGGGTACCTGTCGGCGATCGAGGCCCGCCCGTTGGCCGAGGACGATGCGCTCGCCGCCCTGGAGGCTGGGTCGGAGGAGGTGGCCGAGGGGTGCGTGGGTGCGGGGACCGGCATGGTCGCGTTCGGGTTCAAGTCCGGGATCGGAACGGCATCACGGGTCGTGGGGCCGTTCAAGGTGGGGGCGCTGGCGCTGCCGAACATGGGCCGTCAGGAGGACTTCGCGCCTCCCCCTGGCCTCAAGGTAGGTGGAGCAGCCGGGTGGGCACGGGAACAGGACGGAGGGGGGTCGCTCGTCGTTGTCTTGGCCACGGATGCGCCGCTCCTTCCCGCGCAGCTCGCGCGGCTCGCCCGCCGGATGGCCCTTGGCGCCGCCCGCACCGGCGCCCCCGCCACCACGGGCAGCGGCGACTTCTTCGTCGCCTTCTCCACCGGCTGGCGGATCCCACGGGGGACGGAGCGGATCCGGGTGGAGTTCATCGCCGATCGGTCGCCGACGATGGGGGACCTGTGCCGCGCAGTGACCGAGGCCACCGCGGAGGCGATCTACTCCGCCCTCCTCGCCGCCACGCCCCTCATCGGCCGGGATGGGCGAGGGATCCCTCCTCTTTCCCCAAGGTTGGGGACTACGTGACCCGCGCGCGGGCGTTGGCGAGGGCGACGCCCCCGATCGCGACGGACCCGCCCACAAGGGACAGCCAGCTCGGGACTTCCCCGAGCCAGGCCCACGCGATCCCGATCGCCAGGACGGGGCTCAGGTAGAGGAAACTCGATAGGTTCGAGGCGGGGAGCCGCGTGAGCCCGTACACCCACAGAACGTACGCCAATCCCCCGGGGAACGTGCCCAGATAGGCCACAGCCAGGATCGCCGACCACGGCGCGGTGCGGAGGGTGCCAAGGAGTCCCGGGAGGAAGACGAGCATCGGGATCGTCCCCGCCCACACGACGTAGGTCGTGAACGCGAGCGGCGGATAGCGAACGACGAACTTCTTCTGGAGGACACTGTAGCCGCTGGCGGAGAGGGCGGCGAGGAGGATCACGAGCGCCCCCGGCTCAAGGCGGAACGCCTCCCCCTCCCCAATGGCGATCAGGGCGACCCCGGCGAAACCGGTCGCGACCCCCACCCACCCCCACCGCCCCAGCTCCTCCCCCAGGACGAACCGGGCGCACAGGGCGGTGAACATCGGGGCGGAGGCGATGAGGAGGCTCGCCGCGCCTGCGGTCACGGTCTGCTCCCCGTAGTTCAGCGCCAGGTGGTAGACCGTGATCCCCAAGCCCCCCAAGAGGAGGAGCATCGGCACATCGTGACGCGTGGGGAGGGGGCTGTGGCGGCTGATGCTGATCGTCCCCAATACGATCGAGGCAACGAGGAACCGCAGCAGGGCCAGCTCCCCCGGTGGGAAGACGCCCAACGCGCTGCGGATCGCGGCGAACGCCGATGCCCACAGGATAAGCATCGCCGCGATGGCCGCGGCGAGGGGGATATCCACCCGGAGGTGGTTCACCGGATCATCCCCCCGCACCGCAACCCGAGATGCATGGCCACGTAACCCCCGTTCTCCCTGGGCGAGGAGGCTTTCCTCAGCTCTTTGGGACGCGTTCCCAGTCCTTGAGGAACTGAGCGATCCCCGCGTCGGTGAGGGGGTGCCCGAACAGTTTCTTCAGGATGCCGTAGGGCACGGTGGCGATGGGCGCCCCGAGGAGGGCCGCCTGCAGGACGTGCCCGGGATGACGAACGCTCGCCACGATGACCTCGGTGGGGAAACCGTAGTGGCGGTAGATGGGGAGGATCTCCGCCACCACACCCATCCCGTCCCCTCCCGCGTCGTCGATCCGCCCCACGAACGGGGAAACGTAGGTCGCCCCGCACTTGGCAGCCAAGAGGGCCTGGTTCGCGGAGAAGACGAGGGTCACGTTCGTGCGCACCTCTTCTCGTGACAGGACCTGCACGGCCTGCATCCCGGCTGCGGTCATCGGGATCTTCACGACCACGTTCGCGGCAACCTTCGCCAGCTCCCGCGCCTCGCGGACCATTCCGTCCGCATCCAAGGCCACGACCTCCGCCGACACCGGGCCGCGGACGATGGCGCAGATCTCCCGCAGCACGTCGTGGAACGGTCGCTCCTCCCGCGCCACGAGGGACGGATTCGTCGTCACCCCATCCACAAGCCACGCCAGCTCCCGGATCTCTGCGACGTTCGCCGTATCGAGATAGAGCTTCATCGTCCCCCTCTTCTTCCGAGTCTAGCCGGTGGAGGAAGCCGTGGCCACGGTTCGCCCCCCGCAGACAGTTCGCATAGAATGCCCCCGAGGTGGTGCCATGGATTTCGGATCGGTCATCGGCTGGGTCATCCTGGGAGCGTTCGTCCTCCTCTTCCTGTGGATCGCGGCGACGTACAACAAGCTCGTCCGGCTCGGGGTGCGGGCCGAGGAGGCGTGGCGGGGGATCGACACCCTGCTCCGCAAGCGGTTCGATCTCATCCCGAACCTCGTGGAGACGGTGAAGGGGTACGCCACCCACGAGCGCGAGGTGTTCGAGCGGGTGACCGAGGCCCGCTCCGCCTCGATGAAGGCGCGGACCCCCAAGGAGCAGGCCGAGGCGGACAACGTCCTCGCCGGAACCCTCAAGTCCCTGTTCGCGGTGGCCGAGAACTACCCCCAGCTCAAGGCCAACGAGAACTTCATGTCCCTGCAGAGGTCGCTCGAGGGGGTGGAGGAGGAGATCGCCCGCTCCCGCCGCTACTACAACGCGGTCGTGCGTGACCTGAACACGGCGATCAAGGTGTTCCCCCAGAACCTGATCGCGAACCTGTTCCGGATCGGGGAACGGGAGTTCTACATGCTCCCCGCGGAGGCGATGGGCGAACCCCCGAAGGTGGACTTCAGCCGATGAAGTGCCTCGCCCTGGTCCTCGTCCTCCTCTTCTCCGCCCTCGGCGCCGGGCAGGAGATCCGCGACTACCTCGTGCGGGCGGAGATCGGAGGGGATGGGACCGTCGCCGTTCACGAGGAGATCGGGGTGTTCTTCCCCGCGTCCCGTCATGGGATCTTCCGCGAGATCCCGATCTCGTACCGCCTCCCCACCGGCGAGGCGTATCGGCTGCGGGTGACGGTGGACGCGGTGCTGGCCGATGGCAGCTCTGTTCCCTACCGGCAGTACACGGAAGGGAGGAACCTCGTCCTCCAGATCGGCGATCCGGATCGGACTGTGCGGGGCCTCGTCACGTACACCGTCCGCTACCGCGTGGCGCGCGCCCTGCGCCGGTACGAGGGGGAAGTCGAGCTCTACTGGAACGCGATTGGGACGGACTGGGCGATGCCGATCGCCCGAGCT
This sequence comes from Candidatus Bipolaricaulota bacterium, assembly GCA_014361015.1. GTDB lineage: Bacteria > Bipolaricaulota > Bipolaricaulia > Bipolaricaulales > Bipolaricaulaceae > Bipolaricaulis. Next base: position 28,538 of record JACIWJ010000008.1, on the reverse strand, counting down.
CGGGTGGAGATCGCCGTTCCCCCCGGGGTCGCGGCAACCGAGGTCCGCGCCCTGGGGTTCCGCGGGCCGTACGGTTCCACAGACCCGCTGGATCTGGGATGGGAAGACGGCCTTCTCGTGGGCGAAGCGGAGGCCCTCCGGCCCGGTGAGGGGATCACGGTCGCGGTGCGGATCCCCGAGGGAGCGGTTGCCCTCCCCGGGGCGTGGCAGGGGTTCCTGTGGTTCCTCCAGGACAACCTGTACGCGGGGATCCCGATCCTCGTCTTCGCGGGGATGTTCCTCCTGTGGTGGAGGCGGGGGCGCGACCCCAAGGTGGGCTCGGTCGCCCCGGAGTACAAGCCGCTCGAGGGTTTGGGCCCGGCCGAGGCAGGGGTCCTCCTCGACAACCGCGCCGACCCCCGTGACTTCGCGGCGGGGATCCTCTCCCTGGCCACGAAGGGGCACCTCGTGATCCGCGAGGTGTGGACGGACGACAAGGCCCGCGAGCCCGACGACTTCGAGCTCGTCGCGGTGGAGAGCGAGGCCCCCCTCACCCCGTACGAGAAGGCCCTCCGCGACGCCCTCCTCGGGGGTGCGGAGCGCCGGAAGATCTCCGACCTCAAGTACAAGCTGTACGACAAGATGCCCGGGCTCAAGGCGCGGCTCTATATGGACTTGAGCGAGGACGGGTACTACGTGGGAAACCCCGACCACGTGCGGAGCGCCTACTACGGAATCGGCATCGGGACGATCGTCCTCGCCGGGTTCCTCGCGTACTTCACCCAGTCCCTGTACCTGGGCCTCGCCCTGGGGATCTCGGGGCTGATCGTGATCGGGTTCGGCCCGTTCATGCCCAAGCGGACTGCCAAGGGGATCGAGGCGCTGCGGCTCGTGCTCGGCCTTCAGGAGTACATTCGGCGGGCCGAGGTCGATCGGATCGAGTTCGCGGCCCGGGAGAAGCACTTCGACGAGCTCCTCCCGTACGCGATGGCGCTTGGGCTGACCGAGCTGTGGACGAAGAAGTTCGACGGGCTCCTCACCAAGGCTCCGGATTGGTACCAGGGTCGGTTCCCCACGTTCGCCCCGTACTGGTTCGGGATGCGCCTGGTGGCCTTGCAGAACAGCGCCTACACCGCGGCCACCGCCGCCCCGCGCCAGACCCGGAGCGGCGGGTGGAGCGGGGGCTCCGGATTCGGCGGCCGCGGGTTCTCCGGCGGGGGGATGGGCGGCGGCGGCGGGCGGAGCTGGTGAGCCGATGAACCCCATTGCCCTCCTCGTCATCGTCCTTGTCGCCGCCGCAACGCTGGCCGTCCTGTGGCGACGCTGGGTCCGCAGGCTTGCGAAAGGGTTGGCCAAGGTGGACACCGCGTGGGAGGAGTTGGGCAAGGCCCTTGCCGAGCGAATCTCGGCCCTAGAGACCATGCTCGAGGCACTGGAGGGGGCGGGGTACGTCCCGGAAGCGAGGCCCCGCCTGCGGGAAGCGGTGGCCAACCTGCGCCAGGCGGCTGGCCCCCGCACCCTTGCCGCCGCCGACCGGGCCGTGGAGGGCGTCCTTCTCCACATCTACCGCGGTCTCCCCCGGGAGCGGATCGAGGCCATTCGCCAAGCCCAGAATCGCCTCGCCCAGGCGGACGAGGAGTGGGACCTTGCCCGCAGTTCCTACAACGATCTCGCGCTGAGCTGGGCTCTTCTTGCCCGCCGCTTCCCCTACCGCCACATCGTCCGCCGCCGCGGCTTCGTCCCTCCCGAGCCGTTCCTCCTCCCCGGTGAGGAGGCGGACTGGGCGCGCCGCCGCTTGGCCTAGCGCGCTGTTGACGTTCCCCATCCGGCCCCTGTATAGTCAAAGGACGTCATTCGTTTTCGGAGGTGGTGAGAGTGCGGACAGTCGGGATTGGCGTTTTGGTGGGGGCTCTCCTCGTGGGGGGACTGGCTCTGGGTCAGGACAAGTACATCGTGGCATCGGACATCCCGTGGGCGCCGTTCGAGATGGTGACCGATGCAGGCGACTTCTTCGGGTTCGACCTCGATCTGATGCGGGCCATCGCCATCGTGGCCGGATTCGAGATTGAGATCAGGAACGTCGCCTTTGACGTCATCATCGAGAACGTGCGCACGGGGCGTGCGGACATCGGGGCGTCCGGGTTCACGATCACCGCCGATCGCGCGCAAGCGGTCGACTTCTCCGTGCCGTACTTCCTCTCGAACCAAGCAGTGGTCATCCGGAAGGACTCGGGGCTGAACATCGTCACCGCGCTGGCCGGGCTTGGCCCGAATCGGGCCGTCGGCGCGCAGAACGGCACGACTGGATTCTATTGGGTCGAGGACGAGCTCCAGGCGGCAGGGGTCAACGTTGAGCTCAAGGGGTACGAGACCTACCCAGCCGCGATCCTCGACCTCGTCAACCAGCGGGTCGATGCGGTGGTGCAAGACGAGCCGGCTTCCAAAGCCTCGATCGCGGCCTACCCGGAGCTCTTGACCATCGCTGGGATCATCAACACCAACGAGTACTTCGGGTTCCTGGTCCGTAAGGGCGATCCGAAGGGCATCCTCCCCCGCATCAACGCCGCGCTGGCCCAGCTTGGGCTCACGGTGCGCGATGCCCCCGGTGGGGTCCAGGAGCTGGTGATCGAGGAGGGGAGCATCATCGCGGGGCTGATGGAGGTCTACTTCGGTCCGGATCTCGACGAGATCATGGATGCCTGGATCGCGAGCAAGAGCCTCATCTTCGCAGGGGATCTGGAGGGGTTCCTCGCGTCGATGAAGGCTCAGCTGGGGCTATAGCGCGCATCCGGGGCGTGAAGGCGGAGAGCGTGCTCGTGGAAGCAGGGACCTCCAGGCGGGGGGTCCCTGCTTCCTCTTGTGGAGGCCGTCATCGCTAACGTGGTCGAGGTCACCCGTCACTTGCCCATGCTCCTCCGGTCTTCGTTGATCAACATCCAGCTCCTATTGGCCCTCCTCGTCGTAGGATTCCTCGTGGGGACCGTGGTCGCGCTCCTCCAGGTCTATGGTGGGCGGTTCGTGGGGGTCGTCGCCTTCGTCTACGAGTGGGTGTTCCGCAGCATACCGGCGCTCGTGCTCCTGTTTCTATTCTACTACGGCCCAGCTCAATTCGGCCTGTACATCTCCTCGTTCCTCGCCGCCACCCTGGCGCTCGGGTTCCGTTCCTCCGCCTACCAGTCCCAAGTCTTCCGGGGGGCCATCCAGTCGGTTCCGCCAGGGCAGATGCTCGCCGCGCGCTCGCTCGGGATGGGGCGGGGCCGGGCGGTGATCTCGATCGTTCTCCCCCAGGCGTTCCGCCTCGCGATACCCGGCTGGTCGAACGAGTTCGCGTCCGTGGTCAAGGACACCACCCTCGCCTACGCGGTCGGCCTGAACGAGATCATGCGCAGCGCGCGCATCATCGTGGATCGCCGCTACGATCTGGCGATGCTCGCCCTCCTCGTGGTGGCGCTGATCTTCCTCGTGTTCACCTACGCCGGGAACGGGCTCCTCGGGGTGGTGGAGCGACGGGTCCGCGTCCCGGGGCTGACGACGGCCGAACCGGGCGGGACGCGCAGGGAGCATGGGTAGGGCCATGGACCCCCTCCTCCGCGTCGAGGACATCCACAAGCGTTACGGGACGGAGGAGGTCCTGCGGGGCGTCTCGTTCCAGCTGGACCGGGGGCAGACGAAGGTCGTCATCGGACCGTCCGGTACCGGGAAGTCCACCCTCCTGCGGTGCATCAACCGCCTCACCGCGCCCGACCGGGGCCAGGTGTGGCTGGAGGACGTGGAGGTGACCGCGCCGCGGGCGAAGATCAACGAGATCCGCTCTCAGATTGGCTTTGTGTTCCAGGATTTCAACCTGTTCACCCACCTCACGGCCCTCGATAACGTGCGGCTCGGCCTCGTCAAGGTCAAGCGCATGGGAAAGAGGGAGGCCACCACGCGGGCGATGGAGGAACTGACCCGGGTCGGGCTCAAGGACAAGGCCGGTGCGTATCCCGCTCACCTCTCCGGCGGCCAGCAGCAGCGGGTGTCGATCGCCCGAGCACTGGCGATGGACCCCAAGCTCATCCTGTTCGATGAGCCCACCAGTGCCCTCGATCCCGAGCTGATCGGCGAGGTGCTCAACGTGATGGCGCAGCTGGCGGAGGATGGGATGACGATGATCGTCGTCACCCACGAGATGGGGTTCGCCCGCAGCGTGGCCGACGAGATCGTGTTCATGGAGCACGGGGTGATCGTGGAACAAGGGCCGCCGGAGAAGCTGTTCCGCTCCCCAGAGGTGGCGCGGACGGGGGAGTTCTTGCGCAAGATCAGCGAGCTGTACGGAGCGGAGGAATGACGTTCAACTTCGACGTCAGCTACCTCCCCCAACTGGCGGGCGGGCTCGTGGTGACGCTGGAGGTCACATCCTGCTGCATCGCGATCGGGATCGTACTGGGGATCCTCCTCGCGTTGGGACGGGTCTATGGGGGGCGCTTCATCTCTATCCCGTGCAGCATCTACATCCACTTCTTCCGGGGGACGCCGCTTCTCGTCCAGCTGTTCATCGTCTACTTCGGGCTCCCCAACTGGGGGATCCGGTTGTCGGCGTTCGCGAGCGGCATCCTCGCCCTCGGCCTGAACACGGCCGCCTACCAAGCCGAGTACTTCCGGGGAGCGATCCAGGCGGTGAAGGCTGGGCAGATGGTGGCGGCGCGGTCGCTCGGGCTCACCCGCCTCCAGGCGATCCGCCACGTCGTCCTCCCCCAGGCGCTCCGCCTCGTGATCCCGCCCTGGTCGAACGAGCTCATCCTGATGCTCAAGTACTCGTCCATCGTCTTCTCGATCGCCCTGTACGACCTCATGGGAGTGGGGAAGAGGATCGCCTCCCGGCACTTCAACTACTTCGAGGTGTTCATCGTCCTCGCGCTGCTTTACCTCGCGCTGGTGCTGTTGATCACGTTGGGGCTGCGCTGGGTCGAGCGGCGGCTCCGCGTCCCGGGGCTGGGGACGGCCGGCCGCGGCGCCTAGAGCCCGAGCCACGCTGCGAGGAGGTCGTCGAGGGGAGAGGGGCTCTCTTGGGCGAGGATCGCGAGGAGCTCCGCACCGGATGCGATCCGCCACCGGAACTCCTCGCGGTAGCGCCGGAGCGCGTGGAAGAACGCGTCGTCCCCCATCCGCTCCCGCACCGCCTGGAAGAACAGCGCCCCTCCGGAGTACACGATCCCCCCGTAGCCTTCGCCGCCAGGGAAGTCCCACACCGGGCTCGCGATTCGAGCGCCCTCGTTCCGCGCCCGACCTTGCGCGTAGCTCGTCTCCCAGTAGCGTAGGATCTCGGCGAACCGGTCGAGCGCTTGGAAGTACAGGCCCGAGGTGTAGGTCGCGAGCGCCTCATCCACCCACGGCTCGGCCACCTGGTCGCTGCCCACTTCGGCGTACCACCACTGATGAGCGACCTCGTGGGCGAAGATCATCGGGAAGAACAGGGGATCGGACGGGTAGCGGCTGTAGTAGCCCTCCCCGGCGAGGATAAGGCCCGGGTACTCGACCCCCGCGGCGAGGCGCAACGGGACCGAGACCACGTCCAGCTGAGTGAGGGAGGGGGGACCGAAGTGGCGCGTGAACACGTCGATCGCCGCTACGGTCACCGCGAGCGCAGTCCGGCCCGCGGTCTCGTGTTCGGGCAGGAAGAAGCTCCGCACCTCCAGTGGCCCTGCCGCGGCGGTCTGCACCCAATAGCCGCGGACGAGGACCAGCCCAAGCTCGCGTAGGTTGTCCCCCTCGATCCGGTACCGCCCGGGCGAGACCTCCGTTTCGGTCCCGCTCGCGACGGGGATCCATCCGGCGGGGACCGTCAGCTCGACCACGTACGCGGCGACATCGGCCACGATCGCATCCCCCCAGGGGAGGACGGGGTAGGCGATCCACGACCCATCCCAAGGGGCGAGGATCGGATAGGCTTGGGAGAGGGTGATGGCGTGGTCCGAGCGAGCGTAGGTACCGTACCCATCGCTGGACACGAGCTCCGGGATCCGGCCGGCAAAGCGCAGGGTGAGGGAGAACGAGTCGCCGGCGTTCGCGGCGAGGGACACGGCCGCGGTGGTAGGCTCAATCGACTCCCACGCCACCTCTGTTTCCCCCACCCACGCCCCGGTCACGGTGAGGCACGCTGCTCCGTGGGCCGCCGGGTAGAGGCGGAACACGGCCTCTGGCCAGTCCGCGGGAGCCGTCCCGTGGACGGTGGCTTCCCCGGAGATCCCTCCTCCTGCGGCGACCGAGATCGCGAGCTCGTACCGCAACGCAGCCCCAACGGCTGCGTCGGAAAGGGCGACCGTGAGGAGGATCGCCCCTAGCGCGAGGAGCGGTCCGGGGCCCCAGCGAAACGGGGGTTGGGAACCTAGGGTCGGAGGGGCCATCCTCACCCTTCGGGCCGGCGGAGGAATGCGGGGATGTCGAGGTTCTCCCCGGCGGGGCGCCGCGGGATCACGGGGCGAACTTGCTCTGCCTTCTCTTCCTCCTCTTCCACCGGGACACCGCGGAACTCGGCAGCGATCACCGTGACCTCGATCTTCCCGCTCTGCTGGGGTTGGATGACGGCCCCGAACGTGAGATCGGCCTCCGAGGCCGCAGCGCGGCGGATGAACTCCGCCACTTGGGTCACCTCGGCCAGGGTGAGGTCCTCCCCGCCGGTGATGTTGAGGAGAACCCGCCGCGCGCCCTTGATCGTCCCTCCCTCGAGGAGGGGGTTCGTGACAGCACTCTTCGCCGCGTGGAGAGCACGGTTCTCCCCCTGGGCCTCGCCCATCCCCATCATCGCCGTTCCCGCCCCGCGCAGGACCGATGCCACGTCGGCGAAATCAAGGTTCACGAGACCTGGGACGGTGATGAGGTCGGAGATCCCCCGCACCCCGCGCAGCAGGACATCGTCGGCCAACTGGAACGCCTCGTTGACGGAGATCGAGGGGGCGATCTCGAGCAACCGGTCGTTGCGGATCACGATGAGGACGTCGGTTTTCTCCGCCAACCGCGCCAGCCCGGCCCGGGCCTTCTGGGCGCGGGCCTCCCCCTCGAACGAGAACGGGAGCGTGACTACCCCCACCGTGAGCGCGCCCCGGGAGCGGGCGATCTGGGCCACCACCGGCGCGATGCCCCCCCCGGTGCCCTTGCCGAGCCCGCAGGTGAGGAACACGAGGTGGGCATCCGAGACGAGGTCCTCGATCTGCTCTACTGCTTCCTCCGCCGCCCGCCGGGCCTTCTCCGGATCGCCCCCCGTGCTCCGGCCATGGGTCACCCGGCTCCCAAGGAGGAGGCTCGTCCCCCCCTGGAACGAGGAAAGAACCTGTTCATCTGTGTCGAGGGCCGCCAACCGGACCCCGGTCAGGCGGGCCGCGCGCATCCGATCGAGGGCGTTGATCCCCCCTCCCCCGATCCCGATGACGAGGATCCGGGCTGGGGTCAGGGGCTCGGTCCCCGGAGGGGCGGAGGGGATGCCTCGCTCCACTGGGACGGGGCGCTCCGCCTGTTCTGTGAACGGGAGCTCGCGCTGCTCGCCAGGGTCGGTGAGGCGGACCTCCACCTCCCCGAACGCGGCCCGCGCCGCCTCGGTGAGCTTCGCCATCTTGCGCCGGACGTAGTCCTTCTTGAACGGGGAGTCGATCTCGATGAGAAGCGCCCCCCGCTCCCGACGGACCCTATCCGGGGACACGGGAAGGCAGGCACGGAGCAGCCGATCCTGGATTTCCCCGAGAACCTGCCGCCACCGCTGGCCGAACTCCTCCTTCCCTCGTTGCCGGTCCATGGGCTCCCCATCATTGTGGCCATCGCCGTGGAACCCGTCAACTCGCGGCCCTCACCAGCTCGGGGATCAGGCGAAAGTGGTGGACAACCGCGTGGGCTGCGGCCGCCACCTCCGGCTCCTTCGGAGCGTAGGCGATCGCGTACCCCACAGCCCTGAACACGGGGATGTCGTTCAGGTGATCCCCCACGAACGCGACCTCCCCCAGGGCGAGGCCCCACCGACGGGCCTCCCGCTCCACGACGGCGCGCTTGTCGGCGAGGCCCACCCGCACGACCGCCTCCCCGGTGAAGCGGCCACCGGCGATGAGAAGCTCGTTCGCCACCGCGAACGCGAGCCCAAGTTCCTCTCGCACCCTGTCGGCGACGAGGTTCACCCCGGACGAGACGATCCCCAACAGGTATCCGGCCTGCCTGAGCTCGGCGATCGCCTCGCGGGAGCCCGGAGCGTAGGGAGGCGGGAACAGAGCCGCTTCCACCCGCGCGAGGGGGAGCCCCCGAAGGAGGGCCGCGTTGTCCCGTACCCAGTCCGGGTACTCCTCCAGCCGGCCGTGGTACCGGGCGAGAAGCTCGTCCCACTGCGCCCCCACCCCGGCGGCAGCCCCGAGGGCACCCCAGCTTGACTCGAAGGCGGCCCCCTGGTAGCGGACGAGGGTCCCATCGAGGTCGAAAAACACGGCCCGGATCACGGGTTCAGGACGAGCCTGACCTCCCGCCCCAACCCGCGCGCGGAGAGCAGTCCCGCCGGGACCTCGAGCGCCATCGCGAACGGGTCGGCTGCCCCATAAAGGTCCTGCACGTCCGCCTCCATCGTGGTCCGGCCCAGGAACGCCCCGTCGGCACCGAAGAACACGATGTCCAGCGGGAGGAACACGTTCTTCATGTGAAACTGGCTCACGGTTGGGGTCGGGAACACGAACAGGATCGCGAGGTCTTTCGCCAGCTCGATGGGGAGCCCTTGGAATCCGATGAACCGCGTATGAGGCAGATCCGCGACCCGAGCCGGGAACGCGACCCGCTCTCCGGAGGCATCCTCCAGGGTCAGGATCCGTTCGTGCATCGTCCCCACCACACCGGGAATGCCCGGGTAGAACGAACGATCCATGATCGGGGCCGGGTCTTTGCCCCCACCCCCGAACAGGACCGGCAGATCACCGATGCCATCCCCATTAGCGTCGGACCCCGCATAGTTGGAGTACCAGTTGCCCCGCCCGTAGGGGGCCCACTCGTTTGCTCCGAGGTCCCGTGCCGTTCTACTGCAGTCCCACACAAGGTTCTCGTAGAGAGAGGTCCCCGTGGTCTCCGTGCCCAGGTACAGCCCATCCGTGCAGCGGTAGAGGACGTTGTGGCGGACGACGTTTCCCGTCGGGGTGGCCTGGGAGTAGGCTTCCTCAAAGATGATCCCGATGTTCGCGCGCGCGATGAGGTTTCGCTCGTACACGCCGTACGAGGCAAGGGTCGAAATCCCGTACCCCAGTTGGGCCATCGTCGAGTACGCCACGCGGGGGTAGAGCGCCCCACCCTCGATGAACACCGCGACGTCGGATTCGGCGAACGCGCACATCTCTACCACGGTCCCGTACGATGTCTCGATCTCCACACCGTGGGTGTTCTGGTAGAACAGGCCCTGTTGGATCACCGTCTCCCGCGCTCCGCCGGTGACGAGGACGCCGATCGGGTTGGCAGCGAACGCGTTGTCTTGCACCCGCACCCCGTCTGACCCGTTCACCACCACTCCGATCTGGTTCGCGTAGAGGCCGCAGTTCTCGACCCGCACATCATCGGAGAGGAACACAGATACGCCTGCCAGCGCGCAGTTGGCGATCCGCGGGGAGGTCGTGACCACGGTGCCGGGGGAGGAAAGGATGAGGATCCCGTTTCCCCTGGCGCGGGAGATGTCCGCTCCCTCGATGCGTACCCCCTCCGAGAAGGCGACCGTGATCCCATCCCCCTGGTTGATCACAGCCCCGCGCAGCGCGACGTCGCGGCACGCAGCGAGGGTGATGTTTCCTCCCGAGATCCCCTCCAGCGTCTGCCCCGACAGGCCGTAGTAGTACAGGACCTCCTGCCCGTTCACCGTCGTTGTCGGCTCGACCGCGTGCCGGAAGTGCTTTTCCTCCAACCCCAACACCTCGAACCCGACTCCGCGCACCCCGAGGTAGTTGTCGCGAACGGTGATGTCCGTCGATGTCTCGATACGCAGCCCATTGATGCTGTCCACCACCGTGCAGCCCTCAATCGTTCCCCCGCTCGTATCGGCGAGGTAGATCGCCGCCCCGCGGGAGTCCAGCGCCCCGCTCACAATGCATCCCCGGACCACGAACGGGACCGTAGTGTTCTCGACGCGGATCCCGTAGAGGCTTCCCGACGGAACGCGGATCTCCCATCCCACGATGAGGTACGGGTCGCCGGGCGTGCCCGATCCCCCGATCACCCCGTTGTCGGCCGTGAAATCGGCGTCAGAGAGGATGGCGATCGGTCCGCGCTCGGCTGCGACGCCGACCGCAGCCACTGTCCCGATAACCAAGATTGCGATTGCCCTTCGCATCGTACCTCCTTAAACTCGGGGAAGAATAGCGATGATTCCAACCGTAAGCAACCGATGTGGACCTTCGAAGGAGGGGGGATGGAGCTCTCTCGGATGAGTTGGGTGGAAGCACGGAGGGCACTGGGCAGGGGAGGGGTCGCCCTCCTGCCGGTGGGGTCGACCGAACAACATGGTCCCCACCTCCCGCTGGGGACGGACCACCTCACCGCCGCCGAGGTGGCGCGGCGAGCGAGTGCCCACGGAGGATGGCTCGTCCTCCCCACGGTACCGGTGGGAGTATCCGAGCATCACCGCCAGTTCTGGGGCACGCTGTGGGTGGAACCGCAGGTGCTCCGTGACTACGTTTTGAGCATCGCGCGCTCCTTGGCCAGCCATGGGCTTCACCGACTGGTGTTCGTGAACGGCCACGGAGGGAACGCCGTTGCCCTCGACGAGGCAGCGCGGATCCTGCGGCGGGAAGGGATCTTCGCCTACGTCTTCTCATGGTGGAGGGCGATCCCGGAAGTCATCGCCGACACGATCGAGACGGGGGGGTCCCACGCGGGGGAGATGGAGACGTCGGCCATCCTCGCGTTCGCCCCTGAGCTCGTGGACGAGGACCGCTACGGGGAGGCGGCGGCCGGGGCGGCCCCCGAGTGGGGGAAGCGCCTCCACGGGATCGAAATCGGATTCGACACCCGTGACTTCTCCGAGAACGGCGCGACGGGGGATCCCTCCCCTGCCACCGCCGCCAAGGGCAACCGCCTCCTCGACGCCGCAGCAGAGCACCTGGACGCGTTCTGCCGCTGGCTTGCCGCGGAGCCCGACGAGGTGCTCCGTCCTCCCGAGCACCTCCCCTAGCTTCCCCTCAGAACGAGAGTTTCAGCTCTCCATTGAAGGGCTCCGCCTTGGCGAAATCCCACTGCCCATTCGCCTTGAACCCCATCCCTCCCCCGGCGAGAACCGTGGGCTTTCTCCGCACGCGCCGGCGCCCGAACAAGGGCCCCCTCCACATCAGACCTCCGTGCACGGTGACGCACCCGGAGATCCGGGCCAACGGGGCGTGAACGTCACGACCGTGGCGTCGCGCGAAACCACGATCCCGACCTTGGCGGTGAGGGTGGGGTCGGTCCCCTGAGGCTCTAGCACGGCGAGGAGCTGGAGGGTCGACTTCGATGCTCCCGAGATCACGAGCTGGGCCCCACCCGCTCGGAACGAAGGCCAGGGCAGGGACTGCTGCGACCGCCCCCACGCGACGCCTCCTTGTTCTGAGGGAGTGGTCTTCTGCGCAAGTCAATGGGATCGTACACCTTCCCCCTCCGAGGAAAAGGAAGGGCCCCGGAGCCCCGGGGCCGTGCTTGAACAGGAACCCTGCGCTCAGAAGGTGAGGACCCAACCGACGGAAAGCGAGGTAGGCCCCCCTGTGGCGGTGACGCCGAAGGAGAGGGTCAGCTTGAGGTTGGCAAGGAGAGGTACCCCAAGGTCTGCGCCGATCCGCGTGAACCCGAACAAGGTTCCTGAGGGCTGAAAGTACACTGCCAAGGCGAGCGTGTACAGGCCGCCGCAGCACCCAGGTCCACAAAAGCCGAGCTTCACGTACTCGAACTCGTTGCCCTGGAAAAGATCTTCGCTGTCGAGGATCGCCTCGATCTTGGTCACATCGAGGGCCGTCAACAGCTCAGCGTAGGAGCATGAGCTGAAGTCGCAGCGTAGTTTGTATCCGTAGATCGCAAGCCCGGTGATGGTCAGCATCACATCGTCCCACAGCACGTCACCGTAGATCTCGAAGCAAGCTTGACCCAGGCCGTTCCACTTGGGCTTCACGGAGAGCGTTTTCTGAGCAACGGTGTACATGATCGATGCCTCGACAGAAATCCCACAGCAGAGGGGAAGATCGATCGTGAACAACAGGTAGCCGAATCCAAGTTTGGTGAAGTAGACCTCGACGTCATGGGTGATCCCGCAGCAAAGCGACGCCCCCGACAGGGTCAAGGTCACATCCATGAACGCGAGCCCCGTGCAGCAGTCAGAGAAGCGTGCAGTCAGGGTCGCCGGCGGGGCGGTTACGATGAGGGCGAGAAGGGTATAGCTCTGCGTCTGGGGGGGACAGCAGGGCCAGCTGTAGTCCTCAACGTCATCGGGATCCGTGGAATCCTGGGTGTAGGGGTAGGCCCAATGGTTGAGTTTGAAGGCTAATCCTGCACCAAACAGGTTCAACTCGGTCTTGAACCAAGCCGACATGTAGGCGGGAGCGGTGAGACTCACCGACTCCGTCTGCGGCGTACAACTCGAGGGGTAGCTCACCGTGACCGCGCTTATGTCTTGAGGGTTGAAGTTGATGCCTCCCGTAAGCGACAGGGGACCGAATTCGCCGTTCACTCCGAACGCTTGGCCCGTGAGACCGAGGGTTCCGAACGTCGATGTGCTCGTGATCGCCCATTCCGTAGCCACTTGGTAGGCTAGGGTGAGAACGCAGGTTTCTAGGGCCACCCCAGGCGGGGAAGGGAGGACGATAAGGGTTGCTTCCCAGCTCCCGCTCAGTTGGGCCACGGAGGGCACGGCTACCGCAGCGGCACACACCAGCGCGATCCCCAGTCGTCTCATCGGCAGGACCTCCTTCATCTGTTGCCGCTTCTGTGTATCCCGCCGCGCCGCGCGGGCGGAGGGAAGGGGTCCGTGGGGAATCGGAACCTGGTGTGTGACGCGGATCACAGCTCGGGCGAGCTCCCCGTGCGTTCGGCCTTCCTTCGGTCGTCGGGGATCCCAAACCGGCGCACGTAGTCCTCCACCGCGCCTGCGAGGTCGACTTTCGGGCCGTAGGCCTCCCGCAGGTAGTGGAGGTGCTCGGACACCCACACGTAGAGGTCGGCCTCCGTCCGTCCGGGGAAGTGAGCGAGGGCCTCTGTGCGGCGAAACACCTCGACGAGCGGTCGATACACTCGGTCGTACCACGACGCGACCGCCTCCTCGTAGGGGACCTCCCGCCCTTGCTCGATCCCCAGGAAATAGCGGTGCACACCGATGTGTTCGAGAAGGATCTTGTACTTGCCGAGTTCACTGAACAGGATCTCCTGCTCCGGCCGGAGGCAGTCGAGCTTCGTCTGGGCGAGGAACGCGGCGTACTCGGCCTTGATGAGGATGTCCCGGGGGGTGTCGGTTGCGGACACAGGCACAGTGGGCACGAACTCCACGACCTCGGCCTCGATCGAGCGCGCCCCGGCACGCCGGGCCGCGGCCACGCGATGGTGCCCGTCCTCGACGAAGTACGCGTCCCCGATCTTGTACAGCCTGACTGGAGGAAGGGGCTCCCCTCGCTCCCACGCCTCCTCGATTTGGCGCAGGCGGGGGGACCGCCCCTGCCGGGGGAGGAACGCGCGATCGAAGTCCTGGTAGCGGTTCACGCTCCCCACGATCTTGCCGATCTCTACCTCCCGAAGGCCTGGATAGCGCCAGGCCTTGATCCCCACTTGCCTCTTGACCCAATCGAATGGGAGGAGGAGGGCCGGCTCGCGGCGGGCGTGGGAGAGGATCCCTTGCACGAGGCGCCACCACGGGGTCTTGGGGTCAGGCATGGGGCACCTCGAGCACGGCGTGGCCCCGCACGTGGATGACCTCGGTGCGTTCGAACGTGGTCCGGACGGGGAGACCGGGTCGAGGGGGGGAATGGCCATGGATGAGGAAGCGGGGACGGCAGCGAACGAGGAAGGGGAGAAACGCTGCGAACCCTTGGTGGGCGGGAGAGGTATCGTCGTGGATCCCCCGTGGCGGTGCATGGGTGAGGAGGACGTCGAGCCCCCTCCCATGGCGCCGGGCTCGCCAAAGCTTTCGGGTCAGCTTCCGCACCCGGCGGCGCATCTCCGCCTCCGTGTACTGGTGCCCTCCGCCTGGGGCGTAGCGGGGGCTCCCCCCGAGCCCGGCGATGAGGAGCCCGCCCACCTCGACGACGCGGTCCTCCACGCTCGTCCCCCCCTGCGGGGCGGCAATGGTTCCCCTCTCTCCCTCCAGGGGGCGATCGTGGTTTCCGTGGACGTAGAGGAGGGGGACATCGAACGCGTCCACGAGGTACCCCAGGTAGTCGTAAGGGAGGTCCCCGCACGAGACGATCAGGTCCACCTTCCCAAACCCCTCCCCGGGAAGGCCCCGCTCGAGGGCCGGGCTCACCTCGTCGCTAACCGCCAAAACCCGAGGCACCCCTAGATCAGATCCTCTAGCTCGAGGTCTCGCAGCCGGTCGGGGAGGACCCCTCTCTCCTCCCAGCCGCGCGCCCGCCGGTAGGCCTCGGCCTCCGCCTGGAAGGCGTCGGGCGGGATCGGCCGGGCCGCCGATGCCCCACGCGGCAGCGGCTGGTGGAACCGCGACGGGAGACGGTCCGCATCCTGCCCGATCCCGGCGCGGGACGCGTACAGCCGCAGCAGGGTGAAGTTCCGCTCCCCCATGGCCAGCATCTCCTGCGGCCCCAGCTCAACCCCCGTCGCGTGGGCGACGAGCTTTCGGATGAGGGGGAAGTTGTACTTCGCTCCGACCTCCCGCGTCACGAACGCGCACAAAACAAGGGAGTTCACGAACGAGCGCAGGTTCTCGTAGGTCACCACCGCCTTCGCCTTCCCCCGGAGGACGAAGCGGTCCATCCGCTGTGTGATCCCCAGCTCCGGGGTCGGGTTGTCCTGGTCGAGCATCGTGTCGTGCATTCCCTCCATGTGGTTCGCCCCGCGCGGGCTCAGCGCGTAGGAGAGGCCGAGTCCCACCTTGCCCCGCGGCTCGTGCATCGGTACCTCAACCCCTTTCACCGTCATCGCGAACTCGGCCCCCACCTTCTCCGCCCACCGAGCGAGGCCCGCAGCGATCTCGTCCCCGAGCCCCTCCTCCCGACGGGCGATCCGCTCCGTCCACTGGACGATCGCCTCCCCATCGCCCCACCGGATCCGCTCCGCGACGAGCCCCCTCTCGGAGGCCTCCATGAGGGTGGCGATGGCGACTCCGACCGAGATCGTGTCCATGCCGTACGCGTTGCAGAGCTGGTTCGCCAGCGCCACCGCCTGGAGGTCGGGGCACAGGCAGAGGGACCCCAGGGCAGCGAGGGTCTCGTACTCCGGCCCTCCGTAGGCGCGCTCGACGGCTCGTCCCCGGAATTCCGTGTGCACGACGCGCTTGCAGCGCACCGGGCACCCGGCGCAGGTGTCCCGGCCGACGAGGATCGTCTGGGCCATCCTCTCCCCGCCGATCTCGGAAGCGTGATCGAACACGCCCTCCTGGAAGTTCTTCGTGGGGAGGATCCCCATCTCGGAGAGCCACGTCAGCCCGCGGGCCGTGCCGTACTCGCCGAACCGCCTCGTCCCCTCGTCCATGAGCTCGCGGGCGAACGCGGCTCGGGCCTGGGCGAACCCGTCTGGGTCGGCGAGCGGCTTCTCCTGATCGCCCTTGACGGCGACGGCTTTCAGACGCTTCGCGCCCATCACCGCCCCCAACCCCGGCCGCCCCGCGGCCCGGTTGACGTCGTGGATGATGCACGCCTGGGACACGAGCTGTTCGCCAGCCGGGCCAATCGCCGCCACGCGCACCCCGGGGTGGCGCTCCTTCAGAATCGCGTCCACCTCTCCGGTCATCGTTCCCCACAGATCGGCCGCCTCCCGGAGCTCGGCGTGGCCCCCGGCCAGAAGGAGGTACACCGGTTCCTTGGCCTGTCCGCGGACGATGATCCCGTCGTAGCCGGACCGTCCGAGCTCGTGGCCGAGGTACCCTCCCACGTAGGAATCGGCGATGGAACGCGTCTTGGGGGACACGGCCATCACCACGTGCCGGCCCGCCCCGGCGAGCCCCGTCCCCTGCAGAGGGCCCGTGGCCCAGACGAGGGCGTTGTCGGGCGAGAGGGCGTCGGTACCTGGGGGGACGAGATCGAGGAGGAGTCGTGCCGCGATCCCTCTCCCCCCGAGGTGGAGCTCGTACCACCGGGACGGGATCTCCCGCTCCGAGACCCGCTCCGCCGCGAGATCGACCTCCAGATAGCGTCCGTACACTCCGTCCATCAGTCCTCCTTGTCCTGGGCCAGACGGGTCAGCCGCCGCTGTACGTCGCCGACGAGCCGTTCGATCTCCTCGTGCTTACCCCGCGCGTTGCGGAGGTGGTTCCCGAGCGTTCCCACCTCCCGCTCCACCTCCCTCAGGAGGTCCTCCACCGCGCGCAGCTCACCGAACACCTTCTGCACGTTCCGCGCCAAGGCCAGCCCCCGCAGCCCCATCGCCACGGACCGGAGGTAGGAGTAGAACGAGTTCGGGGAGCAGGGAACGACCCGCTTCCCCATCGCATAGGCGAGGAAGTCGAGGTCCCCCTCCGGGGTGAGGAGCTCGTGGTACACCCCCTCTGCGGGGATGTACATCAGGGCGAAATCGGTCGTGCCCTCCTCGGGCCGGATGTACTTCTGGCTGATCCCGTCCACGTGCTTCTGAGCGTCCCGCACGAGGGACCGCTTGTGCTTCTTCCGCTCCTCGTCCGTGGCCGCGGACAGGATCCGCTCGAACCCGGACAGGGGGAACTTGGCGTCCACGGGGACGACGGTCCCCTCGAGAAAGATCGCCGCGTCCACCGTCTCCCCGGAGGAGAATCGGTACTGCTCCCGGAACCGATCCCGGGGGAGCACCTCGGAGAGGAGGTCCCCGAGGAGCCATTCTCCAACGAGGCCGCGGCTCTTCGGGGCGCGGAGGATCTCCTGGAGGGAGGCGAGATCCTGGGCGAGCTCCGTCAGCCGGCGGCCGGTCTCGGTGAGCCCGCCCAGCCGCTCCCGCACGTCGGCCACCACCCCTTGCACGATGTTCAATCGCTCCCCAAGGGTCCCTTCCTGTTTCTGGAGGAGCTGGGCCGTGCTTGCGAGCTGCTCCCCCACCTGTGACGAGAGCGTCCCCATTTGGGTCGCCATGAGGTGGGCGAGTTGCCCGATCTGTTCGGACAGGGCCCGCGTTGCCTCCTTGAGGTGGGACAGGTCCTGGGTCGTGTCCTGTCCCGTTCTCCGGCGGAGGAGGGCCCAAGCGAGGGCGACCACGGCCAGCGCGAGGAGCCCCAGCGCGATCCAAACCTCGCTCATGCCACCTCCTGCAGGGCGAGAACCCGGCGCAGGAACCGGCCCGTGTGCGACCCAGCGGCTCCCGCCACCTCCTCGGGCGGCCCTTCGGCGATCACCCGCCCGCCCTCCTCCCCCCCCTCCGGCCCGAGATCGATGATCCAATCCGCGGTTTTGATCACGTCGAGGTTGTGTTCGATCACGACGACCGTGTTGCCGGCATCCACGAGCCGGTGGAGGACGGAGAGGAGCTTCCGCACGTCCTCGGGGTGGAGACCGGTCGTCGGCTCGTCGAGGACGTACAGGGTGCGTCCCGTGGCCCGGCGGGCCAGTTCCCGAGCGAGCTTCACCCGTTGCGCCTCCCCACCCGAGAGCTCGGTCGCCGGCTGGCCGAGCTTGATGTACCCCAGGCCCACGTCGTACAGGGTTTGGAGCTTGTCCCGGATCGGGGGGATCGGGGAGAAGAAACCGAGGGCCTCCTCGACCGTCATCTCCAGGACCTCGGCGATCGTGCGCCCCTTGTAGCGGATGGCGAGGGTCTCCTTGTTGTAGCGGGTGCCGCGGCACACCTCACAGGGCACGTACACGTCGGGGAGGAAGTGCATCTCGATCTTCACCTTCCCCTGGCCCTGACACGCCTCGCAGCGGCCCCCGCGGACGTTGAACGAGAACCGTCCCGGCTCGTAGCCGCGCATCCGCGCCTCGGGGGTGGCGGCGAACACCTCCCGGATCGGGTCGAACGCCTTCGTGTACGTGGCCGGGTTCGAGCGCGGGGTCCGCCCGATCGGGGACTGGTCGATCTCGATTGCCTTGTCGAAGTGCTGGGTCCCCTCGATCGCGTCGTGAGCGCCGGGTTTTCCCACCATGTACCCCAACCGCCAGGCGAGGCCCCGATAGAGGACCTCCTCGGCGAGGGTGGACTTCCCCGACCCAGAGACGCCGGTGATGCACACGAACAAGCCCACCGGGAACCGGACGTCGATCCCCTTCAGGTTGTGCTCGCGGGCCCCGCGCACGGTGAGCCACCGGCCATCGGCCCTGCGCCGCAGCGCGGGGACAGGGATCCGCCGCGTCCCGGCCAGGTACTGGCCGGTGAGGGAGCGTGGCTCAGCCGCCACCTCGTCCGGTGTCCCCGTGGCCACGACGTAGCCGCCATGGAGCCCCGCCCCGGGGCCGAGGTCGACGAGGTAGTCCGCCTCGCGCATCGTCTCCTCGTCGTGCTCCACGACGAGGACCGTGTTCCCCAGGTCCCGGAGCCGCTTCAGCGTCGCCAGCAGGCGCAGGTTGTCCCGGGCGTGGAGACCGACCGAGGGCTCGTCGAGCACGTACAGGACGCCGGTGAGCTGGGACCCGATCTGGGTCGCAAGCCGGATTCGCTGCGCCTCGCCGCCGGCGAGGGTTCCCGCCGAACGGTCGAGGGTGAGGTAGTCCAATCCCACGTCGACCATGAACTGGAGCCGAGAGCGGATCTCCTTAAGGATCTGACGGGCGATCAGCTCCTCCCGCTCGGTGAGCGCAAGCGTGGTGAAGAACCCCAGCGCCCCGCGCACCGTGAGGCGGGTCACGTCCCAGATGTTCTTTCCCCCCACCGTCACCGCGAGCGCCTCCGGCCGCAGCCGCGCCCCCCCGCACGCCTCGCAGGGGAGTGCGGACAGGTACTGCTCGATATCTCCCCGCGCCTCCTCGGACGTTGTCTCCCGGTAGCTGCGCTCGAGGACGGGGATCAACCCCTCGAACGGGCGACGGTAGACCCGCGTCCGCCGGTAAGTGGTGGTGTAGGTGAACTCCACCGGTTCTCCATCCGTGCCATAGAGGAGGATCTCCAGTTGGCGCCGCGGGAGCTCCCCCAGCGGACGATCGGGGTCGATGCGGTACGCGCGGCATACGCCATCGAGGATCGCCGCGATCCAGCGGGACTTCGTCGTCGCCCAGGGGAGGAGCCCCCCTTCCCGGAGCGAGCGACGGGGATCCACGACGAGGTCGGGGTCCACCACCATCCGCACCCCAAGCCCATCGCAGGTTGGACACGCCCCGAACGGTGAGTTGAACGAGAACAGCCTGGGCTCGATCTCGGGCAGGCTCACCCCGCAGGCAGCGCATGCGAACTGCTCCGAATAGAGGCGTTCCCCTTGCCCCACCACCTCCACGATCGCCAACCCCTGTCCGTAGCGGAGGGCGGTCTCGATCGAGTCCCCGATCCGACTTCGCTTCTTGTCCGTGACCTTGATCCGGTCGAGGACGATCTCCACATCGTGGCGCTTGTTGCGATCGAGCTCGATCTCCTCGTACAGGGTGCGCAGGACGCCGTCCACCCGCACCCGGACGAACCCCTCCCGCTTGAGGTCGTCGAACAGGTTCCTGTATTCCCCTTTCCGGCCCCGGATCACGGGGGCCATGATCTGGACCGCGGTTCCCTCGGGAAGGGCCATCACCTGGTCCGTGATCTGCTGGGCGGTCTGGCGTTCGATGGGCTGGCCGCACTGGGGGCAATGGGGGTGGCCAACCCGGGCGAACAGGAGCCGAAGGTAGTCGTGGATCTCCGTCACCGTGCCCACGGTGGAGCGGGGGTTGTGGGAGCGGGACTTCTGGTCGATCGAGATCGCGGGGGACAGACCCTCGATGAAGTCTACATCAGGTTTCTGCATCAGCCCGAGGAACTGGCGGGCGTAGGCGGACAGCGACTCCACGTAGCGGCGTTGGCCTTCAGCGTAGATCGTGTCGAACGCGAGCGAGGATTTGCCCGACCCCGAGATCCCGGTGATGACGACGAGCCGGTCCCGAGGGATCTCGACGTCGATCCCCTTCAGGTTGTGCTCCCGGGCGCCGCGGATGATGAGCTTGTCCATGGGTGAGAAGACGGTTCTCGACCTTGCGCAGGCCGTACCCATGATCTTAGCTGGGAGAGGCCCCCCCCGCCACGCGTGGACACGGGGAACCTCGCCGCGGAACCCGTGGCCTTGAGGGAGGGGAAGCCCCGTTTACCGTGTGATGTAGATCACACTGGAGAAGCTTGGGGAGGGTACTGTGGGTCAGCACAAGAGAACGACGATGAGGATCCTGGTTCCAGTGGCGATGGGCCTGCTCATCCTCGCTGCGGTGGCCGGGTGCAGCAGGGTGACAGCGAAGATCGACTCCTACAGCCCCAACGATCCGGGTTCGCCGGTCCGCGTCGAGGCAGGGAAGTCCGTCACCCTCAGCGTCACGTTCACCAACACCGGCAACCGCACGGGGACGTTCCTCGTCCGGGCCTTGGTGCGGGACAGCCTGAACGTCCAGGTGGGCCCTCCTTCCCAGACGGTGACCGTCGATCCGGGGAAGTCGCGGACCGTGAGCTGGGAGCACATCGTGACCGCCCCCGGCACGTATACGGTCCAGTTCACCGTGGGCAGGGACGCGAACACGACACTGGCCCAACTCCCAGCGAACCCCGCTCCGCTCATCGTCGGACTGCCCGCGGTCGTCTCCACGGCATTCCAGCTGGGGGACAGGGTGCGGGTCACGACGGCGGTCAACGTCCGCACCGGCCCGGGGACGACAGCGAGCAAGGTGACCCACGTCAACTACCGTGATGTCGCCCCAGCGGGTGTCGAAGGGAAGGTCGTCGGCGGCCCGGACGAGGCCGATGGCTACGTGTGGTGGCGGGTGGAGTTCGACGCCGGCTACACCGGATGGTGCATCGAGGACGCCCTAACCAAGGCCTCCGGCGGCTAGCCTAGGGCTGAGGAGCGAGGCCCGGGTCGCGGAGCCACGCCGCGATCCGTTCCTCCCAATCCGCTTGCCGCGCCGCGTGGCGGCCGTGGTCCGTCTCGCGTTCGTAGAGCGCCTGGACCTCGGAATGGCGGGCGGTGACCCGCTGGAGGGCCTCGCCAGCCCGAGTGCGGAGCGCGTGCTCCGCCTCGGCAGCGGTCCAGCCCTCTCCCGATAGTCCCTGGAGTTCACGTTCGAGGATCCGCCGGTACACCTCGGTGAGGTCGAAGTGCCCCTGCTCGTGGGCGAGGGCGGCGGCCGTCCTCGGTTCGGGGAGGGCCCATGATCGATCCCGCTCCATCACGTTTGTGACCGTGAGCGAAGAGGGGCGGGCCCGCCACCGGCCGGTCCCCGGGTCGCGGGCCGTGACCGCGGTGAGGTCGTAGGCGAGCACGGTCGCGATCGCCGCCGCGGCCTGAGGGTGCCGGTCCGGAGGAGGAGAACCCCAGAAGTCGTCCCACCCGATGGGCCGATCCGCGCTCCACGGAAGCCGCGCGTCTGTCCCCACTCCGCCCCCGGGGGCCGGGGTTGCCAGCGGGCAGGGCAGAGCCGGAGCACCGACCTCCACGGCCAACTTGAGGTCCAACGGCGGGATGCCGTCCGCCGAGGCACGGTACACGATCTCCACGCGCCGCCCCGCGCTCCCCGGGGGAGGGGAGAACGCGTAGACGGTTGTGGCTGTTCCCCAACCCGATGCGGGCGACGGCGCAGGCCAGCCCGCGGGCACGGAGACAGGGGCAACGTGCACCGTCCGCGCCGGATCGGCCGACACGGAGAGCGACACCGAGGCGGACGAGCCCTCGGAGACCTGACAGAGCAGCAGGGCCCCCTCGCTTGAAGAGCACGACCGGGCGGCCTCGACCTCCCACAGCCAGCGCAGGGTGACCGCGTGCTGGGTCCAGCCCAAGGCCACCGTTGCCCACACGGCACACAGGACGAAACCGAGGCAACGCCTCATCGTCGCGACCTCCAAGACCTCCGGGCGCTACTTCTGCTGGATCCGGGCCACGAACTCGTCGATGGGCAGGGCGCTCAGGGTCTCGATCTTGATCGTACCGCGCGCCCCGAGCTCCACGGCGACGCGAGCGACCGCCATCGCGCCGGTGGCCTCGATGATCGTCACGAAGTCGTACTGCCCGAGCGTGGCGTACTGGTGGATGACCTTCGCCCCGAGGGCCTCGATCTCCCGGTTCACCTCGAGGATCCGCTCCGGCTTCTCCTTGATCGTCTTCGCCCCTTCGTCCGTGAGCCTGGTCAGAAGCACGTAGGTCTGCATGCGTCCCTCCTTGGGTGAAGAGATCCTACCCGATCGGCCCGGCCCGGCAACGAGGGGAGCCGTCCCGTCGCCCCCGTCCGGGGCCGGAGCTTGGGCGGACCCTCAGCGCACAGCGGAGCCAACCCGCGCGATGAGCCAGTCGCCGATTGTGGGCAGAAGCCGCGGGTGGAACTCCATCGGGAGGAGCGGGTACTCCCCTGGCGCGCCCGTCACCGCCACCTGGAACAGGTGGTTCGCGTCGGGGAGGACGACCACGGTCACGTCCCGGTTCCCCGCGCGGGCGAGGGCGTTCTCGAGGGCCGCCTTGTTCTGCTCAGCGTCCACCTGCACATCGAGGCCCCCGAACACCGCGAGCACGGGGACGCGGATCTTGGCCCAATCCTGCGCCGGGTCGTGGACGAGGAACTCGCGGTACCAGTCGCTCTGGAGAACGGCCAGCTCCTGGGCAGCGATGGCGTGCGCGAACGCATCGGGGTCGCCGAGGGCCTGCTGCTGCTCAGGTGGGAGGGACGCGATCTGGGCGCGCTTGATCTCCACGACGCGCGTCTCCAAGGCCTCCCAATCCCTCGCCACGACGAGGTCGAGGACCTCCCGCTGCTGGGCAGCGGCCTCCGCCGCGGCCTCGCGGCCCATCCCCGCGGCAAGGACGATCAGCTCCACCTGGCGAACGATCGTCTCGTAGCCCGTGACGGCGATCCCCGCCAACGACACGACGAACGCCACCTCCGGACGCCGGGCGGCGACGGTCGCTGCCACGCTCCCCCCCTCACTGTGACCGAGGAGACCGATCCGGTCCGGGTCGATCGCTGAATGATGGCGCAGGAAATCGAACGCGGCTTCGGCGTCGGCGGCGAAGTCGGAGCCGGTGGCCGTGGCGAAGTCACCACCCGACTGGCCTACCCCACGGTCGTCGTAGCGGAGGACCGCGATCCCCCGCGCACTCAGGTGGTTCGCGATCCACCGGAACGGGGCGTACCCAGGGAGTCCCTCGATCTCCGAGTCCCGGTTCTGGGGGCCGCTTCCCGTGACGAGGACCACCGCCGGATGCGGGCCAGGGGTCGCGGGAAGGCTGAGCGTCCCGGCGAGGGTGATCCCGCGGTGGGAGAACGTGACCTCGATCTCCCGCGCTGGGGCGATCACGGGAACGCGCTCCGGCCCCGGGCCACGGAACGCGAAGACCACGGCCAGCCCGGCCACCAGAGCAAGAAGAATCCATTTCCAAGCGTCCATTCCGCCTCCTTGGGCTGGGCCAGCGGCCCCGGCCACGTTCCAGAGTACCCGAGGAACGCCTGCGTCGAAACGTCGGGGTCGCGGCGATGACGGTCAGATGTCCTCTTTTGCCCTTCAAGACGCCGGACGGGGATAGGGCCCCAAGAACTCCGGGGCACCGAACCCAGGCTGAAGAGGCTCCGCCGGTCACGGCGAACATGCCGGCACGATCACCACGATTGCCCCGCGCTCAAGGGTGAGCAGCGCCACAGTGTGCGCGGGGTCAGGTCTTTAGTTTTTGGTGTCGCGGGTGCCACCTCCCTGCCCAGTGTCCTCAGCCAGGGGTGGTGTCGGACAGAGGTTGGAAGTTCACCGGGGGGTCAAGATGGCCACGTGCGCCTGAAGCACCCACTTCATCCGATTCTCGCCGGTTGCTTCATCACTCGCCCTGGTGACCAGCACTGCTCCGCTCGGTTTCAGGACTGGGGCACCGCTTCAGGCAACCACGGGCCACACCAAGAACCAAGACCTGCCCGCCGGGCTTGTCGTGCATCTCGAAGATCGTCGTGTCCAGGCCCGGAAGTCGGCCGTAGACCCCGGCGGCGAGCCCGCCCATCCCCGCCCCGATGATCGCCACCCTGCGCGCAGGCAACTGATCTACGCCCCCTTGCGTCTCAACCGGAGCATGATCGCGTCGGCCAGCTCCCGGAAGGTCGCTTTCAACTCCCGGACGTCGAGGGGCAGGACCATCTCCACCGGCCATCGCTCGACCTGGTCGGGAAACCCGCCCACCTTCTCCAGGGCCCGCGCGAACCAGTACAGATCAAAGCCCGGATCCTTGGCCGGAGCGAGCCCGATCAACACCCACGGGTCGACCTCGCGAAAGACAAACGCGACATCCACCGCATCCCGGGGCTCTGCCCGCCCGAACAACGCGAGCAGCTTGTCCACCACGAGGTCCTGGTAGTCGTTCACCCACCCCAGCTCGGTCTCCACCGGCGGTGCGAACCGGTAAGGGGTGTCGTAGGCAAAGTGCACCCGCAGGTCATCCTGGCCCCGAGAGACCTGGAATTCGGCGAATGTCGCCAGGCGCCGTACGACTGTCACGTCAACGCCTTCCTTTCGCAACGCTTCTTCCGCCACTCGGGAGAACGGGAGCACGAGCCCTTGGTCCGTGGTGAAGAGATCGAGGTCAAAGGAGCGACGATGCCCGAGGAAGAACTCCGCCAGCGCTGTACCGCCTGTAAGGTAGAACCTCTCTGCGTCGGGTACCGCACGGAGGGCCCCCAAGACTGCCACCTGCGTCGGCGTGAGGATCCCTCTACGCCTTGGCGGTCGTTGAATCAGGGGCAAACTGACGCTCCCACAGCGAGCGGACCTCGGGCGGGAGGTCCAGGTCAGGCAAGATCCGTCGCACCTGGTCCCAGTCCAGCGCGGACACGTCCTCCGCCCGGCCATGGATCAGCACCTGGCGGAGGTACCACCTGCGCTGCCAGGGATCAGAGAGATCCAGGTCGCGTTTGGACCACACGATGTACCCCTTGGGCTTCACCCGCTCCTCCTCGGTGCCATCGTAGGGACTGCCGAGCTCTCCGCCAACCTGCGGCCGCTACCTCTCCACCCGCTCCACGACGATCGTGCAGCGGGTGAGGAGGGCGGCGGCGGCGCCGATCGCGGCCCACACCGGAAGGAGCAGCGCCCCGACCACGCCCACGGTGAGCGGGAACTCGACCACCGTCTCACCCTTCTCGTTGCGGATCGCAATCCGCCGCACGTTCCCCTCGTGGACGAGCTGCTTCACCTTTGCCAGGACCTCGTCTCCGCTGACGCGGAACTCCTCGGTTCTGCTCTTCTCTTCTCCCACGTCGAATCCTCCTTCTACTCCCCAAGCCGGAACGGCGGGTAGCGGTCCGTCATCAGGGCAGCGTAGATCGCGACCCGGTACGCCCAACGGTTCATGTCCATCACGAACGCGAAGATCCCCTTCGGGTACCGGCCCCGGAACAGGAGCGCCACCCCAGCGAACAAGGTGAGGAGGGGCACGAGCCCCCCGCCGGACCGACCTCCCCCGCCCTGGAACAGGCTCACCACCGCGTAGTGGGGAAGCGCCAGCAGCCACCACTTCACGAGCACCAATCCCCGGGATAGCCGCTCCGGATAGGCCACGTCGAGATCCGCGGGGTAGCCACCTGGTTGCAGGGTGAACGGTGGGTAGCGATCCGTGCCCAACGCCTGGTACGCGTAGAACCCCACCCGCCACGTCCAGCGCAGGACCCCCACGTTGTAGTCGAACAGCGGCCGCGGGTAGCGGCCGGTGAACAGGATCGCCAGAAGCGAGACGAGCCATGAGAAGCAGAAGCCGACCCACAGGAAGGCAAGCACAACGTAGTGCGGGATGAGGAGGAACCACTTCACGAGCCACAGGGCGGGCGACAGGGGCTCGGTGATCTCGCCCGTGAGGGTGAGCGGGTAACCCTCGGCGGGCTCGGCCTGCGGCGACCCCGCAGCGAGGGGACGACCGCGCACCCCGACGTAGATGAGGGCGACGGCGAGCACCAACAGCGCCACCCCGCCCACGAGGATCCCGATCGCGAGCGGCAAGAGCGCGGGGAACTTCACCCCCACCGACGCCCACGCCTCGATCCCTTCGGATCCATCGGCGTTCATGAGCACGAGCGTCCACTCGCCGGGCTTCACGTCCCAGGTTAGCGTCTGCGTCCCCACGCCCTCCGCGCGGGCCACCCACCATGTCCGCCGGCCCGGCGGCTCCGGCGGTGGTCCGCCGGGGATGCTGCGGTACCCGATCCACACCGGGCGGAGCTCGAAGTCCACGACCTCGTCGCGGGCCACGCCGGCCAGGTAGGCCTGAGCGTCGCGCCAGTCGGCGATCCCCACGAACAGGGCGCGGCTGGGGTCGGCCGCTCGCACCTCGACCCGTAGCGTGGCCCGGCTCCCTCGCCACCACGGCGCGTCCCCGCCGATCCGTGCCGTCTGGGTGACGATCCCGTAGGCGTTGCTCAGCAACTGGACCTCGCCCGACGTCATGAACCCGTCGCGATCGGCGAACGTCAGGCGGAACACGAGCCCCGCCGTTCCCCCGATGATCAGGCCGACCCCGACGATCCCCACCAGCACCCCGAACACGACGAGAAGAACCTTCCCTAGCCTCATCCCTGCCTCCCCTGAACGCTGCTCATCCCACACCCTGTTCGAACGTGTGGTTCACAGCGTATCGTAGTGCTTGCCCCCCGGTCTGACAAAACTGGCTGCTACCCTGCCGATGCATCCGCTGTTGTCTCGTCATTCACACCGTGATTATCATGCATGGCATGAGGGTGCTCCCCCACGCCGTTGGAACCGCGTTACGCGATAGACCAGGGGTGATGCCCGTGGTTGTGCTGACGGGTACCCGGCAGACGGGCAAGGGCACCCTGGCCGAGCACCTCGTTCCCGAGCCACGTCGCTACCACACCCTCGACGACCTCGACGTGCTGGATGTGGCGCGTCGCGATCCAGAGGCACTGGTCAGCGGCAGCCAGCCGAACCGCTCGATCACCTAGGACGGGACGTCGAGGAGCGTCCGACGGTCCATGTCGTCCCGGGACGCCTCCTGGGGGGCGATGCCGCGGGAGGTGACGTGATACAGCACACCTGGGTACCCCACTCCAGCGGTCGGGCCATGGCGCGCCAGTGTACGCCGGGATACATGAAAAGTAAAGATCTGACCCCAAGGAGTTACTTCACACAGCGGGCGCGATTTGTTACACTGGGGAAAGGAGGTGGATCGAATGCGAAGATACTCCACGCTCTCTATCGTTCTTCTCCTGTCCGCGGTGCTTCCAGGGTGCGTATCCCTGATCCCACATGACGTTTCCGCACCGAACGCTCCGTCAGGACCATCTTTTGGAAACGCCGGACAGTTGCTCTCCTACTCAACCGGAGGCGCTACCTGTAGCCAGGGTCACTCAGTCCAGTACAGGTTTGACTGGGGAGATGGCACGTATAGCAGCTGGAGTTCGTCCACCAGCGCAAGCAAGACCTGGAGCAGCACCGGTACCTACCAAGTGAAAGCCCAGGCACGCTGCGCTACCAGCACGACGGTGGTCAGTGGTTGGTCGTCGGCCAGGCAAGTCACGATCGGTTCTTCTTCCCCGCCACCGTCGGCACAGAAACTAGAGATACTGAGTTGGCAGCTTCTCCCGTACGACAACCCCTTCATGCCGTGGGTGATCCGCGGTTACGCCAAGAACGTGAGTGGGCATACCCTGAGGTACGCGGAGGTCCGTGGCCAGTTCTACGATGTGAATGATGTTCTGCTCGATTCTTGGCTGGACAACGTCAATGACCTAAGTGCCGACACCGTATGGGAGTTCAACATCTACTGTCTCAGCTCGGACATAGCTCCTCGTGTCCATCACGCTACCGTAACGGTGGGCACCTGCTTCTGATCAGGCCGGCGGCTAGTTAGAAGATGCGCAGCCTACCGAAGCAGGGGTCAGATCTTTAGTCTTAAGGTCCTCCACCGCCACGGTCGGAGCGTCGGGGCTCGGTTGCCCGGTTAAGGGTCAGATCTTTAGTCTTAAGGTCGGCGGGGCCGCGGGCCACGGTGGATGGGGGGGGCGGAGCGTGGTCCGTTGGGCAGGCCCTGAGCCTCCGGGGTGCGGGCCTTCAGCCTTGGGCTCGTCGGCCGCCCGCTTCCGCTCCGCCACGCGCTTGGCGATGATGCTCACCGTGGGGTAGGCCAGCCCCACCCGCTCGGCCACCTCGCGGAGGGTGTAGCCGTGGAGCCGCACCGCTTCGTAGATCCGCTCGTCGCGCGCCCCCTTGTCGCGCACGTCGGCGAAGAGGTCCTCCAGGCTCGGCCGGACCGCCGCCCGCTGGAGCCGGGGGTGCTCCCGGTCCGCGGGCTTCGCCTCCAGAAGCGGCCGCACCGCGTCGGCAAACCGCGGACTCCCGAGAAGCCATCCGCCGCGGAGGTCGTTCCACAC
>JACIWJ010000079.1 GCA_014361015.1 Candidatus Bipolaricaulota bacterium | reverse complement strand
GCGGGAAGGCTGGGTGTAACAAAGGTTACTCCCTAGAAAGGAGGTGATCCAGCTGCACGTTCCCGTACCGCTACCTTGTTACGACTTCGCCCCTCTCATGAAGGACACCCTCGGCGCCCTCATCGGACGACTTCAGGTACCCCCCACTCGGTTGGCGTGACGGGCGGTGTGTACAAGCCCCGAGTACGGATTCACCGCGGTATGGCTGACCCGCGATTACTAGCGATTCCGGCTTCATGCAGGCGGGTTGCAGCCTGCAATCCGAACCATGCCCAGTTTTGCTGGGATTGGCTCCCCCTTGCGGGTTGGCGACCCATTGTGCTGGGCACTGTAGCATGTGTGTCGCCCCGGACATAAGGGCCATGAGGACTTGACGTCATCCCCTCCTTCCTCCGACTGTTCGCCGGCAGTCCCGCCTGAGTCCCCGGCACCCCGAAGGGTCCGTTGGCAACGGGCGGCAGGGGTTGCGCTCGTTTCAGGACTTAACCCAACATCCCACGACACGAGCTGACGACAGCCATGCAGCACCTGTGCTGGTTCCCAAGCGCCCGAAGGCCTTGGGTCCCTTCCCTTTCGGGTCGGTACCGCCAGCATGTCAAGCCCGGGTAAGGTTCTTCGGTTTGCATCGAATTGAACCACATGCTCCACCGCTTGTGCGGGGCCCCGTCAATTCCCTTGAGTTTCAGCCTTGCGGCCGTACTGCCCAGGCGGTGGGCTTAACGCGTTAGCTGCGGCACCAAGCGACTGCTCGCCCGACACCTAGCCCACATCGTTTAGGGCGTGGACTACCCGGGTATCTAATCCGGTTTGCTCCCCACGCTTTCGCGCCTCAGCGTCAGGAACGACCCAGAAGGTTGCCTTCGCCATCGGGATACCGACCGGTATCTACGCATTTCACCGCTACTCCGGTCGTTCCACCTTCCTCTGCCGTCCTCCAGCCCGGCAGTTTCGTCCGACCTCCCCCAGTTGAGCCAGGGACTTTCACAGACGACTTGCCGAACCGCCTACGCGCCCTTTACGCCCAGTGAATCCGGGTAACGCTCGCCACCTACGTCTTACCGCGGCTGCTGGCACGTAGTTAGCCGTGGCTTATTCCTGGGGTACCGTCATCGGCGGGGCATTCCCTCCCCGCCTTATTCGTCCCCCAGAAAAGGGGTTTACACCCCGAAGGGCTTCGTCCCCCACGCGGCGTCGCTGGGTCAGGCTTGCGCCCATTGCCCAAGATTCCCCACTGCTGCCTCCCGTAGGAGTCGGAGCCGTGTCTCAGTCCCCATGTGGGGGGCCACCCTCTCAGGCCCCCTACCCGTCGTTGCCTTGGTGGGCCGTTACCCCACCAACAAGCTGATGGGCCGCAACCCCCTCTCCGCGTGGCACCGGAGTGCCTTTACTCCCCAGGGCTTGTGCCCCAAGGAGACCATCGGGTATTAGCCCTCCTTTCGAAGGGTTATCCCCGTCGCGGAGGCAGGTTGGCTACGTGTTACTCACCCGTTTGCCGCTCCGTACTTGCCTCGGCCTTGCGGCTTTGGCAAGCCGATCGCTCGACTTGCATGTGTTAGGCGCGCCGCTAGCGTTCACCCTGAGCCGGGATCATACCCTCTCAATTCAGTCTCAAGGGTTTCCGATAGGCTTCCCGTCTCTCCCTGTTCACTTGTCAA
>JACIWJ010000078.1 GCA_014361015.1 Candidatus Bipolaricaulota bacterium | reverse complement strand
TGAGCCGGGCGACGTTCCGCAAGATTCGGCAGAACCTCTTCTGGGCCTTCTTCTACAACGTGGTGATGATCCCCCTGGCGATGATGGGCTGGATGCATCCGGTACTGGCCGAGATCGCGATGGCGACCTCTTCGGTGACGGTGGTGACCAATGCCAACCTCCTCCGCCGGGCACAACCCCGACGGGGCTGGTCTATCGGGGGAGAAGGCTAGGCCGCCGCGCCACGGAGCGGACTCCCTCACGGGGTGCTTGTTCCCGCTCGCTTGAACCGGGTATAAACGAATCAGGATGGCCGAGAAGGCGCTGTTCCGCGACTACCTTGCCCGACTGACCAAGGTTGCCGACCAGGGCGACGCTCGCGAGGAGAGCTTCTACGCCGCCCTGGCAGCGTTGATTGGGGATGTCGCCAAGGCTACAGGACGTGATGTGCAGGTGACGGTACTTCCCCGTCCCACGGAGGCCGGTAACCCCGATTTCCGCGTCTGGGACGGCAAGCAACACATCGTCGGCTACATCGAGGCCAAGCCGCCCACCGAAGAGCTGTTGGATCGGGTCGAAGGCTCAGAGCAATTGCAGCGCTATCGCGGCACGTTCCCGAACCTCATCCTCACCAACTTCTTGGAGTTCCGCCTTTACCGCAACGGTGAGCGCGTCGGGGCGGCCATCCTGGGCCGTCCCAGGGTGCTGACCGCCCTGCGGCACACCCCGCCTCTGGAGAACACCGACGAGGTATGGGCGCTCCTGGAGCAGTTCCTGGGGTTCGCCTTGCCTCGCCCCCTTGCCCCCGAAGACCTGGCCTTGGAACTGGCCAAACGCACCCGCTTTCTGCGGGACATCGTCGAGCAGCAATTGGCGCAAGAGGAGGTAGCCGGCCATGGCCAACTCCTGGGCTTCTACGAGGCCTTCCAGAAGTTCCTCATCGGGAGCCTGACCCAGGGCGAATTTGCCGACCTCTACGCCCAAACCATCACTTACGGCCTCTTCGCCGCCCGCACGCGCACCCGCGGCGGTGGGTTTTCCCGGCGCACGGCGTTTGACTACATCCCTCACACGGTCGGCGTTTTGCGTGACCTGTTCCGCTACATCTCCCTGGCCGACCTGCCCAGCGAACTCGAATGGGTGGTGGACGACATCGCCGGGGTGCTGAGCGTCGCCGATGTGAGCGGGATGATGGATCGCTACTACCGGGAAGGCAAGGGGAGCGACCCCGTGGTGCACTTCTACGAGACCTTCCTGGCCCACTACGATCCCACAGAGCGGGAACGGCGCGGCGTCTATTACACCCCGGACCCCGTGGTCTCCTACATCGTGCGCTCCCTGCACCGGCTCCTCAAATCCCGCTTCGGCCTGCGCGACGGCCTAGCCTCTCGGGAGGTGACCCTCCTCGACCCGGCCGCAGGCACGATGACCTTCGTGGCCCGGGCTGCCGAACGGGCCGTCCAGGAGTTTACCCAAAAGTACGGCGCGGGCGGCAGGGAGGAGTTTCTCCGGGAACACGTTCTGCGCAATTTCTACGCCTTTGAGTTGATGATGGCCCCCTATGCCGTGGGGCACCTGAAGATGGCCTTCTTTCTGGAGGAACTGGGGCACCGCCTGCAGGAAGACGAGCGCATCCCCTTTTACCTGACCAACACTCTGGATATGAGCGAACTGGAGGCCAGCAAACTGCCTGGGCTCTCTTCCCTGGCGGAGGAGTCGCGCCTGGCGGGCCGGGTGAAGCGGGAGCAACCCATCCTGGTCATTCTGGGCAACCC
>JACIWJ010000077.1 GCA_014361015.1 Candidatus Bipolaricaulota bacterium | reverse complement strand
GCGCCCCGCCGTCGGCCCGAGGACTTCGCCGAGGTACGCGAAGGGGTGAAGAAGGCGCGAGGAAAGCGGGCATGATGCGGTGCTTTGTGGACACGAACGTGTTCCTCCGCTACCTCACCGACGACCTGCCGGAGCAGGCATCGCACGTGGAGGATCTCCTGCGCAAGGCGGAGAAGGGTGAACTCACGCTCGTCACGAGCGCGCTGGTGGTTGCCGAGATCGTGTGGGCCCTCGAGTCGTACTATGGACTACCCAAGGACGCTGTAGCCGACAAGGTCACAGCGATCCTGAACACGCCAGGCCTCGAAGTTGAGCACGCGCATCTGATCGCGGAGGCGGTTGTTCTCTACGCGGCAGAGAACGTCGACTACGCCGACGCCTTCAACGCATGCTGGATGCGGGAGCACGGCATCCGCCGTGCCTACACGTTTGACCAGCGTCACTTCGCGCGGTTCGGTGACATCGTCGCTTTGCTTCCCGGCGATCCTCCGCCCGACCGTGGTCCGTTGTCCGTGATCTGATTTCGTAGCGTCGCAGCTTGTCTGCGACGGCCTTTCCCCGAAGGGTCCGTAGGGGCGGACCTCGTGTCCGCCCGCCGTTCCCGGAACCGAAAGGCCGTCGGGGATAAACCCCGACGCTACAACGGAACGGCAATCCATGGTTCCGTAGGGGCGGACCTCGTGTCCGCCCGCCGTTCCGGGAACGAAACTGCCGTCGGGCACAAGGCCCGACGCTACGACGGCACCCACCGTTGTTCGAGGTCCGTAGGGGCGGACCTCGTGTCCGCCCGCCGTTCCCGGAACCGAAAGGCTACGACGGCACGTCGGGGATGAACCCCGACGCTACACCCTCCAATGCGAGGGGGGCCGGGTTGCCCCGGCCCCCCCTGCGGTTGGCGTTGCTATCGGTGACTACTGAGTCGGCCCAGGCTCCGGGGTCGTCGTCGGGAACAGCTCGTCGAAGCTGAACGTCGCCGACAGGACCAGGCTCTCGCCCGGCTTGTCCTTCAAAACGTACGCAGCGTCGATCGTCAGCCCCGCGATCGCGAACCCAGCGCCCACGCTGAAGTAGTAGTCGGTGAACGCAATCTCCGGCACCGCGATCCCCGCCCGCACGGCGAGGTTCTCGATCACCACGAACTCGATCCCGGCGCCGAGGTTCAACGGGTTGAACCCTCCATCCACGGCCACATCCGCCGCCAGCGCCAGCGCCCCGTCGAGGAGCTTCACCGCCAGCCCCGCCCCGTAGGTCGAGACCACGGTCTGCTCCGCCACGGTCGTCCCACCGACGTCCTTGGCGACGATCCCGATCGCGATCTCCGGCGTCACGGGCACGAGGAACCCAAGGTCGAACCCGAACCCGCTCGCCGTATCCCCGGCCAGCGTCTCGGAGTAGTACTTCAGGTTCGCGCCCAGCGTGCCGAAGTCCCCGATCTTCATCCCCACGGTCCCCATGTACAGGTTCCCCGCGTACTCGGCCCCGGCGGTCGCGTTGCCCCACGCCAGGCCCACCGCGTAGTCCCCGAACTTGTACCCCGCGGAGATGTACTGGTACCCGACCATCCCGAACAGGTTCGACGTCGCCCCGCCCAGCCAGATGTTCGCCCCCATCAGGGCCACACCCGCCGGGTTCCACAGGGCGGCCGTGCCGTCATCGGCGAGCGCGCAGAACGCGCCCCCCATCCCAAGCGCCTTCGCTCCGTGGCCGCCCTGGAACACGATCGAGCCTTCGTACCCGAACCCAACCATGCCCAGCACGCCCACGAGCAGCAC
>JACIWJ010000076.1 GCA_014361015.1 Candidatus Bipolaricaulota bacterium | reverse complement strand
ACCGCGTGGGAGATCTCACGGTTCGCACTTCGAACGGCGAGATCCGCCTCGAGGGGGTGCGAGGCGGGGTCGACGGCGAGACGAGCAACGGGTGGGTCCACTACGCCGGACACCCGGAAGGGATCAGCCCCCATCGACTGCGAACGAGCAACGGCAGCGTCGTCGTGCGGGTGCCAAAGGGGTTGTCGATCGCGTTGCGCGCGAGCGTGACCAACGGGAGCATCACCTCGAACCTTTCCCTGGTGGGTGACACGGAGGGAAAGGACTGGAACGCTGTCCTCAATCCTCCTGCCCTGACCGAGATGGACCTCCGAACGAGCAACGGTTCGATTCGGATCGAGGCCGTCGACTGACGGGGTGGACGAAGGGCGCGTGCCAGTGGCCAGGAGGCGGCAGTTGACTCCCCACGAGATCGAGCGGTTCCGGAAGCTCCATCCCGTGGATCACCCGGTCAAAAGGGAACAGGCGAAGGTTCACCGCGAACGGGCGGCGTTCGCCGAGCTGAGGCGAAAGGCGGCGCGACGGGTTCGGCGTTGCCTGAACGAGCTCGTCGATCCGGGCGAGGATCCGGTGGTCCAACGGTACGAGGCCATTGCCACCCGTGAGCTGAGGAACGCTGCTGCGCACAGGCGCCGGCTGGCGGGGCTGGCAGGCGTTGAGCTTGATCCGGTGAACGCGCCCCGCGATCAGGCGCCTCGCGGCTAGGTCGGCGACGCCTTCCCTCTCCGCAGCTCCGCGCGCAATCCATCCCGAGTGGGATGGGGTCGCAATCGTCACCCATAAAGGACAATCCGGTGGCATCTGAACGCGTTCACGTTTCCTGCACACACGCTCGACGCCCTCTCCACCATCAAGGATCACATTCCCGCGGAACGGACGAGAAGGAGGTTCGATGCTGGAAAGCGAGATCCGCGTAAGGAGTAGGGCCATCCGCACGGGGATCCTCCTCGTGGTTGTGGGGAGTGTGCTCATCGGGGGAATGTCAGCCCTGGCCGCTTCGAAGGGGGCCTTGTCGGTCGCGCCGCTTTACACCGAGAACGTGCCTAAGGAGGGACTACCGACGGTGTACGGGCTCCCGCTCGCGTGGACGAACGCTGAGCTGTTCGCCACGTGGTACGACACCCTTCGGTTGACGGCGACGGAAGCGGAGATCCTTGGAGCCGCCCTCGCCCCGCTGACCGCCCCGTGTTGCGACGACAACCCCCTCGCGCGCTGCTGCTGTGAGCGGGGTGGTCTCGTCTGCAATGTGGTCCGCACCGCGCGCGGGCTCGGAGCTTACCTCGTTCAGGCGGGGTACGCACCGGAGGCGGTGACCGCGGCGATGGAGCAGTGGCTACGGTTCATCCACGGCGACTACTACGTGGCGCGAGCCCTGGCCGATCAGGGGGTGGACCCGCGAGCGTACGGCCTGTTCCAACCCGGAAACGGTGCCTGCTACCGTGGCCTGTGCACCGCCCCCCTGCAGGAGGGAGGGTGCGGGGGGATGGGGCACGAGGTGATCGTAGAGCGCCCTAGGATCTGAACGCGCCCCGGTGTCCCTCGGATCGCGACCGCCCCTACTGGGGCGGTCCTGTTGTGGCGACAACGTTGGCCCTTAGAATGGGAGGCAAAGGAGGCGAGGGTGGACATCGTTGTGCCGGACCTCGGAGAGGTGGGCGAGGTGAAGCTCGTGCGCTGGCTTGTGCCAGCCGGGGGGGAGGTCGAGGCGGGCGAGGCAATAGCGGAGGTGGAGGCGGACAAGGCGGTGTTCGTGATCGAGGCTCCCGCCGCCGGGATGCTCGAACGGATCATCGTCGCGGAAGGGCAGATCACCCACCCTGGGGAGACGATCGCCCGCCTGAGGGAGGGGTGAGCGCGGTTCTGTTCATCGACCTCGGCC
>JACIWJ010000075.1 GCA_014361015.1 Candidatus Bipolaricaulota bacterium | reverse complement strand
CGCCCACGGTAGATAGGGACCAACCTGTCTCACGACGGTTTGAACCCAGCTCATGAACCCCTTTAACGGGCGAACAGACCGACCCTTGGGACCTGATACAGCCCCAGGATGGGGTGAGCCGACATCGAGGTGCCGAACACCGCCGTCGATGTGAACTCTCGGGCGGTACTAGCCTGTTATCCCCGGGGTAACTTTTGTCCGATGATCGCTGGCCCTCCCACGAGGAAGCCAGCGGGTCACTAGGACCGGCTTTCGCCTCTGCTCGGCTTGTAGGCCTCGCAGTCAAGCCCCCTTCTGCCCTTGCACTCACCGGCTGATCGCTAACCAGCCTGAGGGGACCTTTGTGCGCCTCCGTTACTCTTTGGGAGGCTGCCGCCCCAGCAAAACTGCCCACCTAGCGCGGTCCCGCTGCCGCTGCGAACGGCGTGCGGTTAGGGCCTCAACAGCTGCAGGGTGGTATTCCAAGGTCGGCTCCGCCTGGGCTGGCGCCCAGGTTTCACAGCCTCCCACCTATCCTCTACAGCAGATGCCGAGACCCAACACCAAGCTGCAGTAAAGCTCCACGGGGTCTTTCTGTCCCACCGCGGGTCACGGGAATCTTCACCCGTGCTTCGAGTTCACCGAGCCCCTCGTCAAGACAGCGCTCAAGTCGTTGTACCTTTCATGCGCGTCGGAACTTACCCGACAAGGAATTTCGCTACCTTAGGACCGTTATAGTTACGGCCGGCCTTCACCGGGGCTTCAGTTCAGGGCTTGCACCCCTCTCCTTGACCTACCGGCAGTGGCCAGGTTTCAGCCCCTATACGTCCCCTTTCGGGTTAGCAGGGACCTGTGTTTTTGGTAAACAGTCGCTTGAGCCGTTTCTCTGCGGCCCTCCAAGCCACCTTGCGGTAACCCAGAGGGCGCCCCTTGTCCCGAAGTTACGGGGCCATTTTGCCGAGTTCCTTGACGAAGGTTAGCTCGCCCACCTTTGGATACTCTCCTCGCCCACCGGTGTCGGTTTGCGGTACGGACTCCAGACCAACTGGCTAGGGGCTTTTCTCGGCCGCTGAAGGGGCCTCCCTTCGCCCCTTACGGGGCTCGCCATCGCGCCTCGCCTGCTCGCCTCCCCCCGCCCGAAGGCGGTCCAGAGACGGTTTCGAGGAGGCGGATTTGCCTACCCCCTCTGGCTTGGCACTTGGACAGGTGTAACCGTGAACCTGCGGAGGATCTCCTGCGGCGTCCCCCCTTCGCTCGTAACGCGGGTCTGGAGGGGCCGGAATGTTGACCGGCTGTCCATCACCTACGCCTTTCGGCTTCGGCTAAGGCCCGCCTAACCCTGGGTGGATAAGCCTTCCCCAGGAAACCTTGGGCATTCGGTGGATGGGATTCTCACCCATCTCTCGCTACTCATGCCGGCATTCTCTCTTCCGCTTCGTCCACCGGGTCTCGCGGCCCGGCTTCGACCTACGGCGGAATGCTCCCCTACCGCGGGGTCCCGAAGGACCCCACCCACAGCTTCGGCACCAGGCTTAGCCCCGGTACATCTTCGGCGCGCGGTCGCTAGACTGGTGAGCTATTACGCACTCTTTGAAGGATGGCTGCTTCTAAGCCAACCTCCCAGCTGTTTATGCGATCACACCGCCTTGCCCAC
The DNA here is from genome assembly GCA_014361015.1 of Candidatus Bipolaricaulota bacterium. Classification (GTDB taxonomy): domain Bacteria; phylum Bipolaricaulota; class Bipolaricaulia; order Bipolaricaulales; family Bipolaricaulaceae; genus Bipolaricaulis. Next base: position 354 of record JACIWJ010000075.1, on the reverse strand, counting down.
TTAGCCTGGATTTGGGGGCCTTAGCTGGTGGTCTGCGTTGTTTCGCCCTCGACAACGGAGGTTATCCCCCGCCGTCTCACTCCCACGGAACGGCGTACCGGTATTCGGAGTTTGAATGAGGTCGGAGGTTGCCCCCCTTCCCCAGCCAGCACTCTACCCCCGGCCGCCTCTGGCGTGAGGCTGACCCTAGAGCCATTTCGGGGAGAACCAGATATCACCAAGTGCGATTGGCTTTTCACCCCTACCCACAGGTCATCCCAAGGCGTTGCACGACCTACGGGTTCGGACCTCCGTACGCGGTCAAGCGCACTTCATCCTGCCCATGGGTAGATCACCTGGCTTCGGGTCTGTACC
>JACIWJ010000074.1 GCA_014361015.1 Candidatus Bipolaricaulota bacterium | reverse complement strand
TTCTCGCCGGGGCGGACGACCATAATGTCCCCGACCTGGACAGCCTCCACCGGCACTTCCAGTTCCACCCCGTCGCGGAGGATGCGGGCGGTTTTGGCCCCCAGTTCCAGGAGTTTGCGGATGGCCTGGGAGGCGCGGCCTTTGGCCGTCTCTTCCACATGGCGGCCGGTGAGGTGGAACGCCATGATCATCGCCGCCACCCCGGCGTAGTTGGCGACGGGGAAGAAGAAGGACACCGGGCCGGTCAGGAACGACGCCCCTGTTCCCAGACTGATCAGGGTGTCCATATTGGGGTAGCCGTGGAGGGCGGCCGTGACGCCACTCCGGTAGGTCCGGCGGCCTACCCAGAGGACGGGCAGGGCCAGGAGGATCATCCCCAGGTGGAAGACGAGGGGGCTGGGCCACATGATGCCCCAGACCATTTCGGGGATCATCCACAGGATGATGGGGACGGTCAGCGCCCAGGCGGCGCGCATGCGGAAGCGACTGGCGCGCATTTTCCGTTCGGCTTCGTCCTCCACGGCCACGGCCGCGCCCTCAGTGGGGGTTTCCAGGACTTCGTATCCGGCCTCGGCCACTGCCTTCCGAAAATCGGCGAGGGTTGCCACACCGGGGATGAAGGTGACCGTCGCCTTCTCCGTCGCCAGGTTGACGCTGGCCGCGACCACCCCCGCCACCCCTGCCAGCGCTTTCTCCACATGCATCGCGCACGCCGCGCAGGTCATCCCGCCGATCGGCAAGATGACGGTTTCGGTGGGGATTTCGTATCCCGTTTCCCGGACGGCCCGCACCAGGTCGGCCATGCGCACGGCGCCGGGGTCAAAGCGAAGGACGGCCCGCTCCGTCGCCAGGTTGACGGCCACATCCTCCACGCCGTCCACCCCTTTCAGTGCGCTCTCCACGTGGGCGACGCACGCGGCACAGGTCATGCCCCGGATGGGGAGGGAGAGGCGACCCTCGGACACCGGGTCCCTCCTACGCGAGGCGGCCCCGGTGTGGCCCGCCTCCGCTCCCCGACCGGTGCCTCTCCGGATCCGCCTCGAACGCAGCCGTGCCTCCCGCAGCCCAGAAATAGCCCCCGGCCGCGTGGGTTGCCTCCACACGAGCGCGTTCAGGGCTCACCTCCATCTTGCAGACCGTATCGATCGCCAGCCTCCTCTCACACCATGGGGTCTGCCCCAGTTGTACCCTCCCTGCCCCAGGAGATGCCAGGGCCGCTCTCATCCCGCCACGTCGTGCCGGGGGTCCCCCTCCACCACGGGCACGAGGCCCACGAACGCGTTGTGCCAGGTGTGGACCCAGACCTCGCCGGTGGACCCGTGCACGGAGAGCATGCCCACGATTTTCCCGTTGCGCAGGGTGTGGATCGTGTAGTAGCCGTAGAACGCCTCCGCCTCATCACCCACCGCCAGGCCGGGAGAGGAGCGATCGAGGTACGCTTGAGCGGTGGCCAGCGCCGCGGCGGGGGGGAGGTCCATCACCCCCGAATCGTCCCGGCGAAACCCCATCATCCCCCGGTGGCCGTACTTCGCGTTCCACATCATGTTCGGGCCTGGTTCGGGCCGCACCGAGCCGTCCCGCAGGACGAGGAGTTCGACCGCCCCGCGGCCCGTGCTCTTCTCCCGCACCTCAACGTAGAAGTGGTTTGAGAACTCCATGATCTCGCCCACCACCCAGTCAGGGTCTCCGTACTCCGCGAGGTATTGCCCGACCAGACCCGGGACCTCGTCCGACGCCACGATGCCGGAGACCCCGCCCCAGCCCCGTTCCCATGCCGGGCAGATGCCCCACCGAACGTGGGCCATGGTCCCCAGCGTTGCCGCGCCGCCAAATGCCAATGCGGTAATACCCAGAACGATCAACGTGCCCTTCATATTTGACCTCCTTGGTTGACCCTGTGACCCTACCCGGGTGGGGTGGATGCCGCGCGGAGCCTTGATGGAAGACCGGTTGACACATGTCTCTCCTCCGGTATCATTCGCCCCCTAACCTTTAGGGGCCGAAATGGTTGCGGATCGAACAGGACGGGCTGACGA
>JACIWJ010000073.1 GCA_014361015.1 Candidatus Bipolaricaulota bacterium | reverse complement strand
CTCCCGGAGCCGAGCCAGGGCCGCAAGGCGTTCCTCCGCGCGGCGAAGCGCTTCCTGTTGCCGCTCCTGAACCAGGAAAGACAGCTCCAGCGGCGGGATCGGGACCAACACGACCTCGCTGTAGCCTCGCTCATCCACGAAGGTCGAGAACGGGAGGCTGCTCTGCCCCCACGACGGATCGGCAAGGACGATGTGGTCTCCCACCATTCCTACGCCAACTACAAAGTGCTTCTGGGGTCTGGTGAGATGAAGGATCACCGGCAGCCCGCCGCGGGCAAAGTAGTCAACCAGAGCTTCGGGTTTAACCCGGTATCCTTTGGTGGGGATGCCCTTAGCTTCTAGGGTCTGCCGGAGGGCAAGCGCGGTGAGTGCCTGTCCGGGCTCGCGGCCCGCGGCGACCATGAACCCTTCGGCGAGTTCCAGTGCCTCAGCCTCAGTGGTGGCAATGCCGTAGTAGTGGGTAAGGAGCGTCGCCACCGCCGCCGGCCCGCACGTGTACCAGTCCGCCTGCCCCACCACCCACTCGTAGCGCAGGTCCCGGTACGGCAGGGGCTGGAACAGGAGTTCAACGAGCAAGAGCAGTTCCACCAACTCCCCCCATCTCGGGCCGTCCCCCGAGCCGCAGGCCTTGGATTCCCGATCGGGCTGTCGCTCTGCTTTCCCGTACTGGCCCTCTATGCGTCAGGACAGCAAGAGACAGATAAAGGAAGAGAGTCGCTAGCTGTCACCGTTCCCTTTGTGTTGCCTCCTGCCCCATCTACTAGGCGGAGGAATTGCATAGCACACGCCGAAAACTACCGCAGCCAGAAGGACTTTCCAATCTGCTAAGAAATGAACAATCTTCCTCGTAGGCGGTTCAGCAATCCAGATCAAGGCGAATATGGCGTAAAGCAGGGCCATCCCGACGCAAGCTCGCACGGCCAGGCGAGCTGTAGCACCCCACCTCTCCGCCAGGTCTGTCAATATCCACCCGGTTATGGTACCGAGGACTAGAACACCATAACTCCCTACAAGGAGCACCAAAGCCCTCCACCATCCGTGTTGCTCCAGCAACACAAGGGGAAGGAGCGCGAGTGGTAGTATGAGACCCCACTTTAGAAGCCTGGGCATCGTTAACATACTTGGCCTATTGTCTCACTCCCCCCGCACACAATGGCTCACACCGGGCGCAGGTTTCGAAGCTTCCACATTGGGTCCAACATGTCCATCAAGAAGAACTGGAGGAAGCTTGGAGACGTTGGCGGACGAGGCCATACGCCTGCTAGGTAGCCAAAAAACGTAAGGATTCCGGCGGTGATTGAGGTCTTTAGAGAAGCACCTGACTGAGATGCAATAAACCCTGTGGTTATTCCCACCGTGGCACCTATGAAGAGGTCCTTCGTGAAACCCGGGTAGGCTTCGCCCACAATCCATAGTTCCTCGTCCAGAAGTTCCTCTCCAACAGGAGTGACTAGCCCAGATTCAGGAACCGCCTGGGCATAGCCCAGCTGGGCGAAAGCGGGAACCAAACCGACCACGGCCGCGAGGGCCACCGCCACCATCTGCATCCACCTTGGCATCCCGATCACCTCCTATTAATGATGGCTCCCATTATAGGCACCTACCCCCCCCCCCCTGTCAAGCCCTTCGATGGTGGACACTCGTCCCCTCCTGCGGAAGATCGCACATGGAATCAGTGCACCATGAGGTCTGGGGCGTGCGCTCGCTCTCTGCCCCACCACCCACTCGTAGCGCAGGTCCCGGTGCGGCAGAGGCTGGAACAGAAGTTCAACGAGCAAGAGCAGTTCCGCCAACTCCCCCCATCTCGGGCCGTCCCCGCGAGCCGCAGCGGCGAGCCCTAGGTCTCAGATCCCCGATTGGCCTGTTGCTCTGCTTTCTTCCGCTTCAGCCTCCCTTCCAGGGCGTAGATCACGATATCGAACGGTATGCCGACAAGCACGACCGCCCCCCACGCGATCGCCAGTCGCCCGACCAGCTCCCAGCGCTCTGAGAAGTCAACCTTTCCCAGAATCCCCAGCACGACGAAGATCCACGGAGTAAGAGTCGTGGCGAACCGTGCGCTGTCCTTGAGCAGTGGGCCAATCGGCTTCATCCT
>JACIWJ010000072.1 GCA_014361015.1 Candidatus Bipolaricaulota bacterium | reverse complement strand
GTCCGTTCGGATCGCCCGATCCGGTCGCTCGACGCAGAACCAACCCCGTCACGGCAACGTCCGCCGTCGCCTGGATGGCGACACCACCGGGGTTCGATGAGAACACGGTCACGGAGGCCTGCCCGCCCGTGGTTGACGTGGTCGGTGCTGTCACAAACGTAGCTCCGGCGGTGTTGTTGAGAAGCGTGAACACGACCGGCGTTCCGTTCGGCGCCGGCACCCAACCTGTGCCCGTGTTGACCTCCACCAGCGCGGTCACCGTGTGGCTCGTGCCCACCGGGTTGACCGAATCGAGTGGGGTAACGCTGATCCGGGCGTCGACGTAGGTCTTCTGGGCGTTGGCTCCGTTGCCCGCTGTGCCCGTGGTGCGGATGAACGCTCCATCACCGAACAGGTCAGCCGCGGCCTGGATCGCCACCGTTCCCGGCGTGGCGGAGATGATCTGAACCGTTGCTTGCCCCGCCCCGTTCGTGACCGAGGTGTTGGTCCCGCCCACGAAGGTTGCCGTTCCGCTCAGGATGGAGAACGTTACTGCCACCCCAGCCTCTGGCGACCACGTGGACCCGTCGCTCGTTGTCTCGACCAGGGCGACCAACGTGTGGGGCTCCCCCACTTCGTTCGTCGCTGTCAGGGGACTGAGGCTGATCCGGGCGTCGACGTAGGTCTTCGTGGCGGGGGTGCTAGAGCCACCTGTGCCGTCTGTGGTCCTCACGATTTGTGTGCCGCCCGCGAACGTCATCGTGACCGTGGCCGACACTGTGAACACGGCTGGTGAGGGATGGTTGATCGTGAGGTTCCAGGTGGCGCTCATTCCATCGGGGGCCACCGTGGGCGTGCTCAGGGTTGCGCTGGCTGGGGACGGGGTCACCGTGTAGGCCAAGCTCCACCCGCTGGGGGCCGCCCCTTGCGCGTACGCCGTGATCAGGAACGTGTGCGGGTCCCCCACCTCGTTGGTCGCCGACCCCGGCGTGATCGCGATGTAGCCGTTCACGTAGGTTTTCTCGGCGGGGGTGCTGTTCTCCCCGGAGCCGTTTGTCTCCACGGTGAGGCTCCCCACCGTGGCCTGGGCCTTCACCGTCACGGTTCCCGGCTGGGTGGCGGTGATCGTGGCCTGGGCCTGGCCGCCGCTCGTCGTCGTCGAGCTCGGCCCGACGAACGTGGCCCCGATCGGGTTCGAGGCGAAGCTGAACGTGACCGGGGTTCCGTTGGGAGCCGGCACCCACCCCGTGCCCACCACGTACACCTCGACCGTGGCGGTGAACGTGTGGTTCTCGCCGACCTCGTTCGTGTCCACAAGCGGAGTGAGACGGATCCGCGCCTGGCGGTACTCGTAGGTCTTCGTGGCGTCGGGGCCGCTTGCGCCCACGCCGGTCTCGGCAGTCACCGTTCCTGTGCCCAGCACGTCTGCGACCGCGTGGACCTTGACCAGGCCCGGGGTCGTGGCTCGGAGCGTGACCTGGGCCGTCCCACCCGAGATCGGTGCGGGGTTCGTGGTCACGATCGTCGCGGTGCCGGTGGTGTCCGAGGCGAGGGAGAACGTGACCGACCCGCCGTTGGGGGGCACGACCCAGCTCGCCCCGTTCCACACCCACACCGTGGCCGTGATGACGTGGTCCTCCCCGACCTCGTTCGTGTCCGAGCCTGGGGTGAGGTCGATCTTCGCCTGGCGGTACTCGTAGGACTTGGTGGCCGGGGCGCTGTTCTCACCGGACCCGTTCGTTTCCACGGTGAGGGTTCCCACCGTGGCCTGGGCGTTCACCGTCACGGTTCCCGGCTGGGTGGCGGTGATCGTGGCCTGGGCCTGGCCGCCGCTCGTCGTCGTCGAGCTCGGCCCGACGAACGTGGCCCCGATCGGGTTCGAGGCGAAGCTGAACGTGACCGGGGTGCCATTCGGGGCGGCGACCCAGCCCGTGCCGACCACGTACACCTCGACCGTGGCGGTGAACGTGTGGGGGGCGCCGACCTCGTTGGTGGCCTCAAGCGGGGAGAGGCGGATCCGTGCCTGGCGGTACTCGTAGGACTTCTCGGCGTCGGGGCCGCTTGCGCCCACGCCGGTCTCGGCGGTCACGGTGCCCGTGCCGAGGACGTCCGCGAGCGCGTGGACCTTGACCAGGCCTGGGGTCGTGGCGCGGATCGTGACCTGGGCCGTCCCACCCGAGATCGGTGCGGGGTTCGT
>JACIWJ010000071.1 GCA_014361015.1 Candidatus Bipolaricaulota bacterium | reverse complement strand
CTCGATGGGCAGCAGAGGCTGACCACCCTCTACGTCCTGTTCGAGGGTGTGGCTCCTCCGTTCTACGAAGGGGAGAAGCTGTTCTTCGACCTCTACTTCAACATGCAGACCGAGGAGTTCCGGTTCTGGCAGGAGTCGCTCATGCGGGGAAACCCGGCGTGGATCTCCGTGCACGAGTTCCTGCGCCGAGGCCTGACGAACCTGCTCGAGGGGCTGGAGCAGACGGAACCCGCTCAACGCGAGCTCGTCCAGCAGAACCTGAGTCGCCTGAGCCGACTCGACAAGGTCCGTGAGTACACCTACACCGTTGATCAGGTATCCGGGGACACCTTCACGTTGGACGAGGTGGTGGAGATCTTCAACCGGGTCAACAGCGCGGGAACCCCGCTCACGAAGGCCGATCTTGCCCTCGCTCACATCTGCAGTATCTGGCCCGAGGCGCGGGCCGAGATGCGTGGCTTCCAGGAAGCGATGGGGGAGTACGGCTTTGGGGTGGACCTCGGGTTCCTCGTTCGCTGCCTTGCCGGGATCGCTGTCGGCTCTGTGTTGCTCGAATCATCGTTCACCAAGGCGCCGGTGGAGGACTTGCAGGCCGCCTGGAGGAAACTCAAGGCCGCGTTCGAGCACCTGGTGAACGTTCTTCGCCACGACGCGTTCGTCGACGATCTCGGCGACCTCCCCACCACGTACGTCCTCATCCCAGTCATCGTCTACCTTGCCCGGAGGGACACGTGCGCGTTTCCCAGCGAGACGGTGAAGAAGCGGTTCATCCGCTGGCTCTACCTTGCGGGGCTGTGGGCTCGGTACTCGGGAGCAAGCGAGACGAAGCTCCAACAGGATGTGTCCCTCGTGACGGGGCGCGATCTCGACCCCACGCCTGAGCTCGAGGCCGCGATCCTCCGCGAGCGCGGGAGGATCGCCTTGGAGGCCTCCGATCTCGAGGGTGCTGGGGTCGCCTCAGCAGTGGCCAAGTTCAGCTACATCCTTGCCCGAGCCAGGGAGGCGCGCGACTGGTTCACGGGCATTCGGCTCTACGACAAGGCGGTGGGCAAGCGGAACGGGCTTGAGTCGCACCACATCTTCCCCAAGGGAGTCCTGAAGCGAGCGGGGTACCTCCCCCGCACGCATCGGAAGCTCATCAACGAGCTCGCCAACCGTGCCTTCCTCACCCAGCAGGCCAACCGTCGGATCAAGGCCCAAAGCCCGGACAAGTACCTGCCCGAGGTGGAGGAAAACCAACCCGGTGCGTTGAAGGCGCAGTGCGTGCCGTTGGACCGCGAGCTGTGGAAGCCGGAGAACTACCTCGACTTCCTTGCCGCCCGCAGGCAGCTCCTGGCGAAGGCGATGAACGACTACATCGCAAGCCTGCTCCCCGCCCCGGAGGCCGAGCCCACGGACGAGCTCGCGGTGCGAAGGCGCATCGCGGCCGGGGAAAGCGAGACCCTGGAGTTCAAGTCGAGCCTACGGTGGGACTTCGCCAACGGCGGCGTGAACAGGAAGCTCGAGCAAGTCGTACTCAAGTCCATCGCGGGCTTCCTGAACAGCAAGAAAGGGGGTACGCTCATCATCGGCGTGAACGACCAAGGCGAGGTGGTCGGTCTCGAGCATGACTACGGAACGCTCAGGAAGTCCGACCGAGACGGATTCGCTCTGTGTCTGGGCGACCTGATCAACCACTACTTGGGGGCATCGGTGAACGCGTTTTTCACCGTGACGTTCCACGAAATCGACGGGAGGGACGTGTGCCAGGTGTCGATCGAGCCGTCGGATCACCCGGTGTACGTCCACGACGGCGGGGCCTCGACCTTCTACTTGCGCACGGGGAACGCGACGTCCCCTCTGCCCGTGGACCAGGTGGTGAAGTACGTTCAGCACCGGTGGGGCGGCAAGTGAGGGTCCGCATCAAGGCGGAGGAGGCGAGATGATCCCCAAGGAATGCAGACGCCTGGCCGAGGTGGACTTCCCCATTGCTGAGGTGTCGAAACACGCGGCGCGGGAGAAGTCCATCCGTCACGGGCACCCGAGCACGCTCCACCTGTGGTGGGCGAGGCGGCCGCTGGGGTCATGCCGGGCGGTGCTGCTTGGGCTGCTCTTGCCCGACCCGTGCGATCCCCACTGCCCCGAGGCGTTCAAGTGCCGGGCGCGGGAGATCCTGTCCGCGATCCGCCAACCCCCGCGGACAGATGTCGAGCTGCGCAAGGCCCTCCTCTGGTTCATCGGCACGTTCGCGGACTGGGACCTCGCCTCCCACGAGACGTATTTGCGGGTGGGGCGGGACCTCGTGCGCGCCGCGTACCCGGACGCACCGCCGCT
>JACIWJ010000070.1 GCA_014361015.1 Candidatus Bipolaricaulota bacterium | reverse complement strand
GTCCACGAGCCCCATGTAGTGCGTGGGAAGCTGGGCGTGGGGCGAGGCGAGCAGGCCCTGGTACCCCGGGTCAGGCAGGACCTCCTCGTGGAAGAACGTCACGAACGCCTTGGCGAGCGCGACCATCGCCTCGGTGTGGCCAGCGATCTCCTTCCCCTCGTCCGCGGTGAGGGGTCGGGCCACGCCGCCGGGGAGGGCGAACACGGGATGGATCGCCCGGCCGCCGATGATCTCGAGCACCCGCTGCGCGCGCGCCCGCACCGTCACGATCTCCCGGCCGAGCTCGGGGTAGGCCTGGAGGACGCCCAGGACGTTCCGGCTCGCCTTCGGCGTGTCCGCCGGGAGCAACAGGTCCGGTCCGCCGAGGAACACGAGGTGCAGCAGGTGGTCAGCGAAGATGTAGCAGTTGTAGAAGAGCTCGCGCTGGATCCACGCCGTAGGCGGGACCTGGGCCCCGTACGCCGCATCGAGGGCCCGCGCCGACGCGAGGTGATGGGCCTCCGGGCACACCCCGCAGATCCGCTCCGTGATCTGGGGCATCTCCTCCGCCCGCCGACCGCGGCAGAACGTCTCGAACCCCCGCAGCTCGGGGACCTGGAGCACGGCGCCCTTCAGGCCGCCCCCGTCGTCGAGGTAGAGGAGGATCTTCCCGTGTCCCTCGAGCCGCGTGATCGGGTCGATGACGAGCTTTTTCACCGGTCGCTCCTCTTCCCCGTCCGGACGTAGGCGGGCAGGGAGTACTTGTAGAACGTGCCGAGGGGGTCGACGAGGGCGTCGAGGAGCTTGTCCTCCGCCGCGAACGCTCCCGGTCCCTCCTCCCCCGCCCGGGCGAGGGACCCGAGCGCCGAGATCATCGCCAGCCCGGGATCACCCGCGTTCGGGGTCGGCCCGACGCAGCCCGTGCACGGCATCGCCGCCTTCGGGCACGCCGCCCCGCACCCGCCACGGGTCACCGGGCCCAGGCAGATCATCCCTTGGTCGAGGAGGCACACCTCCGGGTCGGGGACGAGCTCATGGGGGCGAACGACCTTCGTGAGCTTCCGCTCCTCGCGCGTGCGCGGGCACTCCTCGCACAGGGCCTTGTCGTGGGCGAACACGTGGCCCGGGGCGGGCAGGTCGCCCGACAAGAGCGCATCGAACAGGAGGCCGATGAGCGGCGGCATGGGTGGGCAGCCGGGGACGACGTAGTCCACGGCGATCTCGTCGGCGAGGGCCTTCGCCTGAGGGAGGAGGCCCGGAGGGGCATCTTCGGCCTCCCCTCCCGGCGGCGGAGTCGGACGGAACCCGTTCCCGCTCATCCGGTGAAGGATCTCGTCGCGGGTGGCGAGGTTGGCGAGCCCCGGCACGCCGCCCTGGTAGGCACAGGCCCCGAACGCGACCACGAGCTGCGACTTCTCCCGGAGGAGGTGCACCATCTCCACGTTCTCCTCCGTGCGCAGCGTCCCGTTGACGAGCGTGGCGGCGATCGACCGCGGGGGGAACGCCTCCACGTCCGAGCGCTTCGTGTCCACCAGCGCGGGCCAGAACGCGATCTCGACCTGCGCGAGGACGTCGAGGAGCGCCGGCCCGAGCTCGAGGAACGACACGTCGCACCCCCCGCAGCCCCCCGTCCAGTACACCGCGATCTTGGGCCGTGATCCGCGATCCGTGGTCCGTGGTCCGTATCCCGTGGACTTCGGCAGCCCCGTGTTCGGCCGACTAGCGCTCATCCTTGGGCTCCTTCTTCAGATGTCGAATCAGGCCGTAGATCACCATTCTCACCCGCTCCACGTCGGCCGTGATGCCGCTTTCTCCCATCCACCCAAGCTTCTCTGCGAGCACGAGTTGAGTGTCCAACTCAGCCAGCGAGCCGAGCGCGTGGTGAAGGAACTGAGCGAACTCCTTCCGCGACGCTCGCGCTGCCCCTTCGGCGATGTTGCTGGGGACCGACACGGCGGCCCTCCGCATCTGAGCCGTGAGGCCGTAGCGTTCCTGGTCGGGAAGAGCCTCCGTCACCTTGTACACCTTCTGGGCGAGGAGCACTCCCTCCTTCCACGCGTCCAGATCCCGATGGGTTCTAGGCGTCAACGCGGATCCCCCTCTGCCGCTCCGCAACCACCGACTCACGGTGTTCGGACGACGGACCCCGGTTGACGGACAACGGATCACGCTCCACGGACAACGGGCCGAGCTTCTTCAGCTCCGTCACGAACTCCCTCATCACCCGGGCGAACTTCGCCCCCTCGGTCGCCGACACCCACTCCAGCCTCACCCGCTCCGGCTCGATCCCGATCTCGGCGAGGAGCTTCTTCAGGAGGTAGATCCGCCGCCGGGTCTTGTAG
>JACIWJ010000007.1 GCA_014361015.1 Candidatus Bipolaricaulota bacterium | reverse complement strand
GAACGAGAACGCGACCCGCCGCTCGCGCATCCGCTTGAAGTTCCGGATCCGGCTCGACAGGAGGTCGGAGTTGGAGAAGATGAGCTGCTCCCCGGTCAGGCTCCGGATGCGGGTCGTCTTGAGCCCGATCCGCTCCACCGTCCCCAGCATGTCGCCCACGATGATGAAATCCCCCACCAGGAAAGGCTTGTCAACGACGATCGACACCGAGGCGAACAAGTCCCCGAGCACGTTCTGCAGGGCGAGGGCCACCGCGATCCCGCCGATTCCAAGGCCGGTGATGAGGGCGGTGACATCGATCCCGAGGTTCTGGAGGGCGAGGAGGAGGACGAGGGTCCACAGGACGAGCTTGGCCATGAACCCCACCGCGTTGAGGGTGGTGGCGGCGGCGGCGTCCTTCTCCTCAAGCTTGTGCCGCGCCTCGCGGGTCACCCAGAACGTGATGAACCGGCTCGCCCAGCTTGCCACCTGAAGGAGGAACGCCAGGAGCGCGATCGCCCCCAACGCGCGGGATGCGGCCTCGGGGAGCGCCACGGCAAGGGAACCGGCCCAGACGGAGACGGCGAACAGGAACAAGGGGTTCGTGCGGCGGACGAGGTCCACCACCAGCCGCCGTACCTCCCCCTTCTTCCGCTCGTGCTGCGCCGCGAGCCCGCGCACGACCGCCCACCGCCCCACCCGGAGGACGGCGAACGTCAGGGCGGCGATCCCCAACCCGAGGAACCAGATCCAGGCCTCGTTCCCCGCCAGAACGCGGTGGAAGAACCCCATCGCCTACCTGGACCCTCCCCGTCGGGGGAAACGCAGGACCGCGATCACGATGCACAGGAGCGCGATCGCGAACAAGATCACCGTGACCGCGGTGTCGAGCGAATCGATGAGGGTCCCGATCACGATCCCCAACAGGCCTGCCCCGAGGGCGAGTGCCACCAGGCGGACGACCGTCGTGAACCGCACCATCACGTTCGAGAATACCCGTCATCGCCAGGCCCGTCAATCTTCCGCTTGACACCGGGCCCCGCCCAGGGTAGTGTAGCGCAGGCGAGCGCAAGAAAAGAGAAGAAATGGCAAGCAATGCAAAGAGGGCTCGGCGGCGCGTGGCGGTGATCGGGGCGGGGGTGGTGGGGGCGCTCATCGCCCGGGAGCTCTCCCGCTACGGGGGGGAGGTGTTCCTCTTCGAGCGGGAGGTGGACGTGGGGTGGGGGGTAACGAAGGCCAACTCGGCGATCGTCCACGCCGGGTTCCACGAGCAGCCGGGGACGGCGAGCGGCCGGCTCTGCGTGGCGGGGAACGCCCTGTTTCCCGAGGTGTGCCGCGAGCTTGGGGTCCCGTTCCAGCGGATCGGGGCGTACGTCCTGGCGCTGGCGGACGGCGAGCGGGCCGCCGTGGAGGATCTCCGCGCGCGGGGCGAGGAGCTCGGGGTCCCGGGCCTCGCCCTCCTCGACGGGGACGAGGTGCGGAGGCGGCTCCCCCACGTGAACCCCGACGTCGTGGCCGCCCTGTGGGCGCCCACGGTCGGGATCACCGAGCCGTGGGCGCTCGCCCTCGCGGCGGTAGAGAACGCGGTCGACAACGGGGTGGCCCTCCACCTGGGGGAGGAGGTGACGGGGGTCGCGGTCGAGGGGGGGCGGGTCCGCGCGGTGACGACGGGCTGGGGGACGTACGGGGTGGGCGCGGTGGTGAACGCCGCCGGCCTCGCTGCCGATCGGATCGCGGCGCTGGCGGGGGTCCCCGTCCCCCGGATCACCCCCCGGCGGGGGGAGTACCTCCTCCTCGTGGACGTTCCCCCTTCCCTGCGCCCGGCGGTCCTGTTTCCCGTTCCCACTCCCCATTCCAAGGGGATCCTCGTCGTGCCGACCGTGGACGGGGGGCTCCTCCTTGGCCCGACCGCGGCCGACCTCGCGCCGGAGGAGGGGGAGGCCACGGAGACGACGGCCGAGGGCCTCGCCCGCGCCCTCGCCGGGGCGCGGCGGCTCGTCCCCGCCCTTCCGGTGGGCAACGTCGTCAAAGCGTTCGCCGGGCTGCGCCCTGAACCGGCGGGTGGCGACTTCTGGCTCGGGCGAACGGGCGTGCGGGGCTTCTACCAGGCGGCGGGGATGCGCTCCCCCGGCCTCACCGCCGCTCCGGCGATCGCCCGCGGGCTGGCCGCGGAGATCGCCTGCGACCTCGGGCTCGCGCTGCGACCCTCGTTCTCTCCCCTCCGTCGGCCGCCCCCACGGGTGGCCGGCCTCCCGCCGGCGGAGTGGGATGCGCTCATCGCCCGCGATCCCCGCTACGGGCGGATCGTGTGCCGCTGCAACCGGGTCACGGAGGGGGAGATCGTGGAGGCGATCCGCCGCGGGGCGCGGACGGTCGACGGGGTGAAGTTCCGCACCCGCGCCGGGTTCGGGCGGTGCCAGGGCGGGACGTGCACGGACCGGGTTCTGGCGCTCCTTGCCCGGGAGACGGGTCGGGATCCGGAGGAGGTCTCCGTCCAGGGCCCTGGGTCGGCGCTCGTGGTGGGGAGGGTGCGGTGAGGACGCACCGGGTGGACGTGCTCGTCGTGGGGGGAGGGGCGGCGGGGATGGCCGCGGCGGCGTCCGCGGGGGGGGAGGGAGCGAGAACGCTCCTCGTGGAGGAGGGATCGCGCCTGGGGGGCGTTCTCGACCAGTGCATTCACCCCGGGTTCGGCCTCCACCGCTACCGGGAGGAGCTCACCGGCCCCGAGTTCGCCGCCCGCCTGGTGGCGGAGCTCGCGGGGGTCGAGGTGTGGACGGGGCAGTCGCTTCTCGAGGTCGAGCCGGAGCGGCCGCGGGCGAGGGCGGTGGGGACAGCGGGAGCGGTGGAGATCGCGGCACAGGCCGTGGTGTGGGCAACCGGGGCGCGGGAGCGGCCGCTCGGGGCGCTGCGCGTTCCCGGAGCGCGGCCGGCGGGGATCTTCGTGGCGGGACTCGCCCAGCGGCTGGTGAACATCCACGGGCTCCTGCCGGGGCGGCGGGCCCTCGTCGTGGGCTCGGGCGACATCGGCCTCATCATGGCCCGCCGGCTGCACCTCGAGGGGGTGGAGGTGATGGGGGTGGTGGAGATCCGACCCTACCCCGGCGGGCTCCTCCGCAACGTCATCCAGTGCCTGGACGACTTCGGAATCCCCCTCCTCCTCTCCCACACCGTGGTCGAGGTCCACGGCCGGGGGAGGCTGTCCGGGGTGACGCTGGCCGAGGTGGATGAAACGGGCGCCCCGCGGCCGGACACGGCGCGGTTCGTGGCGGCCGACACGCTCCTCGTCTCCGTCGGCCTCGTCCCCGAGGTGGAGGGGATCCCGTTCGCCCCCCGCGACCCGACGACCGGCGGCCTCGCCGTGACCTCTCGGCTGCAGGCCGCGGTTCCGTGGCTGTTTGCCGCCGGGAACTGCCTCGCCCCGTTCGACCTCGTGGACACGGTGGCTGCCCTCGGGGCGCGGGCGGGGACCGCCGCGGCACGGTACGCGCGGCGAGAGCTTTCCCCCGCCCCGGCGGTCGCCATCGGCCGGGGACCGGGGGTCGCCGCCCTCGTCCCCTCCTCCCTCGTCCCCGGCGAAGAGGCGACCCTCTACCTCCGGGCGTCCCGGCCGCTGGCCCGGGCCTGGGTGGCGGTGGGCGCGGGGATCGTCGGGCGCACCGTGCACGGGGTCCGCCCTGCGGAGATGATCGGGGTCCGCCTCTCTCCCGAGGAGACGGAGGCGCTTGCCCGCGCCGGGAACGCGACGGTGGAGGTGATCCCTGCCTGATGAGAGTTGTTTGCGTGGCCTGCCCGGTGGGGTGCACGGTGGAGGTGGAGATCGCGGAGGGGTCTCCGACCCGCGTCCGTGGGCACGGCTGCCCGCGCGGGGAGGCCTACGCTCGGGAGGAGGCCCTCCACCCGCGGCGGGTCCTCACGACGAGCGTGCGCGTCGTCGGGGGGGACCTCCCCCTCGCCTCCGTGCGCACCTCGACCCCGATCCCCCGCCCGCTCATCCCCGCGGCGATGGCCCTCGCCCGCGCGCTCGTCGTTCGCGCCCCGGTGGAGGTGGGCCAGGTCGTGGCCCCGAACATCCTCGGCACAGGCGCGGACCTCGTCGCCACCCGCCGCGTCCCGCCCGTTGACCCCCCGCGGGCGCCGCCTATAATGGCTAACGCAAGCAATGGCGAGAAAACGAAGCCGAGCGCTGACCGAGGAACGCCGCCGGATGATCCTGGAGGAGCTGCGGCAGCGCGGCGTGGTGCGCACGGCGGAGCTCGCGCGGAGGCACGGCGTCTCCCCGATGACGGTCCGCACCGATCTCGCCGCTCTGGAGGGGAAGGGTGACCTCCTCCGCGTCCACGGAGGGGCGATGCTCCGGGAGCGGGTGGCCCGGGAGCCCTCCTACTACGAGAAGGCGGCCCGGAACCTCGACGAGAAGCGGCGCATCGGGCGCCGGGCGGCGTCGCTCATCGAGGACGGGATGGCGGTGTTCATCGGCAACGGGACCACGACGATCGAGATCGTGCGCGCGCTTGCGGAGCGCCCCCCCGTGGGGATCAAGGTCTTCACCAACGCCCTCACCCATGCCACCGAGCTCGCGGAGATCCCCGGGGTGGAGGTGTACGTGATCGGGGGGTACTTGCGCGGCGTGTCGTTCGCGATGGTCGGCTCGCTGGCCCGGCAGGCCTTGGAGGGGGTGTACTTCGACCTCGCGTTCCTGGGGGCCAACGGGGTGTCCCTCGACCATGGGATCACGATCCCATCCCTGGAGGAGGCGGAGACGGCGGCGGAGATCGTCGGGCACGCGCGGAAGGTGGTGGCCGTCGTGGACCATACGAAGTTCGGGGCGGCCGCCCACGGCCGCATCGCCAGAATCGATGAGCTGGACGCCCTGATCACCGACCGCGAGGTCGCCCCGGGGCTCGCGCGGGACCTGGCCCAACGCGGGGTGGAGCTCGTGGTGGCATGAGAAGGGGGTGATCGAGGGGGACAAGCGTTGCCGTGTGCTCCATCGAGCGACCGGAACGGTCGGTCGAGTGATCTCACGAGGAGGCGATGATGAGGGTCAAGAGGGTTGGATGCATGGTATTGGCTTTGCTGATCGGGGGACTGGTGATCGGTCTCGCCGAGGGGCAGAAGATTGACGAGGCGACGCGGGCGTGGTTGCAGCAGGTGAAGGTGGGGCCCTACCAGGAGGCCACTCTGTACGAGCTGGCGCTTGCGGAGGGGGAAGTCACCATCTACTCTTACTCGTCGCGCGTACACAATTTCGCGGCGACGTTCGAAGCTCGTTATCCGGGGATCAAGGTCAACGCGTTTGACATGGATTCTGGCGAGATCCTCACCAAGGTCCTCGCCGAGCAGCGCGCAGGTCGGTTCAGCGCTGATGTCATTTATCTCAAGGACCCGGCAGCGGTCATCGCCGAGCTCTACGAGCCCGGCTACGTGTTCAACTACATCCCACCCGACATCAAACACCTCCTCCCACCGCACTACAGGGAGCCTCTCCTCGTCCACCACATCAGCCTCGACGTGTTCATCTACAACACAGAGGTGTACGACTCTTCTCCGATCACGAACATCTGGGACGTCACCCGCCCGGAGTGGAGGGGCAAGTTCCTGATGCCTGATCCCCTCGTCACCACCGAGTACATCGAGGTTCTGGCGACGATCGTCCAGAACGCGGATGCGATGGCGGCGGCCTACGCGGAGGCGTTCGGCGAGCCCCTCGTCCTCTCTCCAGGCGTGGAGAACGCTGGCTACGAGTGGATCAAGCGGATGCTCGGGAACGGGGCAGTGATCGTCCGCTCGACCGATGACGTCTCCAACGCTGTTGGCGCGCCGGGCCAGGTGGCCCCGCCCGTTGGGTTGACGGCGTTCTCCCGACTCCGCGACAAGGAGAAGAACCCGCAGCTGGCGTTCGACGTGGCGTACGGGATGGGGCCGGTGCTGGGTGTGGAGCACCAGGTGGTGGTGGCGATCGTGAACCGAGCGCCTCACCCCAACGCGGCCAAGCTCCTCATCCAGTGGATGATGGGCGACGACCGCGGTGGATGGGGCTACGCGCCCTATCACGTGTTCGGTAACTGGCCGACCCGCGTGGATGTCCCCGCTCCCAGTGGGGTCCCCGCGCTGGCGGAACTGGCGTACTGGAACACGGATGCTGACTTCGTGTGGGACAACTACGGGAAGATCGTGGACTTCTGGACTCTGAACCGGTAGGAAGGATCACGGGGACGACACGGGGCCGCGGAGGCCCCGTGTCTCCCCTTAGTCAGTTGCGAATGGAGATGCGCGAGAACCGCAGATCGAGCGCCAGGGGCCTGTGGAGGGGCGCCCCGCGTAAGCTGGGAACGCCGCAGTTTCTGCTATCGGCCGTTCTCCTCGTTGTGCTGGCCGTGTTCGTGATCGTGCCTGTGGGCACGATCGCGGTGGACACGTTCGTGTGGCAGGCGGGCGATGTGCGCCTGTCGCGGGAGGCGCAACCGGGGGCCCTCACCCTGTTCCATTGGCAACGGGTGTTTCGCAGCCCGCTCACCGGGCATCTCCTCACGACGCCGCTCGTCAACTCGATCCTGGTGGGCGTGGGAACGGCGGCCCTGTCCCTGGCGTTGGGGGGGCTGCTTGCCTGGTTCGTGGTGCGGACCGACATGCCGTTCCGCCGCGTGGCCGGGGCCCTGGCCGTCGTGCCGTACATGATCCCCTCCTACACCCTCGCCCTGGCATGGCTCACCTTGTTCAAGAACCAACGGATTGGAGGCACCGCGGGCTTGTTCCAGTACTTGACGGGCGTCGCCCCCCCCGACTGGGTGGCGTACGGGTTCTTCCCCACCGTGATCGTGCTGGCGCTGCATTACTACCCGTTCGTGTTCCTCCTCATCTCCAACGCGCTGGCGAGCGTGGACACGTCGCTGGAGGAATCCGCGGAGGTGCTGGGGGCCCCCCGATCGCTCGTCCTGAGGCGCATCACCTTGCCCGTGATCCTCCCTGCTGTCCTCTCGGGCACGATCCTCACGTTCTCTCGGGCCATCGGGGCGTTCGGTACCCCCTATTTCCTTGGGTCTCCGGTGCGGTTCTTCACCCTCCCCACGATGATCTACAGCAACATCGGGATGCGGTTTCCCTCCACGGCCAACATCCTCGTTCTCGTGCTCATCGTCCTGTCCACAATCCTCATCTTTGTGAGCCAGAAGATGGTGGGGGTCCGGCGAAGCTTCGTGACCATCTCCGGCAAAGGGTTCCGCCACAAGCCGGTCGAGCTGGGGCGGTGGAAGTACCCCGCCCTCGCCATCACGGGCTCGGTGATCCTGTTCGCGGCTGTGTTGCCGTTCATCATGTTCTTCTGGCAGAGCGTTATGGAGTACGCGGGGACCTACTCCTTCTCCAATTTCACCTCGGCCTTCTGGCTGGCGCCGGCGGGGACGCGGCTCACGGAGGGGGAGCCGGGCCTCCTGCGGAACCCGGAGGTCCTCCGCGCCGCTTGGAACAGCGTTCGACTCTCGGCAACGGCGGCGCTCGTCGCCGCGGTGCTGGGGAGCTTGATCGGCTACGTGGTGGTGAAAGGGAGGGGGACCGTCATCTCCAAGGCCATCGAGCAGGTTTCCTTCTTGCCTTACCTCATCCCGAGCATCGCCTTCGGGGCGATCTACCTCAACGTGTTCATCCGCCCGTGGGGGCCGATCCCGGCCCTCTACGGGACGTTCCTCCTGCTTGTCCTCACGTGCGCGTTCAGGAACTTGCCGTTCGCGGCGCGGTCCGGGGTCTCGACGATGATCCAAGTGAGCGGGGAGTTGGAGGAGGCTGCCCAGACGCTCGGGGCCGGCTGGTTCTATCGGTTCCGGCGGGTCGTGTTCCCTTTGACCATCCGCGGGATGATCGTCGGGTTTAGCCTTGTCTTCATGACGACGATGCGGGAGCTGTCGCTCATCATCCTCCTTGTAACGCCCCAGACCCGAACCCTGACCACGATGACCATGCGGTACCAGGAGCAGGGGTTCGTGCAGTTCGCTAACGCGATTACGGTCGTCCTGGTGGTGATGAGCGTGATCGGGGTATGGGCGATACGCAAGCTAGGCGGACAGAGCGGAGGATCGTGATGGGACTTGTCGATCTGCGTTGCGTAGCCAAGGCGTTCGGGCCGGTCGTTGCCGTCGATCGCGTGTCGCTTTCCATCGAGAAAGGCGAGTTCGTCGCTCTTCTCGGACCATCCGGCTGCGGGAAGACCACGACCCTGCGCATGATCGCGGGCCTCGAGGTCCCCGATGATGGGGAGATCCACCTTGCCGGGCGGAGGGTGTTCTCAGCCCAGGAGCGGATCGTGGTCCCTCCCCAGAGGCGCAACGTGGGGATGGTGTTCCAGAGTTACGCCCTGTGGCCGCACATGACGGTGTTCGAGAACGTGGCGTTCGGCCTGCGGGTGCAGAGGAAGCCGAGGAGTGTCATCCGGAGCGAGGTGCGGACGGTCCTCGCCTACATGCAACTCGAGGACCTGGAGCGGCGGTACCCCCATGAGCTGAGCGGGGGGCAGCAGCAACGGGTGGCCCTGGCGCGGATGATCGTGGCCCGCCCCGCTGTGTTCCTGATGGACGAGCCTCTCTCCAACCTCGACGCCAAGCTGCGCACGGAGATGCGGGCCGAGCTCAAACGGCTCCATCGCGACCTCACCGCCACCACCGTGTACGTGACGCACGACCAGCTGGAGGCCCTCACCCTTGCCTCGCGCATCGTGGTGATGAAGGACGGCACGATCCAGCAAGACGCGGCGCCGTCGACCTTGTACGAACGTCCCGCCAACCTGTTCGTGGCGGAGTTCGTGGGGAGCTACCCCGTCAACCTCATCGAGGGGCGGTTGGCCGTGGAGCACGGCCGCGCGTGCTTTGTTCACCCCGAGGTCGTCGTTCCGACGGAGGGGCCTCCCTCCGCGACGGGCGAGGAGCTGATGCTGGCGATCCGGCCTGAAGACGTGGTCCTCGTTCCGGGCGAGGTGCCCCCGCCGGCGGGAGAAGGGGGGTGTCTCACGGCCACGGTCAAAGCGGTGTTCCCCGCGGGGCGAGAATCCACAGCGCACGTCGACGTCGGCGGCCGTACCTGGACAGTGGTCTTTGGCAAGGGGATCGCGATTGAGGTCGGGGACCGGGTCAACTTGTTTCTGCCCTCCGCGCGGATCCTCCTCTACCGGCGGGACACGGGGGAGTTGGTGAGAGAAAGGAGTGCGGGCCCATGATGGATCGCGGCGAGGGAAGAAGTGCAGCGACGGGGATCGGAACGGGCCGCGGGTATGGGAAGACCATCCTCATCGGCGATATGTTCGTGTACCTTGGGATTCCCGCGATCGTGTCCGCGATACCCCAGTCCACGGTGGCCGTGGTCCGGGAAGGGCGGGAGCAGGGGTGGACGCTCCTCGACAACCGGCCCGAAGTGCCGGGGTACAAGGAAGCGAAGAGGGATCAGCAGGTCCGCTCGATCAGCGACATCCTGAGCTGGCTGGGCTTGTCCGCTCGCCCGGGGCTGAGGCTGGAGATCGAGCTCGGGGGGGACCTCGTGGCGGGAAGTGGGGTCGGGGCCAGTGCAGCGAGTTGTGTGGCCATTGTGCGGGCGCTCAACGAGAGGTTCTCGCTTGGGCTCACGGATGACGAGGTCAATCACGCCGCGTGGCGGGGGGAGTTCGCGTACCACAACAAGCCGAGCGGGATCGACAACACCGCGTCGTGCTTCGGGGGCGTCCTCGTGTTCAGGCAGGATCCGTCCACCGGGTCCAACGACATCGAGCGGCTTCGCCTTGCTCAACCGGTGGAGGCGGTCCTCGTCAACAGCGGGGTCACGGTGGACACGGCCGGGAAGCGAGCGCACATCGCCGCCTTCGAGCGGAGGGAACCCGCGAAGTTCGCCTCCTACCTAGATCTCATCTCCGCTCAGGCCGGGGCGATGAGGGAGGCGCTGGTCCGCGGCGACCTGCGCGCGGTGGGACGGATCATGAACGACAACCACCGTCTCCTGATTGACATGGACCTCTCCCACCCGGAGATCGTCCGGATGGCCGAACGGGCGGTCGCGGCTGGGGCATGGGGGGCCAAGGTCACGGGCGGGGGGCGGGGCGGGTACATGCTCGCCCTCACCCCGGGCACGGAGCTGCAGGGCCGGGTGGCAAGCCGCTTTGGGCGGGAGGGGTACATCACGATGAACACGGTGATCGGAGCCGTGTGAGGGCCCTCGATCGAGGGGCACCGGCCCCTGGGACGGGGGGATACAATTGTGCTCCGCTGGGGCGGGAAGGGAGGTGATGAGGCGCGGGATCGGGAGGTCGCGGATTGTGGTATCGCTTTGTTTGGATGACCCACACTCTCTAAGGAGGGATGCCTGATGAAGCGGCACAAGCTTGTGATCGTGGTCTTGGCGGTTCTGGCTCTGGGATCCGTGGCTGTGGCCCAGAGGGTGCAGATCGAATTCTGGCACGCGGCGACCGGGGCGTTGGCGGCGGCGTTGACCGAGGTGGTAGCTGGGTTCAACGCGTCTCAGGACGTGTACGTTGTTAACCCTGTCTACAAGGGCTCCTACACGGAGACCATGTCCGCCGCGATCGCTGCGTTCCGCGCGGGCCAGCCACCCCACATCGTCCAGATCTTCGAAGTGGGTACGGCAACGATGATGGCAGCCGCGGGTGCGATCTATCCGGTGTATCAGCTGATGGCCGATACCAACACCCCGTTTGACCCCGAGCAGTACATTGCCCCGGTGAAGGGGTACTACAGCTCGGCGGACGGGAAGATGATCTCGATGCCGTTCAACAGCTCGACGGCGCTCCTCTGGTACAACAAGGACGCGTTCCGGGCTGCCGGACTCGACCCCGACAACCCACCGCGGACGTGGGCCGAGGCGCGGGCGGCGGCCAAGGCGATCGTGGACGCAGGAGCGGCGAAGATGGGGTTGGCCACATCGTGGCTGACCTGGATCCAGTTTGAGCAGTTCGCTGCGCTGCACGACCTCCCGTTCGCCACGAAGTCCAACGGGTTTGAGGGCATGGACGCCGTCCTGGCCCTCGACCACCCGCTTTTCGTGCGCCATGTGCAGACCCTGATGGATATGCAGGCCGAGGGGTCGTTCACGTACGCCGGCCGCGACTCGGCTCCGGATGCGCTGTTCGGGTCCGGTGAGGCGGCGATGCTCATGGCCTCGTCTGCCCTCCGTGCCCGGGTGATGAGGGAAGCGCAGTTTGAGTGGGGTGTGACCTACCTCCCCTACTACGACGACTTCATCGCGGAACCGAAGAACTCGATCATCGGCGGAGCTTCGCTGTGGGTGATGCGACGGCCCGACGCAACGGCGGCTGAATACAAGGGCGTTGCCGAGTTCTTCGCCTACCTCGGCCTGGCAGCTACGGATGCGAAGTGGCACATCATGACGGGCTACGTGCCCCTCACGTTTGGGGGATACGAGGCAGCCAAGGCCCAGGGGTACTACGATGCCAACCCGGGGGCCGACCTGGCGATCCTGCAGCTGGCCCGGCCCAACCCGACGGAGAACACGCGCGGGCTCAGGTTGGGCAACCTCCCGGAAATCCGTGTTGTGATCTACGAAGAGGTTGAGAAGGCACTTCAAGGTCAGCAGACCGCCCAGCAGGCCATGGACAACGTCGTGCGGCGGGGGAACGCCATCCTCCGCGAGTTCGAGGCCATCTACAAATAGGCCCGTGGGAGGGGGCACGCGCCCTGGCGGGCGTGCCCCCCTTTCCCGCGAGGAGGTGAGCTCCGTTGAAGGGCAAGGCCACGTTCTCGAACAAGTTCCTGCCCTATCTGCTTGTTGCCCCTCAGATCATCGTTACGGCCGTGTTCTTCGTCTGGCCAGCCGTTCAGGCGATTCAGCAGTCCGTCCTCCGCTCCGATCCGTTCGGTTTGCGCACGACGTTCGTTGGCCTGGATAACTTCAGGGCGTTGTTCGCTGATCCTTACTACCTGGGCTCGGTCCGCCTGTCGTTCCTCTTTTCGGCAGCGGTGGCCCTCACCGCCCTTTCCGTTGCCCTCCTCCTCGCGGTGATGGCGAACAAGCCGCTCCGGGGGGCGAAGGTGTACAAGACCCTCCTCATCTGGCCGTACGCGTTGGCACCGGCGATGGCAGCGGTGCTGTGGCTGTTTCTGTTCCAGCCATCGATTGGGATCCTCGCGCGTGGATTGCAGGACATAGGCATCCACTGGAACTACACCCTGAACGGGGGACAGGCCCTGCTCCTCGTGATCTTGGCCTCGGTCTGGAAGCAGGTGAGCTACAACTTCATCTTCTTCTTGGCTGGTCTCCAGGCGATCCCAAAGTCCCTCATCGAGGCGGCCCGGGTGGACGGGGCCACCTCCACCCGCGCCTTCTGGTCCGTCGTGTTCCCCCTTCTCACCCCGACCACGTTCTTCCTCGTCGTCATGAACACCGTGTACGCGTTTTTCGACACGTTCGGCGCGATCGATGCCCTCACCAAGGGCGGGCCGGGGAAGGCCACGGAGACGATGGTGTACAAACTCTACGTGGACGGGTTCAAGAACTTCAAGATCAACAGCTCTGCTGCCCAATCTGTGATCTTGATGGCGCTCGTGATCGTGCTCACCGCCTTTCAGTTCCGGTTCATCGAGCGCCGTGTCCACTACCTGTGAGGGGGGCCGATGAGGAGGAAGCGCGTGTCGCGGAACGGGTTCGCTCACCTCATCCTCATCGTCGGGGTGATTGTGCTCGTCTTTCCGGTGTACATGGCCGTCGTCGGTTCGACCCACGATGCGGCGACCATCGGGCGGGGCCGCCTCCCTCTCACTCCCGGCTCCCACATGGCGGAGAACTACGTCCAGGCCTGGGCTTATGGCACGGGGGAGCGTGTCTCGGGCACTCCGGTGCGCACCATGATGGCGAACTCACTCGTCATGGCGATTTCGATTGCCCTGGGCAAGATCGCGGTATCCATCCTCGCTGCGTACGCGGTGGTGTTCTTCCGGTTCCCGCTGCGGATGTTTTTCTTCTGGCTCATCTTCATCACCCTCATGCTTCCCCTCGAGGTCCGCATCATCCCCAGCTACAAGGTCGTATCCGATCTGGGGCTTCTCAACTCGCTGGCGGGCCTGACCCTGCCCCTGATGGTGTCCGCCACGGGGACACTCCTCTTCCGGCAGGTGTTCCTCACGGTTCCCAAGGAGCTCCTCGACGCGGCGAAGATCGATGGGGCGGGGCCGATGCGTTGTCTGTGGTCGATCATCCTCCCGCTGGGGCGGCCGAGCATCGCCGCCCTGTTCGTGATCCTCTTCGTCTACGGGTGGAATCAGTACCTGTGGCCGCTCCTCATCACGACGGAGAGGAGCATGGACACCATCGTCATCGGGATCGTGAAGATGTTGGGGACATCCGAGTCACTCATGGACTGGAACCTCGTCATGGCGACCACGGTGATGGCGATGGCTGTCCCCATCGCCGTGGTGATCCTGTTCCAGAAGTGGCTGGTGAAGGGACTCGTGGAGACGGAGAAGTGAGGGTGGAGTGGCGCGGCCGCTGGCGCGGGTGATCTGGGTGGGCCTGCTAACCTTCATGTTGGCGGCCCGCGGGGAACAAGCTCTTCCCGGAGGATCGATGTCCAAGCCCCTGGTGCTGGCCCATCGCGGGGCGCGGTCGGTCGCGCCGGAGAACACCCTCGCCGCGGCGCGGCGCGCCGCCGAGCTCGGGGCGGATGGCTGGGAGCTCGACGTCCAGCTCACCGCGGATGGGGAGCTCATCGTCATGCACGACGGGACGCTGACCCGGACCACCGACGCCGCGTCCGTGTTCCCTGGGCGGGCCCCGTGGAGGGTGGCCGACTTCACCCTCGACGAGATCCGAACGCTCGACGCGGGGTCCTGGTTCATGCGGGAGGACCCGTTCGGGACGATTGCGGGCGGAGAAGTGACGAGGGATGAAGCGCAGGCCTATCGCGGAGAGCGGGTCCCCACGCTCCGCGAGGCGCTCCTCCTCAGCGCCGACCTCGGCCTGGTCGTGAACATCGAGCTCAAGGGGACCCCGCTCGCTCCCCTCTCCCCGCAGGGCCGGGAGATGGTGGAGAAGGTGGTGGCCCTCGTCCGCGAGCTCGGGCTCGTCGAGGGGGTGATCGTCTCCTCGTTCGACCACGAGCGGATCCGCTATCTCAAGGCGATCGCCCCTGACATCCCAGCGGCGCTGCTCGTGCTGGTCCTCCCTTCCGACCCGGTGGGGTACGTGAAGGGGTATGGGGCGGATGCCTTGAACCCTCAAGCCACGGCCTACGACGGGGGAAGCGCTCGGCAGCTTCGCGCGGCGGGGTACGGGGTGTACCTGTGGACCGTGAACGCTCCGGACGAACTGGCCCGTTTCGCGGCTGATCCCTGTGTTTCCGGGATCATCACCGACTGGCCGCAGCGGCTGCGGACGATCCTCGGGCCGACGGGGTACCATCCGGGTGGTCCGCGGTAAGGAGGTGAGCGACGGGACGAGAACGATCAGTGCCAGGTTGAGGACATCACGCGAGGATGGATAAGGAGGGAACTTTGAAGCGCGCTTTGCTCGTGATCGCATCATTGGTCGCGTTGGGCGTCGGCTTGGCCCAGGCCAAGACGACGGTGGAGTTCTGGCACGCGATGAGCGGCTCGCGGCTTGCCGTGCTGGAGAAGATCGTGTCTGACTTCAACGCGACGCACCCGGACTACGAGGTGCGCGCGGTGTTCACGGGGACATACGAGGAGACGCTCACCAAGTTCATCGCCGCCTACCGGGCGGGCACAGCCCCGAACTTCGTCCAGGTGTACGAGGTTGGGACCCAGACCATGATCGACAGCGGAGCGATCGTCCCCGTGTACCAAATCCCGGGGATGCTCGGCGAGACGTGGGACTGGGCGCAGTACGTGCGACCGATCCTGCTCTACTACTCCGTCGACGGAAACCTGTGGTCGTTCCCGTTCAACTCGTCGACGTCCATGCTCTACTACAACAAGGACCACTTCCGCCAGGCCGGCTTGGATCCCAACAAGCCCCCCACGACGTGGGACGAGATGTTCGCGATTGGACGGGCGCTGATCCAAGCGGGAGTCGTTACGAACGTCCTCTCGTTCGGGTGGCCGGATTGGCAGTTCGAGCAGCAACTGGCGATCCACAACTACCTCTATGCGGACAGCGACAACGGCCGCGCCGGGCTCGCCACCGCGGTGACCTGGCCGGATCCGTTCAGCGTGAAGGTGTTCACGACTTGGACGGAGCTGGCCCGCGAGGGGATCTTCCTGTACGGGGGGCCGGAGTACAACGCGAACTCCGCCTTCACGAGCGGGACGATCTCCATGCTCTTCCAGTCCACATCATCTCTCGATGGAATCCTCAAGACGGCGAAGTTCGAAGTCGGCACATCGTTCCTGCCCCGGTTCCCCGACGAGCCGCGGGGCAACTCGGTCGTCGGTGGGGGAAGCCTCTGGGTCCGCAAGGGCCAGAGGCCGGAGGAGCTCCGCGCGGTGTGGGAGTTCTTCAAGTACCTGAGCCGACCCGAGGTCGACATCTTCTGGCACAAGGGAACGGGGTACTTCCCGGCCACGAGCGGAGCGATGAAGCAGCTCATGGATGAGGGGTGGTTCGCGCAGAGCCCGAACCACCTCACCGCGTTCTTGCAGATCCTCTCCGGGCGCCAGGATACGGCGGCCTCGATCGGGGTCCGGCTCGGCCCGTTCGTGGAGATCCGGGACTACGTCCGGACGGCGCTGGAGAAGGCGGTGGCCGGTACCCTCTCGCCGGAGGCGGCCCTCGCCGAGGCGGCGACCAACGCCAACCGGGCGCTCCGCGAGTATCGGGAGCTCGTTCAGTAATGCCGGATGCGCCACTGGGGCAGCTGCGGCTGCCCCAGTGGCGTTCAGGGCAAGGAGACCCCATGGAGTCGAAGTTCCCCGGGTACCGCCTGCTCCCCTACCTCCTCATCTTCCCGTCGGTGGCGGTGATCGCCGTGTTCCTGGTCGTGCCGTTCGCGCAGGCGGTGCAGCAGTCCTTCTACCGGACCTCCCCGTTCGGGACCACGACCCGGTTCGTGGGGTGGGACAACTACGTCCAGATCTTCTCGACGCCGGAGTACCTGCGCAGCCTGGTGACCACCGTCGGGTTCGCGGGGTTGGTGATCGTGGGAGGGTTGGTGGCATCCCTGGGGATCGCGATCCTCGTCACCCGACGGATCCGCGGACTCGGGTTCTACCAGGTGGCGTTCATCTGGACGTACGCCCTGTCCCCCGCGGTGGCGGGGATCATCTGGGCCCTCCTGTTCGACCCCGCGGTGGGCCTCGGGACGTACGTGATCCAGCTCATCAGCGGGTACCGGATCAATATGATGGTCCAGGGGACGGTCGCCCTCCTCATCGCCGCCACCGCAGCGGCGTGGAACATGCTGGGGTACAACATTTGCTTCTTCATCGCCGGCCTGCAGAACGTGCCCAAGGAGTTTGAGGAGGCGGCGCGGGTGGATGGGGCCGGGGTGTGGAGGACGTTTTGGCGGGTGACGTTTCCCATGATCTCTCCCACCACCGCGTTCCTCCTCTTCGTGAACATGGTCTACGCGTTCTTCCAGGTGTTTGGTCTGATCGATGTGATGACCCAGGGCGGCCCAGGGGGCGCGACGGAGATCCTCGTCTACAAACTGTATCGGGATGCATTCATCCGCTTGCGGGGGAACTTCGCCTCGGCGCAGTCGGTCGTCCTGTTCCTGATGGTGGCGGCCGCGGCGCTGTTCCAGCTGCGGGTCGCCACCCGAAAGGCGGTCTACAGCCGATGAGATTCCGCGTGCGCCGACGCGTCCTGTACCAGGTGGGCATCCACGCCACCCTGCTCCTGATCCTGATGGCGGTGGCCTTCCCCGTGTACTTCGCGGTCGTCATGGGGACGCTCAGCCATCAGGATGCCTACGCGTTCCCGCCGAAGCTGGTGCCGGGGGGGGAGCTGTGGAGGAACGTGAGCGAGGTCTGGCAGCGCGTGAACCTCGGTCGGCTCATGCTCAACAGCACGGTGGTCGCGGTTGCCGTCACCGTGGGGAAGATCGTGCTCTCGATCCTCGCCGCGTTCGCGTTCACCCACTTCCGGTTTCGGGGCCGGGTCCTCCTCTTCCCCCTGTCCATGATCACCCAGATGTTGCCCCTGCCGGTGCGGATTGTTCCCGCGTACGGCCTCATGGCGAGCTTCGGCTGGTTGAACACGTACTACGCCCTCATCGTCCCCTACCTGGCCAGCACCACTGGGCTCCTCCTGTTCCGCCAGTTCTTCCTCACGGTGCCCGATGAGCTGCCCGACGCGGCCCGGGTCGACGGGGCGGGGCCACTGCGCTACCTGGTGAGCGTCCTTCTGCCGTTGTCGAAGACGAATATCGCCGCGCTGTTCGTGATCGAGTTCGTGTACATGTGGAACGAGTACCTGTGGCCTCTGATTGTCACGACCGTCCCGAACATGCGGGTCGCTCAGATCGGCCTCAAGATGATGATCACGAGCGAGCGGACGGCAGCGGAGTGGAACATCATCATGGCGGGCGCGGTGCTGATCATGCTCCCGCCGCTGGTGGTGCTCATCGCGATGCGGCGGCAGTTCGCCCAGGGGATTGCGATGCAGAGCACGAAGTAGGGCGAGGGGATGGGCCCTTCACGCGTGGCGGTTGCTTCAACGGTGCCGAGGCGGACGCCAGCGCGCGCCGTGGCGGGGGCGGAGGCGCTGCTCGCGGCCGGGATCTGGGCGTCGTCGTTCGTGGGGGTCAAGGCCGCCCTCGCCCACACGGGCCCCCTCACCGTGGCCGGCCTCCGCTACACCCTGGCGTTCCTCCTCCTCCTCCCCCTGCTCGGGCGGGGCCGGGGCGCCCTTCCCGCGGGGGCGTGGCCGCGGCTGGCCCTGATCGGGATTGCCCAGTACACGGTGGGCAACGGCGCCCTGTTTTGGTCGCTCCGCACCCTGTCTGCAGCCGCGGGGAGCTTGAGCCTGTCCCTCGTCCCGATCGTCGTCCTTCTCCTCCAGATCGTCTGGTTGCGGGAGCGCCCCTCGGGGGTGGCCCTCCTCGGGCTGGCCCTTACTGTGGGCGGGAGCGTCCTGTTCTTCCTTCCCACGGTCGAGGCCGGCGACGCGGCGGCGTTGGGGGCCCTCGCGGTGGCGATCCTCGCGTTCGCGGTCCTCCCCGTGGTGGGGCGCGAGCTCGCCCGCGCGGGGAGCGTGGGCACGGTTCCCCTCACCGCGATCCCCCTCGGGATCGGGGGCGGGATCCTCCTCGGGGGGGCCCTGGCCTGGGAAGGGGTGCCCGAGCTGCCCCTCGCGATGTGGGGAGTGATCGTGGGCCTTGCGGTGGTGAACACGGCGTTGGCGTACCTCGTCTACAACCACGCCCTGCGTCACCTCACCGCGGTGGAGGCGAACGTGATCCTCAACCTGAGCCCGCTGGGCACCGCCCTCCTCGCGTGGGTGACCCTTGGGGAAACGCTCTCCCCGCTGAGGCTCGTGGCCATGGCCATCGTCCTCCTCGGGGCGGGGATGGTCCAAGGCAGGCGAGGCGGGGGGGGTCGCTGATGCCGATCGAGGGCTACATCCTGGATCTGGACGGCACGGTGTACGTCGGGGAGCGGCTCGTCCCCGGGGCCGATCGGGCGATCGCCGAACTGCGGGCCCGCGGGCGGAAGGTCTTGTTCCTGTCCAACAAACCCCTCCACTCGCGCCGGGACTACGCCCAGAAGCTCTCCCGCCTCGGGATCCCCGCGGACGAAGGGGACGTGATCAACTCCTCGTTCGTCCTCGCTCGGCACCTCGGCCAGCACGCCCCCGGGGCGCGGGTGTTCGCGATCGGCGAGCCCCCGCTCCTGGCGGAGCTGACCCGGGCTGGGCTCCGACTGACCGAGGATCCGTCGGAGATCCAGTACGTGATCGCCGCGTTCGATCGCACGTTCGACTACCGCAAGCTCGCGATCGCGTTCCAGGCCCTGCGGCGCGGGGCGCGGTTCCTCGCCACGAACCCCGACCGGACGTGCCCGGTGGAGGAGGGGGAGATCCCCGACGCGGCGGCGGTGATCGCCGCGCTGGAGGCGACCACTGGCCGCCCGGTGGAGGACGTGTTTGGAAAACCGTCCCGCCACATCGTCGACCTCGCCCTGGCCACCCTGGGCCTCCCCCCGGAACGGTGCGCGGTGGTCGGCGATCGGGTGGAGACGGACATCCGGATGGCCAAGGACCGTGGGCTGGTGGCCGTGCTCACGTTGACCGGGGTCACCCGCCGCGGCGACCTCGCTCGGGCTTCCGTCCAACCCGATCACGTCATCGATGGGATCGGGGACCTGCCGCGGATCGACCGCGAGCTGAACACGAGGTGATGCAGATGCAGGACCAGACAGTGAGGGTACCGGTGGAAACTCTGCGGGAATTCGTGCGCGACGTGTTCGTTGGGGTCGGCACGGAGGCCGACGACGCCACGATCGCGGCGGACGTCCTCCTCGCGTCCGACCTCCACGGGATCGAGTCCCACGGGGTGGGGCGGCTCAAGATGTACTACGACTGGATCAAGAAGGGGATCATCTCCCCCCGCGTCCGGTTCGAGGTCGTCCGCGAGGGTCCGACGACGGCGGTTGTGGACGCCCACACCAGCCTCGGCCACCCGATCGCCCACCGCGCGATGGGGCTCGCGATCGCCAAGGCGCGCCGGTACGGGCTGGGGGCAGTGGCGGTGCGCAATTCGTCCCACTACGGGATCGCCGGGTACTACGCGCGGATGGCGGCCGAGGCGGGGATGGTTGGGCTCTCGTTCACGAACGCCCGCCCCTCGGTCGCCCCCACGTTCGGGGTCGAGCCGATGCTCGGGACGAACCCGATCGCCTTCGCTGCGCCCTCCGATGAGGGGTTCCCCTTCCTGTTCGACGCTGCGACCTCGATCACCCAGCGGGGGAAGATCGAGGTCCTCGCCCGGGAGGGGAAGCCGACCCCGGAGGGTTGGGTCGTGGATCGCAGCGGCCGGCTCGCCACGGACACGGCGGCGATCCTCCGCGGGATCCCCAAGGAGCTCTACGCCCTCCTCCCGCTCGGCGGGGCGGGGGAGGAGATGGGCGGGCACAAGGGGTACGGCCTGGCGACGATGGTCGAGATCCTGTGCGCTGGGCTTTCTTCGGGCGCGTTCCTGTGGGCCCTGTCGGGGATGGAGCGGGACGGGACGCCGCGCCCGCACCGGCTTGCCCACTTCTTCCTCGCCGTGGATGTCGAGCAGTTCGTCCCCCTTGTCGAGTTCAAGAAGACCGTGGGGGGGATCCTCCGCGAGCTGCGCGCCGCGGCCAAGGCCCCCGGCGAGGAGCGGATCTACACCGCGGGGGAGAAGGGGCATGCCCGCGAGGAGCGGATCCGCGCGGAGGGGGTCCCGGTCACCCCCGCCCTCCAGACCGAACTGCGGGCGATTCGGGACGAGCTCGGGCTCGACCGAGACCGGCTCCCATTCTAGGGGCAGCGATGCCGGAGCGGGTGGGGGCGCTCGACCTCGGCACGACCGGGGTGCGGTGCGTGATCTACGACCACCGGGCGCGGCCCGTCGCCACGGCGTACCGCGAGCTCCCGCTCCGCCTCCCCCAGCCGGGGTGGGTGGAGCAGGATCCGGAGGAGATGATCGCCGCGGCGCGGGGCGTGTTCTCCGAGGCCCTCGCCCGCGCCTCGCTCTCCCCGGCGGGCGTGGCCGCGCTCGGGATCACGAACCAGCGGGAGACGGTCGTCGTCTGGGATCGCGCCACCGGGCGGCCGCTCGCCCCGGCGATCGTGTGGCAGGACCGCCGCACCGCCCCGCTGTGCGAGCGGCTGCGCGCGGAGGGGCACGCGGACTGGGTGCGGAGGAGGACGGGACTGCCCCTCGACCCCTACTTCTCGGCCACCAAGCTCGCCTGGCTCCTGGAGGGCATCCCGGGGCTGCGGGCGCAGGCGGAGCGGGGGGACGCCCTCTGGGGGACGGTCGACGCGTGGCTCGTGTGGAACCTCACCGGCGCCCACGCCACCGACCCCACGAACGCCTCCCGGACCCTCCTTTTCGACCTTCACCGCCGGGAGTGGGACCCCGAGCTCCTTGAGCTGTTCGGCGTGCCCGCGGCGTGGCTCCCCGCGGTCCGGCCGAGCTTGTCGTCGTTCGGCCGCTGGGAGGGGGTTCCCGTGACCGCGGTCCTCGGGGACCAGCAGGCGGCCCTGTTCGGGCAGGGGGGGATCGCCCCGGGGCGGGCGAAGGTGACGTGGGGCACGGGGGCGTTCCTCCTCCTCAACGTCGGACCGGCTCCGGTCCACAGCGGGCACGGGCTCGTGGCGACCGTGGCCCACGCCCGCGGCGAGGGGGAGGCCTGCTACGCGCTCGAGGGGTCGGTGTTCGTCGCCGGGGCGGCGGTGCAGTGGTTGCGGGACGGGCTGGGGATCCTCGCCGCGGCGGCGGAGGCGGACGCGCTGGCGGCGTCGCTTCCGGACAACGACGGGGTGTACTTCGTCCCCGCCCTGGCCGGCCTCGGCGCCCCCCACTGGGACCCCCACGCCCGGGGGACGATCCTTGGCCTGACCCGGGGCACGACGCGGGCCCACCTGGCGCGGGCCGCCCTCGAGGCGATCGCGTACCAGACCCACGACCTGGTGCGGGCGATGGAGGCCGACACCGGGCAGGAGCTGCGGGAGCTGCACGTGGACGGTGGAGCCGCGCGGAGCGACTTCCTGTGTCAGTTCCAGGCCGACGTCCTCGGGATCCCGGTCCTCCGGCCAGCGGACCTCGAGACGACCTCCCGGGGGGCGGCCCTCGCCGCGGGGCACGCCGCCGGGCTGTGGACGGAGGACGAGGTGGCGGAGGCTGCGGCCGCGGACCTGACCCGATTCCTCCCCACCGGCGCCGCCGCCCGGACGGCGCGCCAGCTCTCCGGGTGGAGGAGGGCGTTGGACCGGGCTCGCGGGTGGGCGGCCCCGGCCGACTAGGCCCTGGCTTGTGGGACGAACCGCGCCCCATCCGCCCCGGCGAGGGGGACGCCCCGGTAGAGGGACGCCACCTGGTGGAACGCCAGGTGCAGGTCGAACTTGGTGAGCGCGCTCACCCCGTCCCGCGGGACCACGGGCCGGAGCCCCCGCAGGGCAGCCGACGCCGCGGCGTGCAGAACGCAGATGTTGGCCACCGTGCCCACGATCACGAGCTCCTCCACCCCCAGCTCGTCCAGCACCGGTTCGAGGGGAGTTCGGAAGAACGGGTCGTACGTCGTCTTCCGGATCCGCGTC
Organism: Candidatus Bipolaricaulota bacterium; assembly: GCA_014361015.1. Classification (GTDB taxonomy): domain Bacteria; phylum Bipolaricaulota; class Bipolaricaulia; order Bipolaricaulales; family Bipolaricaulaceae; genus Bipolaricaulis. The sequence goes on along the minus strand of JACIWJ010000007.1, from coordinate 27,057 downwards.
TCCCCCGGTTGCGGGGCCAGCGCGTCCACCACCTCCGCCCCCCACGTCCCCGCCACGCAGTGGGGGGGCCAGATCCGGAACTCGGGGTCGTCGGGGAGGTGCCAGTCCTGGGTGTAGAGGACCGGGACCCCCGCCTCCCGCGCCCGGGCGAGGAGCGCGGCGATCGGCCCCACCGTTCCCGCCGCGGCGGGGACGGGCAACGCTCCCCGTGGGTCGACGAAGTCGTTCTGCATGTCGACCACGAGCAGGGCGGTCCGCGCCGCGGGGAGCTTCACCCCGTCCGTCCACCGGATCTGGGGGACGTCCACCGTCACCTCCCTCCCGCGGTGAGGGCCCCGAGGCGGGGGGAGAGCTCCACCGGGTAGTGGGGGTCCGCCACCGGCGACAGGTCGGCGAGCGCGGGCGGAAGGGAGAACAGGGCCTCTCGCACCACGCTGCGCCGCTGGGCGAGGTCGGGCGGTCCCGCCACCCTCCGCCCGCCCTCCATCACCACCGAGAGGAGCGGCCGACCCTCCCCCTGCTCGCCGATCAGCCCGACCACGTCCCGGAACCCGTCGCGCCACACCTGGCACCGCCCGGGGAGGCTCACCTTCCCCGGGCTCGTCTTCCTCCGCGGTCCCCTGTCGTCCTCGACGAGCTTGTACACCCCGCCGAGCGCGGGGAGGTCCCACGACACCCCGAGGCGGGTCCCCACGCCGTACCCCCACGCCACCCCGCCCCGGGCCCGGAACTCCTGGATCCGCTCCTCATCGAGGTCCCCGGACACGAAGATCCGCACCGCGGGGAACCCGGCCCCGTCGAGGATCGCCCGCACCTCCCGGGACAGGGCGGCGAGGTCCCCGGAGTCGAGCCGGACCCCGAACAGCTCCCGCCCAACCTGGCGCAGCTCGCGCGCCACTTGGACCGCGTGGCGGGTCCCCTGGAGGGGGTCGTAGGTGTCGACGAGGAGGATCGGCTGCGGGTGATCGTGGGCGAAGGCGCGGAACGCGCGGAGCTCATCGGGGAAGCTCATCACGTAGGAGTGGGCCATCGTCCCGGCGACGGGGATCCCGTAGCGCTTCCCCGCCTCGACGTTCGAGGTGGCGTGGAACCCGGCGAGGTAGCTGGCGCGCGCGGCGTGGAGCGCCGCCTCCACTCCGTGGTCCCGCCGGGGGCTGAAGTCCACCAGCACCGCCTCCTCCCCCGCCGCGAGGACGATCCGCGCCGCCTTGGTCGCGACGAGGGTCGCGTAGTTGAGGAGGTTGAGGAGCACCGTCTCCACGAGCTGGGCCTCGATCCGGGGCGCGGTCACGACGACGAGCGGCTCCCCGGGGAACACCACCTCCCCCTCCTCCACCGCCCGCACCTCCCCCGTGAACCGGAGCCGCTCCAGATGGGCCAGGAACGCGCCGTCGAACAAACGGAGCCCCTCCAGGTACGCGAGGTCGTCTTCCCCGAACCCGAACCCCTCCAGCACACCGAGGAGCGGGTCCAGCCCGGCGAAGAGGAGGAACCGCCGGTGGGGAACCGGAGCACGGACGAAGTAGGCGAACGACGCCTCCCCCGTCAGCCCCTGCCGGAGGTACGACTGGGCCATCGTCAGCTCGTAGAGGTCCACGAACGCGCCCTGCCCCATCTCGCCCGATCTTACCCCGGACAGCCCACACCCCCAGCACCGCCCCCCGCCACGGACTTGACACCCCCCGCCCCCGTCCCTATAATTCTGGCAGTCTCGTGGTAAGACTGCTAAAAGGAGGTGAGCGTCATGGTGAGACTGCCTGTGCTGTGGCGTGAGCCGTTCTCCATCGCCTCACGGATGGAGCGGATCATGGACGAGTTCTTCAGGGACTTCGGGACGTTCGCCGACCTCGAGCTCTTCCCGAGCTTTGGCCGGAGCGACGTGTACGTGAAGGACAAGAAGCTCGTCATCGAGACCGAGCTCCCTGGGGTGGCGAGGGACGACGTCCAGGTGAAGGTCGAGGGGAACCGGCTCGTCATCACCGGCGAGGTGAAGCGGTCCGAAGAGGTCCGGGAGGAGAACTACATCCGGATGGGGCGCCGCTACGGGGCGTTCCGGCGGGTGTTCCCCCTCCCCGAGGACGTCGAGGACCGCAAGGGGATCAAGGCCCGGTTCGAGAACGGGATCCTCGTCGTGGAGGTGCCCCTGATGCGGGTCCCCGAGACCGAGGGGGAGTTCGAGGTCAAGGTCGAGTGAGGCGGGAGGGGGGAGGAGACGTATCCTCCCCCCGACCTCTGATCCCAAGGAGAGGCGATGGGCGACATCATCAACCTGCTGTTTCTTCTGTTCCTCCTCCAGGCGTTGGTCCCGTTCTTCGGGCGGAGGATCCTCGAGTTCCGGCGGGGATTGGCGATTCAGGCCCTCGAGCGGAGGCGGAAGAGCCGGGTCGTGACCCTCATCCACCGCCAGGAAGCGGTCAGCTTCCTCGGGGTTCCGCTCGCGCGGTACATCGACATCGAGGACTCAGAACAGGTGCTGCGGGCGATCCGGATGACCCCGCCCGAGATGCCCATCGACCTCGTCCTTCACACCCCGGGAGGGCTGACCCTCGCCGCGGAGCAGATCGCCTGTGCGCTCAAGCGCCACCCGGGCAAGGTGACGGTGTTCGTCCCCCACTACGCGATGAGCGGGGGGACCCTCATCGCGCTCGCCGCTGACGAGATCGTGATGGACCCCAACGCGGTCCTCGGACCGGTGGATCCCCAGCTGGGGACCGGTCAGGGGTACTACCCCGCGGCGTCGGTCCTCAAGGCCCTCGAGGAGCCGAACCCCAACCGCGACGACCAGACCCTCATCTTGGGCGACCTGGCGCGGAAGGCGATCGGCCAGGTCTACGAGACCGTGTACGCCCTCCTCCGGGACAAGCTCCCCGACGACCGGGCGCGGGAGGTGGCGCGGAGGCTCTCCGAGGGGCGGTGGACGCATGACTACCCGATCACGGCCGAGGAGCTGCGGGAACTGGGCCTCCCGGTGGGAGAGGACATGCCCCGCGAGGTGTACGAGCTGATGGACCTCTACCCCCAGGCCCGGCAGCGCCGGCCCGGCGTGGAGTTCATCCCCGTCCCCTACGCTCCCCAGCGGAGCCCGGCGCGCGGAGGTGCGTGATGCCGTTGTGCGATGTGTGTCGGATCCGCCCGGCCACGGTCACGGCCGAGGTCGTTCAGGATGGCGAGCGGCGGGTGCTGCACCTGTGCCAGGCGGACTACGCCCAGCTGCGCGGCGAGGAGTGGTTCTCGCCGTGGGAGTCGCTCTTGGAGGGGTTCCTCTCCCCGCGGCGGCGGCCGGACCGCGAGGCGCCGGACCTCGGATCGTACCTCTCCGACGAGAGCCGGGAGCTCCTCCAGCGGGCGGCGCGGGTGGCGGTGGGGTTCGGAAAGCGGGAGATGGACACCGAGCACCTCCTCTACGCCCTCGCCGAAAGCGACGCCGGGGGGGACGTCCTCCGCAAGGCCCAGCTCAGTCCCGACGACATCCGGGGCTACGTCGAGCACAACGCGCCCCGGGGGACGCTCGGGGCGGAGCGGGGGGAGACGGTGCGCGTGGGGATGAGCCCCCGCGTGAAGGCGGTCCTCGAGACGGCGTTCCACGCCTCGCGCGACCTCGGGCACTCCTACGTGGGCCCGGAGCACCTCCTCCTGGGGCTCCTCGCGGAGCCCGACGGCCTGGGGGGCGAGGTCCTGCGTCGGTTCGGCCTCAGCCCGGACGCCGTGCAGGGCCAGCTCCGGCGCACCCCCGGGCGGGAGCCAGGCCCAGGCCGGGGGCCGAAGTCGGCGACCCCGATCCTCGACAAGCACTCCCGCGATCTGACCGCGCTCGCCCGCGCGGGGAAGCTCGACCCGGTCATCGGCCGGGCCAAGGAGATCGAGACGGTGATCGAGGTCCTCGCCCGCCGGAAGAAGAACAACCCCGTCCTCATCGGGGAGCCGGGCGTGGGGAAGACGGCGATCGTGGAGGGCCTCGCCCAGCGCGTCGCCCGGGACGAGGTCCCGGAGGTGCTGCGCGGGAAGCGCCTGGTGGAGCTCAACGTGAACTCCCTCGTTGCAGGCACGAAGTACCGCGGGGAGTTCGAGGAGCGGGTGAAGGAGCTCCTCGACGAGATCCTCGCCCACCAGGACGAGCTGATCCTGTTCATCGACGAGCTCCACACGATCGTGGGGGCCGGGCAGGCGGAGGGGGGCCTGGACATCGCCAACACCCTCAAGCCGGCCCTCGCCCGGGGCGAGCTCCACTTGATCGGCGCGACGACCTTGAACGAGTACCAGAAGCACGTGGAGAAGGACGCCGCGCTCGAGCGGCGGTTCCAGCCGGTGTTCATCGCCGAGCCGACCGTGGACCAGACCGTCCACATCCTGCGCGGGCTGCGCGATCGGTTCGAGGCCCACCACAAGGTGCGGATCACCGACGAGGCGATCGTGGCCGCGGCCGAGCTCTCCGACCGCTACATCTCCGGCCGCTACCTCCCGGACAAGGCGATCGACCTCATCGACCAAGCCGCGGCGCGGGTCCGCATCTCCTCGACGTCCCGGCCGGCCGAGGTCCAGGAGCTGGAGGCGGAGATCAAGGCCCTCAAGCGTGAACAGGACTACGCCACGACCCGGAAGCAGTTCGACCGGGCCAAGGAGATCGAGGCGTCGATCGCCGACAAGGAGAAGGCCCTCGCCCAGGCCACGGAGACGTGGAAGAAGGGCGTCGCCTCGGGGACGCCCGAGGTCCGCGCCGAGCACGTGGCGGAGATCGTGTCCTCCCTGACCGGGATTCCGGTCGCCGATCTCACCGCCGAGGAGAAGGAGAAGCTCCTCCGGCTCGAGGAGGTCCTCCACGAGCGGGTGGTGGGCCAGGACGAAGCGGTGGCCGCGGTGAGCGCCGCGGTGCGCCTGTCGCGGGCCGGGCTCAAGGAGGGGCACCGCCCGATCGCGACGTTCCTCTTCCTCGGCCCCACCGGCGTCGGGAAGACCGAGCTCGCCAAGACCCTCGCCTGGGCTGTGTTCGGGGACGAGGAGGCGATGGTCCGGATCGACATGAGCGAGTACACGGAGCGGCACACCGTGTCCCGGCTCGTCGGGGCGCCGCCGGGGTACGTGGGGTACGAGGAGGGCGGGCAGCTCACGGAGCGGGTGCGGCGGCGGCCGTACTCGGTGGTCCTCCTCGACGAGATCGAGAAGGCCCACCCCGAGGTCCACAACATCCTCCTCCAGGTGTTCGACGACGGGCGGCTCACCGACGGCAAGGGCCGGGTGGTCGACTTCTCGAACACGATCCTCATCGCCACGAGCAACGTCGGGAGCGACCTCATCCAGGCCAACCTCACCGCGCCGGAGGGGAAGCGGCTCGACTACGGGGCGCTCAAGGAACGGCTGATGGACGTCCTGCGCGGCCACTTCCGGCCGGAGTTCCTGAACCGGATCGACGAGGTGATCGTGTTCCACGCGCTCACGAAGGACCACATCCGCAGCATCGTCCTCCTGCAGCTGGAACGGGTGCGGCGGGTGGCGCGGGGGCAGGGCGTGGAACTCGAGTTCGATTCCTCGCTCGTGGACCACCTGGCGGAGGTGGGGTACCGACCCGAGTACGGGGCCCGCGAGCTCAAGCGGCGCATCCGGAGCGAGGTCGAGAACCCGCTTGCCAGCGCCCTCCTCGAGGGGAACGTCGCCGAGGGGGAGCGGGTCGTGCTCCGGTACGATCGGGCTCAAGGTCGGGTCGTGATCGAACCGGTCCCGCGTGGGTAGGAGCACCCCCTCATTTAGAACCCACGCTTAGGTTACCTATCTTCATGACGATGATCCCGTCGCGCGCCAAAACTCCCCTCTTGTCGCCTTTCCCCTTCCTCGGTACCCTCCAGGGGCTAGCGCCCTGCCGCAGGCGCGGCCCCACGGGGGGGCGGAGGATGGGCGCAGGGCGAGCGGCAACAGGCCAGAGAGGGGGAGACAGTGAGGAGCTATCTTGTCGTCTTCGTGCTGGTGGTGGCAGGCGGGGTCGCCCAGGGGATGTCGCTTAGCGGGAGCTGGGGCCTCACGCTCGAGCTCCTGCCCAACACCCGGATCTACAGCTCGGACCTGACCCTGAACTGGGGGTTTGCCCCCGGGTGGCGGGTCGAGAGCGAGTCCAAGATCTACTCCGACGGCCTCTTGCGATACCAGAACTTCTACCTGAGCGGGGGTTTTGGCGACTTCGGGGTGTGGGGGAAGATCTACTTCCACGCCCAGGAGGTCCGCTACCAGAAGGCGTGGCTCAGCGCGGAGATCCCGCTCGGGGGAGGCACGTTCCGGTCCTCGTTCAACCACTGGGCCAGTTCCGCGGACTACAGTTCTTCCGACAGGGACATGTTCGGCCCCTGGCCGTGCGTGCCGCCGCTGCCGGTCGTCTCGTGGCAGGACGCCTGGATGTTCATGGCCCAGGAGGTGCAGGTGACCGGCCAGGTGATGAGCGCGTCGCGATCCGGTACCGGGCCCGTGTACGTCAACGTCGGCCAGGCGTACCCCCATCAAGATCGCTTCCAGATCTACATTCCTTCCGCTAACGTCTCTGCATTCGAAGCCGTGTTTGGAACGGGATTCTGGGACACGTGGAACACGGAGAAACCGGTGATCTGTGTGCGCGGAACCATCAAGGGGTACCGGTACACGTCCGGGGGACCGGGTAACGGCGGGTACTCGGTGGCCGAGGTGTCGATCACGAGTCCGTCCGCGCTCTCCCTGGGTGCGTGCGCGGGGACGATCGTCGCTCCGAGCTGCCCGGGGACGACGATCCGCTGGTTCGAGGCCAAGAACCACGAGGGCCAGACGGTGTACGTCCAGGGCCCGGTGGCGAGCATCACCGGCCCGGGGGACTACTACGGGTACCCGAACCACTACCGTGTTCGCGTTGGCGGGGGTAGTACGGTCGGGAACCGGGTCGAGGTGATCATGCCCGCCCATCCTGGCTGGTCCACGACCAGCACCTCGTACTCCAACGAGGTGTGCGTGTACGGAAAGGTCTCGGTGATCGATGGGGTCGCGGTGGTCCTTCCCGGGGACCTCACCTCGACCTCGGGGAGCCCGTGCTGCACCGAAGTAACGTACCTCACGTCGTACATCAACTGGCGGTTCCGGTACACCCTCGCTCCGTGGACGGTCACCGTGGACTTCGGCGACTGCTGCAGCGGGTTCTCGTTCCGCCAGTTGTCCGTGGCGGGCGAGGGCCTCTCCCTGTGCTGTGGCCTCACCTACGATGTGTCCCTGTGGTTCACCAAAGGGAGGGGGTTGGAGTCGGTCGGGTTCTCTCTCAAGGACCTTCCTCTATTCTGCTGCGGGCTCACCGCCGACCTCTCGGTCACCTTCTCCCCCGACCTGAAGTCGGTGCGCTTTGAGCCCAAGTGGCCGGGGACGCGGGGGTGCCTCAGCGTGTACGGCGATGCGCTCTGGGAGAACTCTTCCTGGAACGGGATCGCCCTCTACGGGTTCCGGATCTACTGCTGGTGGGGCGAGGTGCGGTTGGAGGCGGGGACGGCGTTCGATCGGGAGAAGATGAACAGCGTCAGCCCATTGAGCTTCCGCAGCGGGGAGTGGGAGTACTTAGGACTTGCCTACCGGGGCGCGGGCTGTTGCGGGGGAGACCTGTGGTTCAACGCCGACCTCTGGTTCGGCGACGGCGCGTTCCTGGGGGGGGTCAGGCGGGTCCGGCTCAGCTTGGAGGTGCCGGTGATGCCCGACCTGGTTCTGTTCACGAAGGGGATGATGGACCTGTCTCGGACGGACCCCCTCGAGTACTGGGACATAGGCTGGAACTTCTCGTTCTAGGTCTCGTCTCGTTGTCGGGGGGGCCCGCGCGACCCTGTCTACCCCTGGCTCGGGAGGAGGTAGAGGAAGATCGCGAAGTAGTGGCACATCCCCGCGGCGAGCACCATGAGGTGCCAGACCGCGTGGTTGAAGGGGAGACTTTTCCACGCGTAGAACACGATCCCCAAGGTGTAGATGGCCCCCCCGGCGAACAGGAGCGCGAGTGCGCCGAACGGGACGTTCGCCACGACCTGGCGCGCCGCGACCACGACGAGCCACCCCATCGCGACGTAGGTCACCACCGATGCCTTGCGCAGCCGGCCGAGGAAGAGCGTCTTGAACAGCACCCCCGCAGCGGCCATCGCCCACACGACACCGAGGAGGCTCCACCCCCACGGGTTCCACAGCCGGATCACGAGGAACGGGGTGTAGGTCCCGGCGATGAGGAGGTAGATCGACGCGTGGTCGAGGACCCGGAACACGGCCTTCGCCCCCCGGTGCGTGAGGGCGTGGTAGAGGGTCGAGGCGAGGTGGGTCAGGACGAGGGTCGTCCCGTACACGACAAGGCTCGCGATCTGGCCACCGTTTCCACCCCTCAGGACCCCGCGGACGATCAGGGCGGCGAGTCCCGCCAGGCTGAGCGCGGTGGCCACGCCATGGGTGACCGCGTTCGCGACCTCCTCTCCCATCGAGTACTCGGGGAGGCTACGGTTCATGCGGCCTGCGCACGCCGTCGGGCTCGGCGCCGGGTCCGGACGAGGGGCTGGACGAGCTCCCCCACGGCCGACCTCCGGAGCGCGATCGCGTCGAACCGGCACACCTCGTGACAGCACATGCAGCGGATGCACATGCGGCGGTCGATCCGCGCCTTGCCGCCCACGACGGTGGCCGCGCCGGTGGGGCAGATCCGGGCGCACGCTCCGCATCCCACGCAGGCGCGAGGTACGACCCGTGGCCGGACGACGAGCTGGCGGGTGACGAACGACGTCAGGAACCGTGGGGCACGGCCCACGATCTCCCCCGCGGGGAGCGGGGGGAGCCGGAAGTCGGTCACGCCCACGGACGCGATTGGCTCCCCCACGACCTCGATCTGGTCCAGGTCGCCGGCCCCCGCCCCCCGGGCGTGGGCGTAGCGGGTGGTCGCCACGGACGACGGCTCCAGCCCGATGATCCGGCACGCCACGGCGTCCACCGCGACCGCATCCCGGCTGGCGAGGACCACGCCGAGCTCGCGCACGGAGCCGTTGGCCGGGCCCGCCCCTTCCATCGCCGCGATCCCGTCCATGATCGTGAGGTGCGGCCGGGCCGCGGCGAAGATGTCCACGAGGAGCTGGTTGAACTGCGCCGGGTTCTTGTGCTGCCCGTGGTAGGTCACCCGCAGCCCTCCAGGGATGACGCCGTACATGTTCTTCACCGCGCCCGTGAACAGGGTCAGGGAGTGGGTCTTCAGCTTGGGGAGGTTCACCACGACGTCCGCTTCGAGGAGCGCCCGCGCGAAGTAGGTCTCCTTCAGGACTTCTCCCGCGAGCTCGACGCGCTCGAACCCGACCTCGCGCAGGTTCACGAGCTCCACCCCCAACCGCTCGCACATCGCCCGGTACCCGGAGACCTCGAACCCGTCGGGCGTGGAGGGGTTGAGGTCATCCCCCACCGTGATGCGGGGGGTGATCTCCTTGAGCAGTGTCAGGACCGCTGCGGTGAACGTGGGGTGGGTGACGATCCCCCGCTCGGGGGGCGAGGGCGGGGAGAGGTGGTTGATCTTCACGAACACCCTGGCCCCCGGGGCGACGATCGCGGGGAGGCCCCCGATCTCCGCCAGCGCTTCGGCGACACGGGAGCGGATCTCCGCCTCGTCGTAGCGACGGACCCTCTTCAGGGCGACCGTGGCGCGGCTCACCCTCGGGGGCCCTCCCGTGGGCCGAAGGGCGTGTACAGGAACGGGACCGGGTGCGCCACCCTCATTGCTGGCCTGCCTGCGCGGGGCCCGTGCTCCCCTCGGGGGAGAACCCCATCTTGGCCAGGTACCCCTGGAACCGAGGGTCGGGACGTGCCGCGTCGAACCAGGGATGGACGTTGAGGAGGCGCAGCCCCGGGTCGCGGGTCCGGTAGGACTTCTCCAACCACGCCAACCCCTCGTCGAGGTGACCGAGGGCGAGGTGGGCCGCGGCAACCAGGAACGCGTGCCCAAGCCCGGAGCTCTTTACTTCAAGGGCCTTCAGGTTCTCCTCAGCGGTCGTCATCTCCCCCATTCCCGCGTAGGTCACGATCCGGCATGCCTGGATCTCTGTCCGGAGGCGATCGAACGGGGCGAGCTTGGCCTCGGCCTGTCGGAACGCCTCCAGGGCCTGCTCGTGGCGGCCGAGGAGGGTGCAGGCGATGCCCAGTGTCACCCGGGCGTGAACCCCCTCCGGGTCGACGTCGAGGGTGCGCCGGAGCTGGGCCACCGCCTCCTCGTACTGCCGGGCGAGGAGGAGGGCCTGCCCGTAGGCGTGGTTGGCGACCGGCGAGTCGGGCTCCATGACCAGGACCTTGTGCAGGGTCTCCAGGGCCTCGTCGAACCGGCCGAGGTACAGGAGGTGCTCGGCGTACATCCTCCGCACGGTGCTGCTGTTGGGATCGAGGTCGAGCGCCTTGTTCAGCTCCGCCTCGGCCTCCGCCCACTTCCCCGCCGTCTGGAGGACGGACGCCAGCGACAGGTGCCCCTGGACGAAGTCCGCGGCGAGGGCTTGGGCCCGCCGGTGCTGATCCAGGGCCTCGCCGAACTGACCGGATGCCCACAGGATACCCGACATCGCCATGTTGATGATCGGGGAGAGGGGATCGAGGGCGAGGGCGCGCTTCATCTCGGCCAGCGCCTCCGATGTGCGGCCCATGTCGCTCAGGAGGTTGGCGTACCAATGCCGGGCGGTGGCATAGTTGGGGTTCTCCTCGATCGCCCGCTTGAACCGGGCGGTGGCCTGGTCGAGGTCGTGCTCGAACAGCCACTCGATCAAAGCCAAGGAGGTGTGGGCCTCGGCGAGGTGCTCGTCCAGTTCGAGTGCCTTCTGGGCGGCCTCCTTGGCCTTGGGGATCGCCTCGTGGAGGGGAAGGTGGCCCTGGCTGGCGAGCACGCTGTAGGAATCCGCGAGGCCCGCGTAGGCCAGCGCGTAGTGGGGATCTGCAGCGATGACGTCGCGGAAGATCTCGATCGCCCGCCTGAGGCCGCTCTCCGAGCGCTGGTTCCAGAAGTGGCGACCCTTCAGGTACAGCATGTAGATGTCCGCGTCCCGCGCTGCTCTCTGCGCGAGGCGCCGCTCCTCGCCGGCGAGGAGCTTCACTTCCAGAACCTCGGCCACCTTGCGCGCGATCTCGCTCTGGATCGCGAGCACGTCCTCGAGCTGGCGATCGTAGGCCTCGGACCAGAGGTGCTCCTCGCTCTGGGTATCCACGAGTTGGAGGTTGATCCGCACGCGGTGGTCCACCTTGCGCACGCTGCCCTCGAGCACGGTGGCCACCCGCAGTTCCTGGCCGATCTCTGCCGCCGACTTCCGGGTCCCCTTGTACTTCATGACCGAGGTCTGGGCGATCACACGCAGGCCGCGGATCCGGGAGAGGGTGAAGATGAGCTCCTCCGTCATCCCGTCGGCGAAGAACGCATCGGCCGGGTCGGGGCTGATGTTCGTCAGGGGGAGGACCGCGATCCGAGTGCGGTCCACCGGGCGCGGGTCCTCCGGCTGCACCTCCGACCACGGGAACACCACGCAGTACACCTCGGTCGGCACGCGGACGTTCTTTAGGGCCTGCTTGCCCATGCTGACGAGCGGGAAGTGGACCTTGTTCCACACGTGGTCGTACACTTGGGCGGAGATGCACACCCCCTCGGGTTCGGCGAGGGGGACGATCCGCGACGTGATGTTCACCCCGTCCCCGAACAGGTCGCCCTGACGGTGCACGACATCCCCGACGTGCACCCCGATCCGGATCCGGATCCAGTGGTCGGGGGGCTGGGAAGCGTTGCGCGCGTGGAGGGCCTCCTGAATCGCGATCGCGCACCTCGTCGCCTCAAGGGCACTTGCGAACTCTACGAGGAACCCATCCCCCATCGACTTGACCACGCGCCCCCCATGGGACGAAAAGAGCGGGCGCAGCAGTGCGTCGTGCTCCTCAAGCAGCTTGAGCGACAGGTCCTCGTTCGTCTGCCCGAGGAGGGTATAGCCGACGATGTCGGTGATGAGAATCGCGCTCAGCCGGCGTTCCTCTTCGGGCATGGTCGCTCCCCTCCTCCATCCGTTCGCATTATACCGACCCCCCGGATCTGCCCACGCAGCGGGGCGGGGCAGCCGCTCCGGTTTGGATGAACGCGGGCGGTGGGGCTATGATTCGAGCCAGTCCTTCTCCGATGGGGGAGGATGGGCGAGGGGGAAAATGGGGAACGATTCGCAAGCGCTGCTGTCCGTGCACGACCTGAAGAAGAGCTACGGCAGCGTCCACGCTGTGGACGGGGTTTCGTTTTCGGTCCCGGCGGGAACCGTATTCACCCTGCTTGGGCCGAACGGAGCGGGCAAGACGACGACCCTGGAGATCCTCGAGGGGATCCGCGATGCGGATGCGGGCGAGATCGAGATGTTCGGGAGCCGGGTCCGGAAGGTGACCCGGGAGATGAAAGGGCGAATGGGGGTCCTCCTCCAGGAGGGCGGGTTCGAGCCCTACCTCAAGGTGCGAGAGGTGCTCGCCCTGTTCGCGTCGTTTTTCGAGCGTCCCCGCCCCGTGTCGGAGGTCCTGGCGGAGGTCTCGCTCGAGGACAAGGCAAGGGCGATGGTGCGGCACCTCTCGAGCGGGCAGAGGCAGCGCCTGGCCCTCGGCGCCGCGTTGATCAACGACCCGGACCTCGTGTTCCTCGACGAGCCCACCACCGGGCTCGACCCGCAGGCCCGGCGGAACATCTGGGCGATCGTCGAGCGCCTCAAGCGTGAAGGGAAGACGATCGTCCTCACCACCCACTACATGGAGGAGGCCGAGGCCCTGTCCGACGACGTGTGCATCATGGACCACGGCCGCATCATCGCCTACGGCAGCCCGCGGGACCTCACCGCCCAGTTGGGCCAGGAGACGTGGATCGAGTTCGACGCTCCCGATCTGGATCCTGGCGCGTGGGCGGGCCTTCCCGGTGAGGTTCGGCGTGACGGAGCGACGGCGACCCTGAAGGCGTCCGACCTGGTGACGGCACTGGAGGGACTCCTCTCCTGGTCGCGCGAGCAGGGGGCCCCACTGCGGAACATGACCGTGCGCCAGCCGAACTTGGAGGACGTGTTCCTCTCCCTGACGGGGCGGAGGCTGCGCGGGTGAAGGTGGTCCTCCGGTTGGGATGGCTGTCCCTGCTTGCCGCGCTGCGCGAGCGGGAGACCTTGTTCTGGTTCGTCCTGTTCCCGGTCCTGCTCCTCGCCCTGATGGCGGGCGTCTTCGGCCGGCTGGGTCGGGAGGGGCAGATGAGCTTCTCGGTCGCGCTCGTGAACCTCGACGAGGGGACCCGCGGACCGGCGCAGTTCGCCGCCGTGGTCGAAGAGGTATTCGTCACGTTGAGTGTCCCGCGCGAGGCGGGGAAGGAACCCCTGTTCACCCTCCGCCGTCCGCGGGAGGGGGACGATCCGCGGGCGTTCCTGGCCCGTGCCCAGGAAGAGGTGCGGCTGGGCAACCTTGCCCTTCTCGTGGTGATTCCCGCTGAGTTCAGCGAACGCGCCGCGGCGGCGATGGGGGGAGGGGGGCCGGCGGCAGCCGTTCACCTCTACCTGAACGAGGCCAACGCCGCGTCGGGCATGGCGAGCAGCGTCGTGGATCAGGTCCTGGCGCGTCTGAACCAGGAGCTTCTCACCCTTGCCGGCCTGTACCGGCCGGAGGCCGCTCTCGCGGTGCACACGGAGTGGGTGGGAGGGCTGGACCAGCCGGTGGCGTACGTGGACTTCCTCCTTCCGGGGATCGTGTTGATGGCGTTCTTCGTTGGGGGGTTGTTCAGCGTGCCGGGGACGATCCTCTTCGCCCGCGACCAGAAGATCCTCCGCCGGTACTGGGTGACGCCGCTCGGGGTCCCGCAGTACCTCGCGGGGTTCGCGCTCGGGTACGGATTCCTGTGCCTCTTGCAGTTCGCCGTTCTGTGGGCGCTGGGGCGGTTCGCGTTTGGGGCGAGCGTCGACTTCCTCCGTCCGGCCGCCCTCCCCTATCTGGTGTTGGCTGCGGCCACGTTCTTGGCGCTCGGGTTCCTCGTGGCGTCGCTCGCCAAGACCGCCCAGGCCGGGATGGCGATCGCGAACCTCGTCAACCTCCCGGTGATGTTCCTGAGCGGGCTGTTCTTCCCCGTGGCGGACCTTCCGTTCTTCCTCCAGATCCTCCTCTACCTGAACCCGCTGAGCCACCTTGCGGATGGGCTGCGGTCTGCGCTTGGCTCCGGGCAAGCGGTCCTCCCCCTCTCGCTTTCGGTTGCGGTCCCCGCGGGATGGATCGCGGTGTCGACCGTGGTCGCCGCGTGGCGGCTGCGGTGGGACGTGGGCCGATGACCGGCCTGGGGGCGCTCTTCCGAACTCAGGCGCGGGTGTTCCTGCGCGATCGGATCACCCTGTTCTTCACGGTGCTCTTCCCGATCGTGTTCGTCCTCATCTTCGGGTTCGTGTGGGGCGGGGTGGAAGGTCCCGCCGCGCGGGCGAGGTTGGGCCTTGTCCACCTCGACCGGGGAGACGATGTCCTCACCGAGGTCCTCGCTGCCCAGCAGGCGGTGGTCGTGGTCCCGTACGCCGACCGGGCGGCCTTGGAGGAGGATCTCGCGAAGAAGAAGGTGGACCTGGGGTTGGTCTGGGATGGGCGAAGTCTCGTGTTCCTCCAGGATCCGACGCGGGTGCAGGAGGGCTATGCCTTCGCCGAGCTCGCCCGCGGGATCGCGGCCGAGGTCGACCTCCAGCGGCAGGGCCTCGCCCCGCCAGTGCGGGCGGAGCGGGAGAACGTGGGGCGGACCGTGGCCGTGGGGTGGTTCAACCTCCTCGTCCCGGGGATCATGGCGTTCTCCATCCTCGCTTCCGGCCTCCTCGCTGTGTCCGGGCGGATCACCCAGATGAAGGAGCGGAAGCTCCTCGACCGCCTGCTCGTGACGCCGATGTCCCCGGGGGCGCTGCTCATGGCCATCGCCGGGGTTCGGCTCGCCGCGGGGTTCTTCGCCACGCTGACCACCCTCGTTGCGGCCGTGGCCCTGTTCGGGGTGCGGTTCGAAGTGAACTGGCCGCTGTTCGTCGCGTTCGTGGTTGCGGCGACCCTCGGGGCAATGGGCTTGGGGACAGTGATCGCCCTCGTCGTCCGCCGGCCCGGGAGCGCGGGCAATGTGGCGAACATCTCCGCCCAGGTCATGCTCCTCCTGTCGGGCGTCTACTTCCCGCTGGAGATCATGCCGTCGTTCCTGCGCGCGGTGAGCCGGGCCCTTCCGCTGACGTACATGGTCGAGGCGATGCGCTACGTGACCGGCGTGGCCGACATGCCGGCCGCGCGGTTCGCCCTCGTTACGGGGGCGTTGTTTGCGGTGGGGGCTGCCCTGTTTCCCGTCCTCGGGCGCTACGTGGTCAGCGCCGGGCAGCGCTGAGGGAGGGCCGGCCCGTGTCACGAGGCACGGGCCGGCAGACCGCTTGTGCTCCTACGGGGTCCAGGTCGTGGAGAAGCTGATCCGCTGCTCGGCCAGCGCGGGGCCACCCGGGCTGAGGCTTACGAAGAACCGCACTTCGTCAGAGGTAGTAGGTGTGGTCCCCCGGTACTCCACGGTGATCGCGGCCGTGCCCGCACCTGCCCCATCGATCCGCACGGGTGGCGCGACGAACCCGGGGAGCGCGACTCCGCTCCGCAGAACCTCTGTCGAGATCCACACCGGCAAGCCGGCGCTGCCGTCGTAGAGAAAGGTGACGGTCCCGGAGGCCCGGTTCCCGATCTGGCTCAGCCCGTAGCTGAGGAACTGGAACGCGCCAGCAGTGGGAAGCGTGGGCGGTGGCCCGAGCACGGGGACGATGGACAGCTTGCCCACGAAGTTCCCCCGCTCGGCAGTGAACCACACGCTCCCCGCCTCATCGAGGGCGAGGAACAGGGGGTGCGTGCCGGCGGGCAGGCCGTAGAGGGCGATCTCGCTCCGCGCCGGGGAGAGGCAGCCCACGGCATCCGCTTCCCGATCGGTGAACCACACGTTCCCCTCGGCATCCAGGGCGAGGGCGAACGGCTGGCGGCCGTCGGGGATCGGCCACAACCGGACGTCCGCTGTCGCGGGATCGAGAACCCCGATTGCGGGTCGCAGGGTGTCGGTGAACCACACCTTGCCGTCGGGGCCAACGACGATCCCGAGAGCTGACGTCCCGCCCGGAATCCCGTAGACGAGGGCCGTGTTCGTCTCTGGGTCAAGAACGGAGATCGGGGCCACCCCTTGTGTGAACCACACCCGGCCGTCCGGGGCCACCGCCACCCGTTCCAGGTAGCAGTCCGTGATCATGGATTGCCACTCCGTGAACGGGCCGTTCGTCGCGGGGACGAGGAGGGCGATCGGGGGGGGAAGCAGCGGGTTCCCCGGGTACAGCTCTGGGGAAACGGATGTGATCGTCGGGCTGATCTCGGTGACGATGGGCGTGATAGGCTGAGGGGGGGAGAGGATCAACGGGAGGGTAACGAACACCTGGGCTGGGGCGAACCGGGCGATCTTGCTCGAGTTCCGCTCGTTCAGCCACAGGTTGACCTTCCCCGGGCCGGTGGGCGCAGCGACGAGCACCTCCGGCCACGCACCGGGCGTGGGGAGCGACCACTTCGCCCCACCTCCGATGAACACGAGGAGCTCGAGAGCGTTCTCCTGGCTGAGGGTGAAGTAGACGGCCCCGGTGTCGCCCAGCACGAGCCCCGCCGGTCCTTCGCCGACCTGGCGCTCGCGGATCTCGTTCGCGACCGGGTCCAGTTGGCCGATCCGATTCAGGTTGAATTCGGTGAAGTACACCTTCCCGTCTGGGGCGAGCGCGATCCCGTAAGGGGAGGCGTTCGTCGCGGGGAGGTCCCATTGGGTCAGCTGCATCACCTGCCCGCCGGCGGTGAGCGTCCACAGGGTGAGGCCGACGAGGCAGAGCCATGTTCTATACCCGTGCGCATTTCTCATCTCCATCCTCCCTCGCTGCGTGCAGCGCGCCCAAGCTTACTCCTTTCCTCTCGGTCGGGCGACCGGTGAACCCTGAGGTCGGGGTCGGGCACTCACGGTCGGGACCGATCGAGGAGGTGATGGACGGCCTGGGATACCGTTGGACGGAGAACGGGGAGAGGCCCCCGCGGGGGGACGGAAGAGATGGGGCGGCCTCTCCAGCGGGGATGCAGCGGGAGGAGGAGATCTTCGGGTGGACGATGGGGAGTTGTTGGCACAGGTGGCACGGGGGGACGGGCGGGCGTTCCGCGACCTGTACGAACGGTTTGCGGATCGAGTGTTCCGGTTCGCCCTCACCCTCCTCCGCAATCGCCACCTCGCCGAAGACGTGGTGCAGGAGACGATGATCGCGGTATGGAAGGGGGCGGGGAGCTTCAAGGGCCGATCCCGGGTCTCGACGTGGATCTTCGGGATCGCTCGCCACCTGGCGTATCGGACGTTGCGGGACGAGGCGCAGGGGGAGCGGGTTCCCGAGGAGCGGGGGGAAGAGGCGGATCCGTGTCGGGAGGTGGAGCGAGAGGTCCGCGTGCGACGCGCGGTGGCGGAGCTGCCACCCGAGCAGCGCGAGGTCGTGTTCCTCGCGTTCTACGAGGGTCTCCCCTACGCGGAGATCGCCCGGGTGCAGGGGGTCCCGGAGGGAACGGTGAAATCACGGATGTTTCACGCCAAGAAGAGGCTTGCTGAGGTGCTGAGATCGTGACCTGCGACCAGGCGCAAGGGTTGATCCCGCTCTATGCGGCGCGGGCCCTTTCCGAGTCCGATGGCGCTGTGCTCATCGCGCATGTGGCGCAGTGCACGGTGTGCCAGGCGGAGTTGGTGGAGGCGATGCGGCTCGGGCACGAGCTTCGCGCGGCGTTCGCCCGCCTCCCGGGCGCGCCCGAGGGCACGTGGCTCTCCGTCGCCGCGCGGACGGTGGGGATGCCTCTCCTCCAGGTGGATCTTGGTTCGGAGGTGGCTGGGCTCAGCCTCAGCGTGGGCGCAACGAGAACCGGGACCCCGATCACGGGGAGCTTGTCCATCCTTGGTCGGGAAATGCCGGTGCTGAGAATCTAGATAGGAGGTCGATGATGAACGATGAAGAGAAGAAAGACGTGGGGGACGTCGAGGAGCTGCGCGAGGTGCTGAGCGTGGTCACGCAGCAGGTTCCAGGGCTCCTCAAGGGCCTGCGGGACGTGCTCTACTCCAAGGACGCCGCGGAGAACATGGCCGATGCGGTGGGGACGTTCTACAAGAGGCTCGTCGAAGCGGGCATTCCGAGGGAGGAGGCGCTCGAGATGGCGCGAGGGTACATGATCAACCTCCGCGAGGTGTTCAGGGGGGTCAAGAAAGGGATCAAAGCGGGTGAAGGCGTGCACGTTCACGTCGACGACAACGAGGAGGACGACTGAATCGCCTCTGGCATGGGATCAGGGCGGCGGGGGCGTTGCTCCGCCTCCTCGCCGCCTTGATCGGGTTCGCAATCGGGTACGTCTGGGTCCGGCGCTGGGCTGTGGCCCGGTTCCGCCGCCGGCTGCGCCGCCAGGGCCTGCCCGCCGCGTTGGCCGATGCTCTCGCCGGGGAATACCGGACCGCCTTTCGCTTCCTGGACCTTCTTCGGCAGCGCTAGGCGGGACGCGACCGCTCGCCCTGGATCGCGGCGAACGACATCGGGTACAATCTGACTGCGCGACGTCAGTCTGACGTGCGCAGGTAGATGGTAACAGTCTATGAAAATGCAGGGAGCGGAAACTGCGAACATGGCGTTGTTCTGCGATTTCGAGAACGTTGCCCTCGGCGTGCGGGAGGCGAACTACCCCGCGTTCGATATCCGCAAGGTGCTGGAGCGGCTGCTCGTGAAGGGCAGCATCGTGGTGAAGAAGGCGTACTGCGACTGGGCCCGCTACAAGGAGTTCAAGGCGCCGATGCACGAAGCGTCGTTCGAGCTGATCGAGATCCCCCACGTGAGCCAGTCTGGGAAGAACTCGGCCGACATCCGGATGGTCGTCGATGCCCTCGATCTCTGCTACACCAAGCCGCACGTGGACACGTTCGTGATCATCAGCGGCGACTCCGACTTCTCCCCCCTGGTGAGCAAGCTCCGCGAGAACAACCGCACCGTGATCGGAGTCGGCGTGAAGAAGTCGACTTCGGATCTCCTAATCGCCAACTGCGATGAGTTCATCTTCTACGATGACCTCGTCCGGGCGGCCCGGCCGGCGGCCAAGCCCCAGCCCAAGGCGTCGAGGAAGAAACCGGCAACGAAGAGGGATGAGAAGTCTGCCGCCTCGCCGGCCGATGCCAAGAAGCAGGAGGCGTGGAACCTCGTCGTGGAGACGTACAAGGCCCTCCTCAAGGAGCGCGGCGAGGGGGAGAACATCTGGGGGTCGATGGTCAAGCAAACGATCAAGCGCCGCAACCCGGGGTTCAGCGAGTCCTACCACGGGTTCAGCTCGTTCGGCCAGCTCCTGGAGGAGGCTGGCGCGCGCGGGATCCTCGATCTCGAGCGGGACGAGAAGTCCGGCGGCTACATCATCAAGGGCTGCCACGCCCCGTAGGGGCGCTTACCCTTCCCCGAGCCGGGCGGGATCAAACGCCTCGTCGGGCAGCGTCTCGAACGACACGTCGACGATCGTGAGGACGGTCCGGCTCCCCTCGACGAGAGCGTTCTCCACGATCTGCTCGCGAACGTAGATGTCCCCGTCGAGCTCGGCGTACTCCGTGAGGAGCACCCGGTACAGGAGAACTCCGGTCACGGCGCGAAGCTGGAGCTCGCGCGGCTGTCCCGATGCGACGTCCACGGTTACGGTGAGGGCCTGGAACGGGACCTCCGGCGACGTGGCACGAAGGTCGAGCTCGAGGAGCGGGTTCCCCTCCTTGTCGAGGACCTGCCGTCGCTCGGCGATCTCGTAGTCGTCGGCGAACCGGATTCCCGAGAGCTGCCCCACCGCCGCGTCGCCAAACGCGGCCTGGGCCCCGCTCGTCCGGATCGGGGAGAACAGGTCTGGCTGCCAGAAGAAGGTCCCCTGGGGCGTGACGAGGAACACCTGGCCCGCCTGCTCTTCCGGGCGGACGAACTCAATCCGCACGTAGTCCTGGCCCTCGACCTCCTTGAGCGCGAGGAGGACCTCGGCCTCTTCGACCTTGCCGTCCGTCTCCGAGCGGACGATCGCCGTGAGCTGGGTTGCCGGCGAGTCGAGGAACCGCGCCCGGTCAAGGGCGACGAGCAGCTCCCTGTCTTGCCCGTGGGCCAATCCCACCGCGGCCAGCACGAGTCCCGTGATCAAGATTGTCCGCATCTGAACCTCCTCTACAGGCTGCGCAACGCCTCGACGACCGTGAGGCGGGCGTTCTTCGCCGCCGGGTACAGACTGCTGAGGAACGTCGCCCCCAGCGCCACGAGAAACGGGATGACGAGGGTGGACGCGCTGACCGCAACGCGGATTGGCTGGGGCATGTTCCCGCCCGGCGGGACGAACGTCAGCCCGAGGGCGTTGAACAGGACGGCCACGATCGCCCCGGAGACCGCCCCGCCCAAGCCGCCGACGATGCCGACCAGCACCCCTTCGGAGACGAACCCCGCGAACACCCGCCCCCGCGACGCGCCGAGGGCGCGCACGGTTCCCACCTCGCGCGTGCGCTCCAGGAACGAGATCGTGAGCACCTCGAGCACGCTGAAGAGCACGAGGGCGAACACGGCGAGGGTCGTGAACCCAGAGAACGCGCTCCAGAAGGTCTCGAGCGAGGCGAAGAACGGCGTGAGCTCGTCCCACGTCCGCACCGCGAGGGGGAGCCCTGCGCTCGAGAACGCCCGGGTCAGCTGGCCAGCGAACCCCGAAGCCTGGTCAAGGTCGTCCAACCAGACCAGAATGCGTTCCACGCCACTCGTCCGTAGCAGGCGCTGTGCGAATCCGAGGGGGACGAACCCCAGCCGCTCCTCAACCTGGGCCTCCCCGTACTGGACCACGCCGACCACGGTCACCGTGGCCGCGTTGAGCGTTCCGGACACAGTCCCCGTGGCGACGTTCACCCGGTCTCCCGGACCGACCCCAAGCCGTTCGGCCAGTCGCTCGCCGAGGACAATCTCGCGGGCCTCCGAGCCTTCGAGCCCGCGGCCGGCCACGATCAGGCACGCGTAGTTGGCCATGCAGTCCTCGGGCACGATCCCCCGGGCGAGGAGAAGGGTGCTCCCCTGTTCGTCGCCCACGAGCCCAGCGAACCGGACCTGTGTTGTCACCCCAGCGACGTTCGGGAGCTCCTCGACCAGGGCGAGGGCCCGCTGCGCCACCTCCGGATCGATCAACCCCTCGAGCCCCGATGCCTTCCCGTCGAGCACTCGGGGATCCCCGATCTGGAGGGCTCCCAGTTCCATCGCCAGCGATCGTTGGGCGGCGGTGATCGCCTCGCCCACGAACCCGAGGACGAACGATAGGATGGTGAGGCCGATCCCAATCACGAGGAGGCTGATCAGGGTACGGCGCCGATTGCGGAACACGTTCCTCGCCGCGATCTTGATCGTCATCCTTTTCTCCTAGACCGCGCGCAGCGCGTCGACGACGGACACCCGCGTCGCCTGGTACGCGGGGAGGAACGCCGAGGCCACCGTGGAGATCACGCTGACGCCAAAGGGGATCAGGATCACGGGGGCCGTGAAGTCCACGCCGAGGGTGACCGCCTGGACCGTCCCCGGGGGCTGCCACGGGATGCCGGCCGCGTTGAACAAGAGCGAGATCCCCACGCCGGCGACGACGCCGATCCCTCCGCCGGCCAACCCCAGCCACAGGCTCTCCTCGACGAACAGGCCGAACACCTCGCCGCGCCGGGTGCCCAGGGCGCGGATCGTCCCCACCTCCCGCGTCCGCTCCAGGAAAGACAGGGTGAGGATCTGGAGCACGATGAAGAACACGAGGATGAACACGGCGGCGACGAGGAACCCAAACAGGAGGTCGAAGAACCCGGACAGGCCACGGTAGAACGGGGACAGGACGTCCCACGTCCGCACTTCGAGGGGGAGCTGCGCCGCGGCAAGGCGCGCCCCGATCGCGCGGGCGGCGGCCCACGTCCGGCCGAGGCGGTCGAGGCGGACCACGATTCGGTCCACCCCGTCCGTGGCGAGGAGGAGCTGGGCGAACGCCAGCGGGACGAACACCTGGGCCCGCTCGACCTCCGCGGAGGAGAACCGGAACAACCCCACCACCTCGAGCGGGCTCACGTTGAACGCCCCGGCGACGGTCGTTGCGGTGAGGTTGACGAAGTCCCCCGGCCGGAGCCCGAGCTCGTCGGCGAGGGTCTGTCCGACGAGGACCGTCCCCACGTCGTCGGCCCGGAGCCCGCGCCCGGTGACGACGAGGTCGTTGTAGTCCAAGACGTCGTTCTCGGGGACAACCCCCACCGCCCGGACCACCGCCGTGGTCCGCCGCACGGCGAGGAGCCCGGAGAGCGAGAGCTGGGCTGTCGTTCCCACGACCCCGCGCTCGGGGCGGACAAGGCCCTCGACCTGGGCCCGCACGGCGGGGGAGACGAGGTACTCGAAACCCTCGGCCTTGCCATCCAGAAGCTTCGGGTCCGCGATCTGGAGGTTCCCGAACTGTTGGACGGTCGTCTCCTGGATCAAGGCGCGCGACCGCTCCACGAACCCGAGGACGACGAGGGACAGCGCGCACCCCAGCGCGACGATCCCCGCCGAGAGGAGCGTCCGGCGCCGGTTGCGGGACAGGTTACGCAGGGCGAGGCGCGCCACGCTTCTCCTCCCCCTGGATCCGGCCGTCGCGGATCGTGAGCACGCGCTGGGCGTAGTCGAGGACCGACGGGTCGTGGGTCACGACGAGGAACGTCACGCAGTGGTCCCGGTTCAGCCCCTGGAGGAGCTCCATGATCTGCCTCCCGGTGGCCGAGTCGAGGTTCGCCGTCGGCTCGTCGGCGAGGACGATCCGCGGCGCGGTCACGAGCGCCCGGGCCACGGCCACGCGCTGGCGCTGGCCGCCGGAGAGCTCGTCCGGTCGGCGCTTCTCGAACCCCGACAGCCCGACTTCCTCGAGCCGCGCCGCGACCCGCCCCCGCCGCTCGCCCCGCGGGGTCTTCGTGAGGAGAAGCGGGTACTCCACGTTCTCGGCCACACTGAGGACGGGGATCAAGTTGAACGTCTGGAACACGAGCCCGATCTTCTCCCGGCGGAGGAGGGCGAGCTCCCCTTCCGAGAGGCGGCGGGTCGGCCTCCCCTCGAACAGGACCTCGCCCTCGCTCGGCCGGTCGATCAACGCGAGCATGTTCAGCAGCGTCGTCTTCCCGCTCCCCGACGGCCCGTTGACCACCGCGAAGTCGCCCTGGACCGCGGTGAAGTCGACCCGATCGAGGGCGCGGACGGTCTCCTGGCCCAGGGTGTAGTGCTTCGTGAGGCCCTGCGTTTCGAGTACAGGGGTGCCGGCTACGTAGCAAAAACTGCTTCGCTGCATCGTCCCTCCAATGGAGACCCCATTCTACCCCCGGTTCGTCTGCTGGGCCGGCCCGTTCGCCGCGTGGAGCAAGGGGTCAACGGGATCTACACTCCCTCCATGGAGGCGAGTTCTCTGCCGCGGGTCCCCGACGCGGGCGAGCAGATGGATCGTCGCGCACCGCAGGTTGAAACGTCGAGGAGGCGCGAGCTCCCCGTGCGAACCTTCGGCATCGGGCAAGTGATCGCCCTCGCGTTCTCCCCCGATGGCCGGTTCCTGGCGGCCGCTGGCCGCGGAGGAAGCAGCGTTCAGCTCATCAACGCGAGCACATGGGAGGTCCTTCGCACGCTGGAAGGCCACACCGATGCCGTGACTTCGGTTGCGTTCGGTCCCGACGGACAGAGCGTAGCCTCAGGGTCCGCAGACGGGACCGTGCGGCTGTGGGAGGTGACGAGCGGCGCGACGCGGTGGACGGGCGTGGGGGCCTCCGGGCCGGTCTGGTCGGTGGCGGTGTCCCCCACGGGGGCGTTCGTTGCCTCGGGGGGCGCCGGCTCGCCAGGTCAGATCAAGCTATGGGCGGCATCCACGGGCGAGGTGGTGCGCGAGGTCGAGGCTCACGCGTGGTCGGTGGCGTGCGTGGCTTTCCATCCCCACGGAGACCTCCTCGCTTCGGGCTCGTGGGATCAGAAGATCCGCCTGTGGAGTGTGCCGGACGGGAGGCTCGTCCACACCCTGGACGGGCACGTCGACCACGTCCTCTCGGTTGCGTTCAGCCCCGGAGGGGAACTCGTGGCCTCGGCGTCGGTGGACAAGACGGTCCGGCTATGGGAGACACTAACCGGCAGACCGCTGCGCACCCTGCGCGGGCACACGGCGCCCGTGCTTGCGGTCACGTTCAGTCCCGACGGCACGGTGTTGATCTCTGGAGGCACGGATCAGATGGCCAGGCTGTGGACAGTGCCTGCCGGTGCAGCCGTCGGCACCCTGAGGGGGCATGTGGGGTGGGTGAATGCCGTCGCCTGCCACCCTCGGGCAGATCTCGTCGCCACGGCGTCGGAGGACCAGAGCGTTCGCGTGTGGCGTCTGGGGTCGGGTAGCTTCGTCCGGAGCATCTTCCCGCGCCTGAACTGGGTCGATCGGGTGCGCTTCGATTCCGAGGGAACCGTGCTCGCGGCGCGAACCCGCGAGGGAAAGTGGTTCCAGTGGGACCTTCATACCGGACGGCTGGTCGCGACTCCGCAGGACAAGGGAGCCGCCCCATCGCCAGTGGCCGTTCCCGGCGGCTCCTCGCCGCTCGGGGGTGTCTCCCGTCGGTGGGTTCCTCCATCCGCTGCCAGCCCGGATGAGACGTGGGAGGCGGTGGGGGGGGCCGACGGGACCGTTGAGATCCGAGACGCTGCCACGCGGCAGGTCCTTCACACCCTTCGCGGGCCTCCAGAACGTGTGGAGTGCGTGGTGATCAGCCCCGACGGGACAACCATCGCCTCGGGGTCGTGGGACGGGACGATCCGGCTGTGGGATGTCCGCCGGCGCGTGGAGCGTGCCGTGTTGGAGGGGCACACGGATTGGGTGTCCGGGCTCGCCTTCAGCCCGGATGGAAGCCTCCTTGCCTCCGCATCCCGGGATGGGGTAGCCAAGCTGTGGGTGGTACCGGTGGACCGCTCGCTCTGAGGACGTGCGCTGTGCCGGCGGGAGATGGCATCCGGTGCTCAGCCACGTGGGGAACCGCGACCTCCCGTGCCGTACGAGGTGCGGTTCGTCAAGGGGCGGATTCGTTCCCGATCAGGAATCCTGCACCACCCATGGCGGTTGCCGGTGAGCCGGGGATCCGCACCGGGGGCCGGCCTGGGGGAGACCGGGTTGCCGTGGTGACGGTCCTAGGAGGCCGCGAAGGGACGGAGTCGGTGCTCGACGAGCTCGGGACCCGCGAGGTCGGAAATCGTGTACGGGGAGGGGTTGGCGCGGATCGGAGGGCGACCAAGGATGCGTGCCAAGCGGATCAAGGACCGCATCCGGCGGCCCTCCACGGTCTTCCAGTGACTCCCCTGAAGCCGCTCCCCGCCGAAGGCGAGCGGAGGTTTGCGCAGGGCTGCCAGCAGCTCGCGAATCGGGAGACGGGCCGGGCGGACAGGGAGGTCGGCGATGTGGTAGAGGTTGAATACCCGGATCCATTCACTCTCGGCAAGATCGTACGGGAGCTCGGCCCGACGCTCTCGGCCAGGGTGGGTCACGCAGAACAGGCGATGGGCGAGCTCGGGAAAAGTGAGGAACAGAGCCTGCACCTCGGGGGCCTGGGTGCCCAACGCCTCCGTCACGGCGGGCGACGCGAACCAGGCGTCCAGGTACAACCTGTACGCCTCGGGCTCGGCATAGGCCAGCTCTGGAACGAGCAAGAACGCAAGAAGGGACGTTCGGAGAAGCTCGGTATGTCCTTCCGGGGCGATCGGGTCGGGGACGTGCCCAACCCGAACGAGGAGCTCGCGGTTCTTGCACTCGCCAAGCTCGATCGTGACGCCGATCTCGGACTGGATCGTGAACAGGTTTGTCTCGATTCCGGGATAGGATGGGGCGTGGATGAGGTCGTGGATCGTTCGTGGCTGGCGGGAGCAGATCCGGAGGAGGTTCATCCGGAGCTCGCTACGGACGATGCTCTGTCGGATCTCGTTGCGGGAAGTCGTGAAGATCATGCTGCAGGATCTATCCCGGAGAGGGATTGCGCGGCCTTCTGCCACGCCCCGCGCTCCGGTCCCATCGCCTCGTAACGCACGGTCCAGCTCTGTTTGCGAAGGAACTCCTCTAGTTCCCACTCCAAGACTGCCAACCGGGCCCGTACGGGGCGGATCAAGATGAGGAGTTCATCCCGTTTGGCACGGGCCACGGCGGCGGGGAGGTGGCGTAGACAGAGGCCGTCCCCGATCTCGTAGGCCTTCCGTATTGCAGGATCGCCGAGGGAAGCGGCGATGAGGGCGATCGTTCGCTCCCGCGCTGTCCCTACGGCCTGACAGAGAGGGCACGGCTCGAGGCGGAACGTGCGGCGTGCCTGGATCTGAGCAGCCCGCCGCCCGGAGCGCAGCGCCTCGGAGAGGGCGGCACAGAACGCTTCACCCCGCGCGGTAGTTCGTGAACCCATCCTGAAACGCACGAATCGCCAGCGCAATCCGGGCCCGCCGGCGGGGACCGCGGCGAGCGAGCGGGTGAGCTCGGCAAGCCGGCCCGCCCATGAGCGTTGGGTCTCCGTTACCAGCCGCTCCAGGGCGTCTTCCGCAGCGCTTCGTGCGAAACGCCATCCGTGTTCCGGACACAGCCAGAGGGCGTTGTTCCAGCTCTGGATCGGTGCGAGGCGGATCTCCCGTGCGAGCCAGCGCGTGTACTGGAGGGCAGCGTGGGTTTCGGCCCGACACACGGGGCAACCTGGCGCGGCGAGGGCGTCTCGCAACGCACCCAGCGTGGTGGAATCCCCCGCGTCGATCTCGTCGAGCCCTCCGGCACGCTCAAGGGGGGGCGGCGGTGGAGCGCCCCACATCCAACTCAGGGCGGCGCGGGGGACATCGCCTGCCAGCCGCTCCCGCAGCCCCGCGGCAAGGAGACGGAGCCCGTTCCGGTCTAGGTGTGGGGCGAGGGTGCGGAGGTGGGGGAGGCACAGCGCGGGGCTCGGAGGAAGGGTTGGGCGCGACTCGGGACCGGCCAGAACGCGCGCCAGGCGGTGCTGCACGTGGGCCACGTGCGCCT
>JACIWJ010000069.1 GCA_014361015.1 Candidatus Bipolaricaulota bacterium | reverse complement strand
CCACCCAGGTCGC
This sequence comes from Candidatus Bipolaricaulota bacterium, assembly GCA_014361015.1. Classification (GTDB taxonomy): domain Bacteria; phylum Bipolaricaulota; class Bipolaricaulia; order Bipolaricaulales; family Bipolaricaulaceae; genus Bipolaricaulis. Next base: position 2,523 of record JACIWJ010000069.1, on the reverse strand, counting down.
CCCGCCATCAACCGAGACCAGCTTCTCGATGTCGATCGCCGGCGCTGCCCCGAAGTAATGGGAGGGGTCGGTGTCGCTTACCGTCTCACCGCTGTACGTCGTCGTCGCCGTTCCCCGGTTCTCGTACTGCCCCGCCACGGCCGTCCCCGTCTTCGTCAGGGTGGCGGTCGCGCCCACGTCGAGGCTCGGGATCGTCCCGATCGAACCGACCTGGTCATCGGTCACGGCGATGTTCGTGAGGGGAACGTTCCCCGTGTTCGTCACTTCGTACGTCCACGTCACTGTCGACCCCGCCACCACCACCGGACCGGGCAGCGTGTCCGCGTCGACCCCGTTCGTCTTCTTCTCGAGCACCAGCCCCGGCTGGGCCCCAAAGTAGTGGCTCGGATCCGTGTCGCTCACGGTCTGACCGCTGTACGTCGTCGTCGCGGTCCCGATGTTGGCGTACTGCCCCGCCACGGCCGTCCCCGTCTTCGTCAGGGTCGCGCTCGCTCCAGGCGCCAACGTCGGAATCGTCCCGATCGACCCTGCCTGATCGTCGGTCACGACGATGTCCGTCAGCGTCACGTTCCCCGTGTTCGTCACCTCGTACGTCCAGGTCACGCTCGACCCCACGAGCACCACCGGACCGGTCGGGCTATCGGCGTCGACCCCGTTCGTGTGCTTCTCTATGTCGATCGACGGCACCCCGACGAGCGTCTGCGTGTCGGAATCGCTATCGCTCACGTTCGGTCCGCTCGGCGGCGTCCCCGTCGCCGTCGCGGTGTTCGTGAACGTCCCTGCGTCGATGTCCGCTTGCGTCAGTACGTACGTTCCCGTGAACGTCGTCGTGTCCGTCGCCCCCGCCGCCAGCGACGCGATCGGCCCTCCGACCACCGTCACCTTGGGGTCCGCCACGGTCACGTTCGTCAACGGCACGTTCCCGGTGTTCGTCACCGCGAACGTGTAGCTGATCGTGTCCCCCGCATCCGCTTGCCCGTTAGGTCCCAGGTTCAGCGTGCCTGTCTTCACGAGATCGATCGACGGCGCCGCTCCGAAGTAGTGCGCCTTATCCTTATCGCTGACAGCGGCGCCGACAGGCGGCGTACCGCTGGCTGTGGCTTCGTTCTCGTGCTGGCCGACTACAGCCGTAACGCTAAGAACATCGCTCTCGTCGGAGGCGCCGACCGCCAGGCTCGTGACGACACCAGCGAAGGTGAAGTCGGTATCGGTCACGCCAACGCTGGTCAGGGCAACGTTACCGGTGTTCGTAACCACAACCTTGAACTTGACCGTGCTCCCGGCCAGGGCGTACGGCCCGGTGGCTGTGTCCGCATCCACCCAGGTCGCCCCGCCATCAACCGAGACCAGCTTCTCGATGTCGATCGCCGGCGCTGCCCCGAAGTAATGGGAGGGGTCGGTGTCGCTCACCGTCTGACCGCTGTACGTCGTCGTCGCCGTTCCCCGGTTCTCGTACTGCCCCGTCACGGCCGTCCCCGTCTTCGTCAGGGTCGCGCTCGCTCCCGGGGCGAGGCTCGGGATCGTCCCGATCGAGCCCACCTGATCGTCGGTCACGACGATGTCCGTCAGCGTCACGTTCCCCGTGTTCGTCACTTCGTACGTCCACGTCACTGTCGACCCCGCCACCACCACCGGACCGGGCAGCGTGTCCGCGTCGACCCCGTTCGTCTTCTTCTCGAGCACCAGCCCCGGCTGCCCGGGTGGAGGGCATGCCGGACCCTGAACTGTGTAGTAGCACTTGTCTGTCCCCGCCTTGACAGCAACTGTGATCTCTCCCGTGGGCCAGTATCCGCGGAGCGTGATCCAGTAGTCCCTGCACTGCGGCGTGGTAAACCCCTGGTCGAACTTCACGCCGAATAGATGTGTTGTGGGATCCGTGCCACACACGTAGCTGTGACTTGCCGCCACTATGTCTGCGCACCCCGCGCACGTCGTGGGGAGGCCGAGAACCCAGTGGCTGATTGCCGGAGAGCCGTTAGAGCAGACCCGATAGCTGAACGTAGTATTTGTGCCGTCAAACGTGGCCCCAAGGAACGTTATTGTGTACTTCGAGCAGTCACAGGCTGAACCTAAGACCCAAGTCTCTCCGCTCAGTAGCCCGACGAGAAGGAGTGGAAGAAGTGCTCTTCCCGTCAGCCGTACCCAGAGACTTGCCGCCCTGTTAATCCCCAAGAAGCTCACCATGGTTCCCTCCCCCCAGCTTGCGCTTCGGCAGCTTGGCGGCCTACGGGAGGTCCATAGCTTTGCGCCCCCGGATCGCTCCGGGTTTACCTTTTCGGCGTTCTGTACGTCTCGGTTAGCGTGCTCCTAACTTTGACTGAACCGGCCCTGAATCACCAGGGCCCGCTTGACCATTGTATCACGCACCAGACCCTTCTCGACCAGGATCTCCCCCAGCCGTCGCGATCCGTTGCCCGGTTTCTTCTGCTCTTGGAGAGCCCGTTCGACATCCTGCGGGGAAATGGCCTTCAAGTCCACGAGGATCTCCCCGAGGCGTTTGTTGCGCTCGAAGTACTCCTCCAG
>JACIWJ010000068.1 GCA_014361015.1 Candidatus Bipolaricaulota bacterium | reverse complement strand
GCCGGGGCGATCAAGGGGTGACGGTGGAGCCCGAGCAGTGGGCGCGGCTGCGGAAGAGAGGGGAGCAAGCGTTCCAGCGCCTGGCGACGGAGGTCACGGTGGGGGGGGAGCGGTTCGCGCTCGCCCACGCGGGGAGGATGGGGGACCGCGTTCGGTTCGGGATCTTCCCTCGCGATCTCCTCATCACGGGCCTGATCGGGAATGAAGTCAACTTCCTCCACGAGAGCGTCCGGTTCTGTGCTGCCACGATCGGCCGCCAGCGGGACCCGAGGACAGGGGAGGAGCCGGGCCGGGTGCTCCACGAGTTCGATCCGTACAACCAGGATGGGCTCTCCACGCGGTACAACGCCTGCGAGACGAGCCATCTCTTCCTCATCGGGGGAGCGCGGTGCCTCGCTGCGGGGTTCGACCTCCGGGCGATCGGGGACGAGCTGCGGGCGGCCGGGGAGTACGTCCTCCGGCACATCGAGGACGACCTGTTCTGGGAGGACCCCCGCCGTGCCGGGGCGGAGCGGTACCTTCTCCGGGCGACGTACTGGAAGGACTCGTTCCTCCCCGGGAGGCGGGAGCTGCGGTTCCCGGTGGCGTACGCCCTCGTCCAAGCCCAGACGGTGGCGGCCCTGCGCGCGCTGGGGAGGCTCTCCCAGGCCCTCGACCTCGGGTTCGACCCCGGGGCGCTCGCGGCCCGGGCGCGAGCGGTGGTCGCCGCGCTGTGGGACAGGCTTTGGGATCCAAATGCGGACTACCTCGCGCTGGCCTGGGATGGGGGGGAGCTCGTCCCCGGGGTGAGCTCGGATGGGCTCCACCTCCTGGCCTACCTCCGGCCGGAGGACGTTCCCCCCGCCAAGCTCGACTCGATCCGGCGTCGGGCGAGCGAGCTCGCCACCCCGTACGGGTTCCGCACCTACGCCCCCGGCCAGCCGGACTACTCCCCCACCGGGTACCATCAGGGCGCGATCTGGCCCTACGAACAATGGTTCATCGCCCAAGGAGCGGTTGTCCACGGGCTTGTGGATGTTCTCTCCGTGGCGGAGCGCGTTTTGGCCGCGCTCGAGGCTCTTGGGTTCGTAGAGTTGTTCTACTGGCAAGACGAGCTCCGCGGGCCGGGGGTCGTCCCCGGCGAGGGGTGCGACCTCCAGCTGTGGTCAACCGTCGTCCCGGAGGGGTTCGTCCGGCTACGCAATGGAGGTGAAGGTGGGGCGCTGTAGCCCCGAGCATATGGATCTCTTGGGGATCGAGAAGTACGCCCGGCACGTTGGCGAGGGGATGGTGGCGGCCGTGTTCGCGGCCGCGCGCCCGCTCTATGGATTGCGGGTCCTGCACGTGAACGCCACGTACCACGGGGGAGGGGTGGCGGGGATGCTTCACTCGCTCGTCCCGTTGATGAACGATGTGGGCGTCAATGCGGACTGGAGCTTGCTGTACGGGGATCCGTCCCTGTTTCAGGTCACGAAGAAGCTCCACAACGCCCTCCAGGGCGAGGCGGTGTCCCTGTGCGAGGAGGATCTCGCCAACTACCTCCGCGTGAACGAGACCTTCACCCGCTACAGCCCCGTCGCCGACCACGACGTGATCATCGTCCACGACCCGCAGCCGTTGCCCATGATCCGCTACCAGCAGCGGGAGAACCCGTGGGTGTGGCGGTGCCACATCGACATCTCCACCCCCCACGAGCCGGTGTGGGAGGTCCTGAAGCCGTTCATCCTCCGCTACGATGAGGTGGTCGTCTCGTCGGAGGCGTTCCGCAAGCCGGACCTTCCCGTGCAAACCCACATCATCGCCCCCGCCATCGACCCGTTGTCCGAGCTCAACCGCGCTCTCTCCCCCGACGAGGTGGAGCGGAAGCTCGATCAGTACTCCGTGCCCCGTGACAAGCCGATCCTCGTTCAGATCTCGCGGTTCGACAAGTGGAAGGATCCGCTGGGGGTCCTCGATGTCTTCCAGCGGATCCGCAAGAGCGTCGACTGCCGGCTGGTGATGATGGGGAACATGCCCACCGACGACCCAGAGGGCCCGGAGATCTTCGCCCGGGTCCTGAGCCAGGTCGAGGGGCTGGACGATGTCCACCTGTTTACCCACACCGATGCCCTGTTCGTGAACGCGCTCCAGCGCGCGGCGGCGGTGGTCCTGCAGATGTCGCGCCGGGAGGGGTTCGGGCTCACCGTGTCCGAGGCCCTATGGAAGGGAACGCCCGTGGTGGCCACGGACGTGGGAGGGATCCCGCTTCAGGTGGTCGACGGCCAAACGGGGTACCTTGTCCAGTCGGGGGACTACGAGCGAGCGGCGGAGCGGGCGGTGCAGATCATCGAGGACCGGGAGCTGCGCGAGCGGTTGGGAGCGCAGGGACGGATGCACGTTCGCCAGAAGTTCCTCATGCCGCGGCTCCTCCTGGACTGGCTGAGGGTCTTGGGCGAGCTCGTCCGATGAGGGGGAGATGAACCCGACCTTGGTTCGGCCCGGCATCTTTTGGGTCGGGGTCAACGATCGCGTGACCGACCTGTTCGAGGGGCAGTGGCCGCTCCCCCACGGGGTGAGCTACAACGCCTACCTCGTGGTCGGGGAGCGGGTCGCCCTCGT
>JACIWJ010000067.1 GCA_014361015.1 Candidatus Bipolaricaulota bacterium | reverse complement strand
CGTTCGCCCCCCGCGTGGTAGACTCCTCCATCCTGCGATGGGAAGGAGACGGGATGCACAAGAACAAGTTCACGTTCCTGGAGCGGTTCCTCACCACGATCAGCCCCTCGGGGTTTGAGGTCGATGCCGCCGCCGTGTGGCGGGAAGAAGCGGAGAGCTTCGCCCACCGCACATGGATCGACCTCCATGGGAATGCCTTCGCGGCCCTGAACGAGGCCGGAACCCCGCGGGTCATGCTCGCCGGGCACATGGACGAGATCGGGCTCATGGTGTCCCATATCACGGATGGGGGCTACCTCTATGCCCGTCCGATCGGGGGCTGGGACGCCCAGGTCCTCCCCGGGCAACGGGTGTGGGTGCACACCAAGGGTGGCCGCGTCCTCGGCGTCATCGGCCGGAAACCGATCCACCTCCTCGCCGAGGAGGACCGGAAGACCGTGGTCAAGATCGAGGACCTGTGGATCGACATCGGCGCCCCATCGAAGGCCGAGGCGCAGAAAAAGGTCGCGATCGGGGATCCGATCGTCGTCGCCCACAATCCGGACCGGCTGTCCGACGATCTCCTTCTGGCGCGGGGGATTGACGATCGGATCGGGGCGTTCGTCGTCCTCGAAGCCCTGCGGCTGGCGAAGGCCCTCAAGCCCAAGGCGGCCGTGTTCGCCGTGGCCACCGTGCAGGAGGAGATCGGGCTCCGCGGGGCGCGGACGAGCGCCTACGGGCTCGACCCGACCGTGGGGATCGCCGTGGATGTGTGCCATACCACCGACACCCCCGGCACCGAGGGCGACAAGAAGAAGCTCGGCGAGATCGCGCTCGGCAAGGGCCCGGCCATCGCCCGCGGCCCGAACATCAACCCCAAGCTGTTTGAGCTGCTCGTCGCGACAGCCAAGAAGGCGAAGATTCCGTACCAGGTCGAGGCCGCCCCGGCTGGCACCGGCACCGACGCCAACGCGATGCAGCTCAGCCGGGCCGGTGTGGCAACCGCGCTCGTGTCGATCCCCAATCGGTACATGCACTCCCCGTGCGAGGTGGTGTCCCTGAAGGACGTCGAGAACGCGGCCAAGCTCATCGCCCACGCCGTGGCGACGCTGACCGCGACCACGGACCTCGTGCCTGGGGAGAGGGGGGCCTCACCGGCCCGGCCCCGGGCCACCGCCGGGCGGAAGCGGGGGTAGCCTCGAGCCGCCATGGCGTTGCCCGCCGCGGGGAGGCGGTTGCTGGCGGGTCCCCTGGGGACGCCCGCCGTCCTGCTCGCGGCGGAGATCCTCCGCGGGCCACGGACGAGACGCTACCTCCTCACGCGAGTCGAGCGAAGGCTTCGCGAGCGACTCGCGCATCCGCCCGTCCCGCCGCCGTGGCGGGCGCGGGACCGCGAGCGGACCCTCCTCGCCCTGGGTGCCCTCCGGTCCCTCGACCGCACCCTGGCCCGCGGGACGATTTCCCCGCACGTCTTGCGCGCGATCGTGCCCCTGTGGGGACGGGCAGGGCTCGTCGCCAACCGAGAGACGCGGCAGGGCCGGCGGTTTGCCCGAGAGCACAGGGCCCCGCCCCCGTGGTTCCTCGTCCTGGCCCCCACCCAGGCCTGCAACCTCCGCTGCCCAGACTGCTACGCCGCGGCCGGCGCCAACGTCCACCTCCCGTGGCCGATCCTCGATCGGGTTCTTGCCGAAGCAAGGGAACGCTGGGACGCCCGGCTCGTCGTCCTCTCCGGCGGGGAACCCCTTCTCTACGGGAGCGAGGGCCACGACGTTCTTGACCTCGTCGCCCGCCACCGACGGTTCCTCTACCTCATGTTCACGAACGGCACCCTCATCACCCCCGAGGTTGCCCAGAAGCTCGCAGTGCTCGGGAACCTCACCCCTGCCATCTCCGTCGAGGGGGACGAGGAGGAGACCGACCGCCGTCGAGGTAAGGGGACGTTCCGCCGGATCCAGCAGGCGATGGCCTACCTCCGGACGCACGGGGTTCCGTTCGGGATCTCCGTTACCGTGACCCGGGACAACGTGGGGGCGGTCCTGTCCGACGCGTTCCTCGACCTCTTCTTCGAGGAGGAGGGGGCGTTCTACGGGTTCCTCTTTCACTACATGCCCATCGGGCGGGGGCCGGAGGTCAGCCAGATGATCACCCCCCAGGAGCGGGTCGAGCTGTGGCGTCGATCGTGGGACACCGTGGAGAAGCGGGGGATCTTCCTGTTCGACTTCTGGAACTCCGGGCCCGTGGTCCAGGGGTGCCTCGCCGCGGGCCGCGAGGGTGGGTACCTCTACATCGACTGGAACGGGGACGTCTTCCCGTGCGTGTTCGTCCCGTACCGCGGGGCGAACGTGGTGGAGGCGTACGCCCGCGGGGAGACGCTCGACGAGGTGTGGGAGGCCCCCTTGTTCGCTCGGTTGCGGGACTGGCAGAGGGGCTATGGCTACGGAGCACCCACCCCGGCCCGTGATGGGGACTGGCTCCGGCCGTGCCCGATGCGGGATCACCACGCCGAGCTCCGGGAACTCCTTCACGGTCTCCCGGACAACAGCCTCCCCGTGCCCGATCCCGACGTTGCCGCCGCCCTCGACGCGTTCGACGCAGAGCTCGCCACGCTCACCACGCCGATCTGGCGCGAGCGCTACTTGGGTGGCGGCGGTTCTCAAGCCGAGGATCGGGTGAGAACGGTTGCTCCGTGATTGCGGGAGACCCGGTGCCGGGCAGTCGTGCCTCCGGTCCGGGAGACGGCGCGCGGCGTACGCCCAGCCTACAGCAGACGGCGCAGCTCGCGGAGCTTGTCGCGGTAGGCAGC
>JACIWJ010000066.1 GCA_014361015.1 Candidatus Bipolaricaulota bacterium | reverse complement strand
AGGAGCGACCGCACCAAGGGTACCGGACGCAGGGACGCACCCCGGCCGAGGTGTTCTGGGGAGCGGCGGCTCACGCACCGGCCAAGGAGGCCTAACGTGTCAACAGCATTGCGGTACTGGACACGGCGGCGTCTCCGGCAAGGAGCTGGTTAGGCCCGCTGCCATTCGGGCACCGGCGGGGACGGTCAACCTCCGCGCCGACTCTCTTCCCTCCGCCTGGCCCGCCTGTCCCACCCGCTCCGGTTGGGGAAGTGTGACCGGTTCTTACGCGTTCACCGTCCCCGCGGGGCGGAGGTTCGCGCTTCGCTTCCAGGCGTGGGCCGCCGGGGTCCCCACCGAGGTCGAGGCACGGGTGATCCTCGACGTGGTCCCGGCGGAGGAGATCGGCGCCGCTCAGCCGCTGGGGCCGGTGTAGGGGGGGATCGCCTCCGCGTCCCCCGCGCGGAGGCGCGCGACGAGCTCCTCCGCCCCGGCTTGAGTCGCCGGGGTGAGGCCCTCCCCGAGGGAGCGGTCGCCGGGCTGGATCCCGACGAGGACGATCTCCCCCACCCGGTTGCGCACCGTGGAGAGGAGAAAGGATAGCGGGAGGGCGTGGGTGGAGCCGAGCATTCGCGCTGCCTCCGCGGTTGGCAGGCGACGGGCGCTCCCCGGGGGGAGCCCGATCTCCGCCGCGTCCACGATCACGAGGAGGTCGGGAGCGAGGCGGCGCACGATGCCCAACGCGTTCTCCACGCTCGGGCCGGCGGCGACCACCTCCCAACCCGTTCCCCGCATCCGCTCCGCCACCCACACCCCCACCCCGTCGTCGCGCCGGAGGGGGTTCCCGATTCCCAGGATCACGCGCCGCACAGGGTGCCGAGCTAGGCGGGGTTCTCCCGCAGGAAGGTCCGGAAGGGGTGGGCGAGAGATCTCAGTTCGTCCGCGTTGACGATGACGATCCGCCGGCCGGGGAGCGCGACGAGGCCGCGGTCCCGAAACTCCGACAGGATGCGGATCGCAGTCTCAGTGGACACCCCGGCCATCTCCGCGAGCTCCGCCCGCGGGAGCTCGACCCCGATGTCCCACCCCGCGGCGGTTTCCGTCCCAAACGCCTGGCCCAGCTCCACAAGGGCCCGTGCCACGCGCTCGCGAGCGGACCGTGATGTGATCTCGACGAGGCGATCGCCAAACACCTTGCTCTCGTGGGCCAGCTTCTCGATGAGCCGCAGCGCGACCTGGGGGTGACCGCGCAGGAAGAGGAGGAAATCGTCGCGGGGGATGAACACGAGGAGCGACGGCTCGAGCGTCTCGGCGTAGCAGGTGTAGGTCTCCTGGTCGAACATCGTCTTCTCCCCGAGGATCTCCCCGGGCCCGAGGAGCTTCAGGATCTGGGAGTGGCCAGCGCGGCCGCGCTTGGCGATCTTGACCTTCCCCCGACAGAGGATGTAGAGGCCCAGCGCCGGCATCCCCTCCCGGAACACCATTGCCCCCGATCCGAGCTCGATCGGCCGCATGAGGGAGACCAGCTTCCGCATCTCCGGCTCGGCCAGATCGGCGAAGATCCCGGAGCACGCGTGCGGGCACCGCTCGCAAAGCGGCACGGCTGGGGGAAGCTGCACCTTGACGCCCCGCATCGCGCTCACTTGTACCGCAGCCCGCCGCGAAAATCCAGCGAGCCCAAAGCCGCTATTGGGTGTGATCTTCCGTTGGCCCGCGTTGAGGGGAGGGGGCTTTGAGGTCGGGGTGGCGGCCGATGAGTCCCCCCGACAGGATGAGGCTGAACGCTTCCTCGGCCGTGAGGTTGACGGGGGCGATCCTCGTGCGGGGCACGAACAGGACCCAACCGGAGAGGGGGTTGGGAGCGGTGGGAACGTAAACGGAGGTCATGTCGGGCGCGAACTCGTCGCTCACGCCGCGCACGTCCTCGCCCGTGAGGATCCCGAGCACGTAGGAGCCGGGGTAGGGGAACTCCACGAGCACGATCCGCCGTCCCCTCCCGATGGCTTGCTCCCGGTGGAAGATGACGTGCGCCAACTGGCGCGTCCCCCAGTACACGTTGCGCACCCCGGGTATCGCCCGCACGACCCGCTCCACGCCGTGGAGGAGCCCGCGCCCCACCCAGTGGCGGGCGATCGCCCCCACGACGAGCACGACGAGGATGGTGATCACGACCTCCGTGCCCGGGACGTAGCGGCCGATCAGCCGCCTCATCAGACCGGCGAACGCGGTGTGCGGCCCGAGGACGGAGTACGCCAGCCGGTACACGAGCCACAGCAGGTACACGGTCAGCCCGAGGGGCAGAAGCGCGAGGAGCCCCGAGATGAACGTCCTCCTTAGCCAGAGAAGTAGACGCCGCATCGGCCCACTTGTACGCCAAATCCGCCCCCTCTGCCACACCCCTTTCCGGGGGCCGGAGGCGGCGAAGTTGCCATCCCTTCGTGGCCCGATGGGGCGGACTGTGAACGGGGTTGGGGCTTGGGTATCATGCCGCGGGTCGAGTCTGACCTCACGAAGGAGGCACAGCACAGTGGCAAAGGAAGCAGCGCTAAACGGAATGCAGTGGGTGGTCCCCGATCCAACCCGGCCGAACTGGTACTGGCCCAACGATGCGCTCAAGGAGCGCGCCTGGGTAACCGATCCGGCGCTCTACGAACGAGCGGCGGCGGATCCGCTCGCGTTCTGGGCCGACCAGGCCGAGGGGCTGACGTGGTTCAAACGGTGGACGAGCGTCTACGAAGACGAGCCCTACGCCTACCGGTGGTTCGTGGGCGGCAAGCTCAACCTGTCCTACAACTCCCTCGATCGGCACGTCGAGGCGGGCAAGGGAGACAAGACGGCCCTCATCTGGGAGCCGGAACCCCTTGACGAGCCGAACCGCATCTTCACCTACAAGGAGCTCCTTGACGAGGTGTCCCGGTTCGCGAACGCCCTCAAGGCGATGGGGATCAAGAAGGGCGATCGGGTGGGGATCTACCTCCCGATGATCCCAGAGGCCGTGATCGCGATGCAGGCC
>JACIWJ010000065.1 GCA_014361015.1 Candidatus Bipolaricaulota bacterium | reverse complement strand
CACTCCCCGACAGCTGATCATCCTGTCTCCAAAGGTCCGGAGTCCCCTACCAGCCCACCGCGCGCTCAGTCTGCCCCAAATGCGCTCGCACTGTCAAGCAAGCCTTTGCGCACGCGCGTGGGTGCATGAGGGTGGCGTCTCAGTTAAGGTGGGAGCGAGCTTCCGAGACAAGCCCCTTGCACCCTCTAGCACGCACATATCAGATGCTGGCTCAACACGCGCGCTCTAACTAGAATGTTCGGTTTCACAGTAGTGTTGACAGGTGGAGGTGCGAGGGGGTAGCAGGAGCGAGGGTCACCGCGGCAAGCTCACCGGGGATCCGAAAGAAACCTGGGAGGTAGCGCGATGACCCCTGAGGACACGGTACACGGTTTTCGGCTCCATGCACTCCGCCGAGCGGAGGAACTGGGCAACGTGAGCGCGGCGTGTCGAGAACTCGGTGTCAGCGCCGGGTTAGAACTGACCCACTGGCGCCGGTTTGGTTTTGACCCGCCCCCTGGCCAGGGCAACTTCTCGTCCTGTGGCAAGGACGGGAGGTGTCCAGAGGAGATGCTGGGAGGCGGGACGGTGAAACAGATGTACGAGCTGGCAGGTGGGGACAGTCGATCCGTGGGATCGCCCGGAGCTTGGGGATCTCCCGCAACACGGTGCGCAAGTACCTGCGGTCGCCGCAGGTGCCTACGCCCAGACCACGACCTGGGAGGGTCTCCAAGCTTGACCCCTACAAGGACTACATCCGGCAGCGGCTGGCGGAGGGGGTGGACAACTGTGTGGTGCTTCTGCGGGAGATCCGCGCCCGGGGGTACGCTCGGGGCCACTCGATCCTCAAGGAGTTCGTGAAGCCGTATCGTTTGCCTCGGGCCCCACGGGCGACGATGCGCTACGAGACGGAACCAGGGGAACAGGCCCAAGTGGACTTCGGGCGCTACCGCTACCTGACCCCAGACGGACAGGAGCGCTGGGTGTGGGCGTTTGTGTGCCTGCTTTCCTGGTCCCGGGCCCTGTACGTGGAGTTCGTGGACCGGGCCGACACCCCGACCTTCATCCGCTGTCACGCCCACGCTTGGGAGCACTTCGGAGGTGTCCCCCGGCGGTGCCTGTACGACAACACCAAGCTCGTGGTGGTGGGCCGAGATGAGGACGGGAAGCCTCGGTGGAACGAGCGGTTTCTCGACTTCGCCTTACGGGTGGGGTTCGAGGTGAAGCTGTGCCGACCGTACCGGGCTCAGACCAAGGGCAAGACAGAGCGTGGGGTGGGGTACGTGGAGGGGAACTTCTGGCCTGGGGCGCGGTTCACGGACTTGGGGGATCTCAACCGGCAGGTTCTGGCATGGATCGCCACCGTGGCTGACGTGCGGGTGCACGGGACGACCCACGAGCGGCCGGTGGACCGTGGGGCCCGGGAGCGGCCTCAGCTCGGCCCCCTGTTGCCCCGGGAGCGCCTGGTGCCGTTCCTGCGTGAGGAGCGCAAGGCAGGCCGAGACGCGTTTGTCCGGTGGAGCGGGTCCTGGTACGGAGTGCCGTGGCTGTGGGCAGGGAAGACGGTCCAAGTCCAGGCGGACAAGACCACGGTCCAGATCTTCGCTGGAGAGGAGAGGCTTGCAGTGCACCCTCGGGCAAGCTCCCCCGGCCGGCAGCTCATCGTGCCCGGGCAGTGGGACGGGCTACCGATGAGGGAGGAGAAGAAGCGCCGGAGTCCGGCGGCGCGGCAGCTGGCCACCGTGGAGGTGGAGGCGCGGTCGCTTGGGGAGTACGCGCGGATCCTGGAGGAGGTGACCGTCCGATGATCGCCGTAGCCAAGGCGCGGCAGTACCTAGAGGAACTCAAGCTCACCCAGGCGGCCGAGGTGATGGAGAGCCGGCTGGAGGCTGCAGCCCAGAAGGAACTCCCGTACGCCGAGTTCCTGGTGGACCTCCTGGGGATCGAGGCCCGAGCGCGTCGCGAGCGGTACCTCACCACACGCACCCGCCTGGCGCACCTTCCGTTCCACAAGACCCTCGAGGAGTTCGACTTCGCCTTCCAGCCGTCGATCGACGAGCGGCAGGTGCGGGAGCTGGGGACGCTGGCGTTCGTGGGCGATGCGGCGAACGTGGTGTTGCTGGGGCCGCCTGGGGTGGGGAAGACCCACCTCGCGGTGGCGCTGGGGCTGCGGGCAATTGAGCAGGGCTACGGGGTGTACTTCGCCCGGGCCCACGGTCTGGTGGAGGACCTGAGGCGGGCCCAGGCCGAGCACAGACTGGATCGCAGGCTTCGGGTGTACCTCGCGCCCAAGGTGCTGATCGTGGACGAGTTCGGGGTGTGGCCGTGCGGCCGGGAGGGAGCTACCGCCCTGTTCGCCCTCGTGTCGGCGCGGTACGAGCGGGGAAGCATCATCCTCACGTCGAACAAGGGGTTCGCTGAGTGGGGAGAGGTGCTGGGGGACGAGGTGGTGGCGACAGCGATCTTGGATCGGCTCCTCCACCACAGTCACATCCTCAACGTCCGCGGGGAGAGCTACCGGCTGCGCGAGAAGAGACGAGCGGGCTTGTTCGGGCGGGCTGCGGGACGTTCACCCGAGCCTGCAACTGAAAGCGCACGCGAGGAACGATGACAGGAGGGGGCGGGTCAATTCCAAGTCGGCCGAAGTGGGTCAGAAGTACACCGGCGTTGACACTCGGCATCTTGCGCACGGTGTTCTACCGGTGGAAGAAGCGCCTCCGGGCGTACGGGGCGGATGCTCTTCATCCCCGACGAACGTCCGCTCGTCCCGGACGACCACCGCTGCTGGGTCTCGTGGAGGAACGGGCGATCGTAGCGACGGCGCTGGCGTGGCCGACGTGGGGACCGAACCGGGTGTCGTTGCAGCTTGCACGACAAGGGGTCCACGTCTCCCCAAGCACGGTGTGGCGGGCGTTGCCGCGGATGGGGCTGGGACGTCGTGAGGCGCGGCTCCTGGCCGTGGAGGGGCATGCAGCGAAGACCGCGGGGCTCCTCACCGAGCGCACGCGACGGACCCTCCGGCGGACCCGGCACGTAGCTGTCG
>JACIWJ010000064.1 GCA_014361015.1 Candidatus Bipolaricaulota bacterium | reverse complement strand
GGCGTGGATCCGCACGCCGACCTCGCTTTGGTCGCACACGTGGGCCACGTCGCCCGCGAGGCCGTCGGAGAGGTCGATCATCGCCGAAGCGAGCCCGGAGGCGGCGATGAGCTGCCCCTCCCTCACCCGCGGGGTCGGGGCGAGGTGGCGGGCGAGGAGCGCCTCCCGGTCGGGATCCGCGACCTCGGGGTGCGCGCTCAGGTAGAGCCCGGCCGCGGCCTCGCCGAGGGAACCCGTCACGAGGACGAGGTCTCCCACCTTCGCCCCGCTTCGGGTGAGGAGGTGCCCTCGGGCGACGCGGCCGAGGAGCGCGAGGTCGAGGACGATCCCGTCCCCCGAGCGGGCGACGTTGCCCCCGACCACGGCTATCCCTAACCGGTCCGCCTCCTCGGCGAGACCGGTGTAGAGCCCCTCCACCCACGAAAGGCCGAGATCCGAGGGAAGAACGAGGGACACGACGGCGTGGGTGGGGCGGCCGCCCATCGCCGCGATGTCGCTCGCGTTCACGGCCAGCAGCCGCCGGCCGAGGTGGCGGGGGTCGATCCGGTCGCGCACGAAGTGGCTCCCTTCGGCCTGGCTGTCCACGGTGAGGAGGACGAGGTCCTCCCCCCCGAGGTCGAGGGCGGCCGCGTCGTCGCCGATCCCCACGACCACGTCCGATCGCGTTCGCCCCACGATCCGCTCCAGCCGCTCGATGAGCGGGAACTCCCCGACGTCCCCGATGCGCATGCCTTCATCGTACCCAGGAGCGCGGGTCCGCGCGCCGGCTCCGCGAGAAGAGAGAGCGGCGGAGTGCACGAGAGAGAATGTGACGGGTGATGGGCATTTGTGTGGGCGGACCACCGCAGCCTGGCACGCGCAGGGAGGGCTATCATGCACGGGATGCAGGGGAAGCTGACGTCGCCCACGGTACTCCGCGATCTCCTGGCCCGGCACGGGGTCCGCCTGCGCTCCGAGCTCGGCCAGCACTTCCTGGCAGATGAGAACACCCTGGCGAGGATCGTCGAGGCGACGGAGGCGCGGGAGGATGAAACCGTCGTCGAGGTGGGCGCGGGCGCGGGGACCCTCACGTGCGCCCTCGCCCCGCGGGTGCGGGAGCTCGTGGCGGTGGAGGTGGACCGGCGGTTGATCCCGGTCCTCGAGGAGACGACCGCCGCTCATCCCAACGTGCAGATCGTCTGCAGTGACTTTCGGGAGCTCTCGCTCGGATCGTTGGGGAGAGAGCTCCTCCTCGTGGGGAACCTGCCGTACGGGATCACGAGCGATGTGCTCGTGAAGGTCATCCGAGAGCGGGAGGAAGTGGCGCGGGCGGTGTTCATGGTCCAGTGGGAGGTGGGGGAGAAGCTCGTCGCCCCGCCGGGGCCGGAGGCGAGCCGGCTCGGGGTCCACCTGCGGGCGTACTTCGACGTCGAGGTGGTACGCAAGGTGCCCCGCACCGTGTTCTTCCCCCCGCCGGAGGTGGACTCGGCCCTGATCCGGCTGCGGAAGCTCGCCCAGCCGCGGATCACGGCGCCGGAGGACGCGTTCGAGCGGACGCTCGCCCTCATCTTCTCCAGCCGGCGGAAGACCCTCCGCCGGGCCCTTCTCGGGCAGCTCCCGGCGGCGGAGGTGGACCGGATCCTGGCCGAGGTCGGGCTCGATCCCCGAGTCCGCGGCGAGTCGCTTTCGCTGGAGACGCTGGACCGCCTTGCGGGAAGGGCTTACGGTTGATCGCGTGACGTTAGGGGATCTGGCACGGGCGTTGGAGCGGGCGGTGGACGCCGGGCGGCGTCTGATCTCGCTCCCTCCCGCCCGGACAACCGTGTTCGTGGGGGACACCCACGGCGACCGCGACGCGACCTCGCGGGTGCTGGACAGGTTCCCTCCCGGAGAGCACGCCCTCGTGTTCCTCGGGGACTACGTGGATCGGGGGCCGGACTCGCTCGGGAACCTCACGCTCCTCGTCGAGGCCAAACTCGCCCACCCGGACTCCGTCCACCTCCTGATGGGCAACCACGAGGCGTGGGCCGTGCAGCGGTTCTCGCCGGCTGACTTCTGGGAGCGGCTCTCCCCACCCGAGGCGAAAGCGCTCGGGGAAGTTCTCGCTGCCCTTCCGCTGGCCGCCCACCACCCGGCGGGGGTCCTCGCCCTCCACGGGGCCCTCCCGGACGCGAAAAGGGTGGACGACCTCGGGCGCGTGCGGCTCGGCTCCCCTGAGTGGCGGGCGATCACGTGGGGCGACTGGGTCGATGCCCCAGGGTACGCGTTCGGGGCCGGGGAGACGGGGCGCCCCGCGTTCGGCCGGGACTACTTCGCGGAGGTCACCGCTCGCCTCGGGATCGCAGTCCTCGTCCGCTCACACCAGCCCGGTGCTCCCACCTACCTCTACGGCGACCGTTGCCTGACGCTCTTCACGTCGCGGGCCTACGGGGGGACCGTCCGGCGGGTTGCGGTGCTCCGTCCTGGCACGGCGATCGGCTCGGCCCGCGACCTCGAGCTCGTCGAGGTCTAGTCGAGGGGAAGCTGCAGGGACCCCGCTTGGGGGACGAACACCTCCGCCCGGTACCGGCGCAGCTCCTCGATCGACTCCAGGATGTCGGGCAACGCCCGGTGCTTGGCCTCGGAGCCGTTCGGCGGCGCCTTGTCGGGGTACCAGCGCCGGACGAGCTCCTTGAGCGAGCTCACGTCGATCTGGCGGTAGCTGAGGTGGGCCTCGAGCTTCGGCATGTGGCGCATCAGGAAACGGCGGTCGAAGCACACGGAGCTCCCGGCGAGCGGGCACGCCCGGGGCGGGCACCGCGCGGCGACGAGGCCGAGAACCCGCTCCTCAGCCTGGGTGAGGCTCACGGTCGACCGGCGGACCTCGTCGAGCAACCCCGACGCCTGGTGCTGGGTCTGGACCCACTCGTCGAGGCCCACGAGCGCGTCGTTCGGGTGGTGGATCACAAGCGACTCCTGGGAGAGGACGTTGAGGTGTTTGTCCGTGATCACGGCCGCGATCTCGAGGATCACGCTGGTCTCGGGGTCGAGCCCGGTGGTCTCACGATC
>JACIWJ010000063.1 GCA_014361015.1 Candidatus Bipolaricaulota bacterium | reverse complement strand
CCCTCCGCCCGCGCCGCAAGGGGGCCCTTCCCCTCCCCCCCCCGGAGCCCGGTGCCCCCGCGACGAAGGAGTGGCAGGACATTTGATCCGTACCGGGAGGCCCTGGCGGGCCTGGCCCTCGTGGGCCAGTTGGGGTTCATCGTGGCCGGGGGCGCGCTGGGAGGATTGGGTATTGGGTACGGCATCGACCTCCTCACCGGCGGCCGCGCGGGCCGGGTCGGGGGCCTGTTCCTCGGCGTGGCGAGTGGGCTCTGGGCAGCGGGACGGCAACTCATGCGCGTGATCAAGGAACGGCAGGGGGACAGGGATCCATGAACGGGCTCTTCAAGCGGCATCAGAAGGTCGTCATCTGGCTGTTGGTGATCGGGTTTCTCGCGTCGATCGTCGTGGCGGGGGGGATCAGGCTCTTCACCTCCCCTGCCTCCGGAAGCGCTGAGGAGACCGTCCTCGTCGTGGACGGAAGGAAGGTGACCCGCCAGGAGTTCGCCCAAGCTTATGGAAACCTCCTCGACTACTACAAGCAGCTCTACGCGCTGTATGGCCTGGATTTTGAGTCCCTCCTTCAGGGGACGGAAGGTGCATTCCGAAGCCTTCCGTACATGGCCCAAGCGGCGGAAGAGATCGTCCGCTCCGCCGTCCTCGCTCAGGCAGGCCGGGAGCTGAGGGTGACGGTCTCCAAGGCCGAAGTGGACAGGGCTGTGGCCGAGCGGTACCAGGCGCTCCTCACCCAGTACGGGTTCACCGAGCGCGACCTCGCGGAGTACCTCAAGTACCAGGGCTTGACCCTGGATGCCTACAAGAAGGAGCTCGCGCAGAGCGAGGAGGCTCGGCTGCGCGAGGAACGGGTGCGGCAGCTCGTGGTGGGCCCCGTCGAACCCACGGAGGCCGACCTCCTCGCCTACTACGAGGCGAACCAGGATCGCTATCAGACGCAATCGGAGATGATTCGAGTTGGCCACATCCTCGTCGCCGAGGCGAGGCTCGCCGATGGGCTCCTCACCGAGGTCGCCGCTCCCGATGCCGACTTCGCCGCCCTCGCCCAGGCCCACTCCCTCGACGAGGAGACGAAGGGGAGGGGCGGCGAGACGGACTGGTTCTCCCGCGACGAGTCGCCTTTCTCCGTCAAGGTGACGGACGCGGTGTGGCCGCTGGAGGTCGGGGAGGTGAGGCTCGTGGAGGACGACGAGGGCTTCCACATCGTGAAGCTCCTCGAGCGTCGGCCGGCGACCGTGCCCGAGTTCGCCGCGGTCCGTGACACGGTGAAGTCGGACTACGTTCGCGAGGAAGAGGCGAAGCGCTGGGACAGCTGGTACGCCGCGCGTCGGGAGCGGACCGAGGTGAAGGCCACGGATCCGGTCCTTGCGGCGGCGATGGCGTACGGATCGGATAGATCCGCAGCGCTGGCCGAGCTCGAAGCAGCGCGAAGCGCGGGCACTTCCACTGACCCCTACCTCTCCTACTACGTCGGACGCCTGCACGAGGAACTCCTCGCGGCGGCGGCGAGCCAGCGGGTGGCGCTGGAGGGGAAGGAGGAACGGACCCCTGAGGAGGAGGCGGAGCTGTCCCGGCTGCGGGCCGCGGAGGCGCGCCACCGAGCGGACGCGCTCGCGGCCTATCGAGCGTTCCTCGAATCGGGAACGGTGGACGACGCGTTCTTCGATCGAATGCTTGCCCTCGCTCCCGAGGACCCCGACGCGCACTTCGCGCGGGCGGAGATGTACCGTCAGGCCGGCAAGTGGCTTCAGGCGGAGGCGGAGTACCGACAAGCGATCGAGGGGCGGCCAGAGTTCGTCGCGGCCCACATCGGGCACGGGGATGTCCTGATGGCCCTCGAGCTCCACAGTGCCGCTGCCGAGGCGTACCGCAAGGCCCTGGACCTCCAGCCAGGGAACGTCACCGTGTCCCTGAAGCTCGCCAGCGCGTACGTGAAGGGGGACCAGTTCTCCCTGGGCCGGCCCCTCCTCGACGAGGTCCTGGCGCGCGATCCGAACAACGCCACCGCCCTCCTCCTCCTCGGCGATCTCCTCCTTGCCGAAGGGGATGCGCAAGGGGCGATCGCCCGGTACGACGCGGCCTACAAGCGGGGGTTGACGGCGGATGCCCTCCTCAAGCTCGCCGGGGCGTACCTCGCTGCAGGCCAGGTCGAGGAGGCCAAGAAGCGATACGAGGATGCGATCCGCGTGTTCCCGTACCGCTCCGAGGGGCACCTCGGCCTCGGCGATGTGTACGTGAAGCTCGGGGATCCCGATAAGGCCTTGGCCTCCTACCGCCAGGCCCTGTCCCGCGCGGTCGCCGTATCGCTCAAGGAGACGATCGCCCGCAAGATCGTCAGCCTCGATCCGACCGACCTCCGGACCCGCTACCTCCTCGCCAGTTACTACCGCGACCAGTACAAGTACGACGGGGCGATCCCCCAGTACGAGGCGATCCTCGACCTCTCGCCGGGGAACCTCGATGCGCTCGTCGGCCTTGGGGACTGCTATCTGGCCAAGGTCCAGTACGACCGGGCCCTTGACTACTACCGCCAGGCGCTGGACGTGGCCGCCACGCCCCAGGAGAAGCTCCCCATCTACACCCAGATGGTGGCGGTCGAGGAAGGCCGGGCAGGCGTGGGGGCCCCCCTGGGACCGGCCGGGCTGGAGTTCCTGTGGCAGCGGGCCCAGCTCTACGCCCAGCTCGGGCAGCGCCAGGAGGCGGTGGACGACCTGGAGCGCATCGCGTCGGTCGACCCCACGTTCCGCAGCGACGAGGTGGCGGGCCTCCTCGCAGAGCTCACTCTCCCCGAGCCGCGATGAGCGGGCCCCGCGATCCCATCAAGGCCTTGGAGGAGCTGGTGGCGGTGATCGCCCGCCTCCGCGGGCCGGACGGGTGCCCCTGGGACCGGGCCCAGACCCACCGCACCCTTGTCCCGTACCTCCTCGAGGAGGCGTACGAGGCCGCGGAGGCATTGACCGATGGGACGCCTCACGAGATGCGAGATGAGCTGGGGGACGTCCTCTTGCAGGTCCTCCTTCACGCGCAGATCGAGGCCGAGGCGGGGCGGTTCGGGATCGGGGAGGTGGCCGATGCCCTGCGGGCGAAGCTCGTCCGCCGCCACCCCCA
>JACIWJ010000062.1 GCA_014361015.1 Candidatus Bipolaricaulota bacterium | reverse complement strand
AACGTGCACGATGGAACGGCGTACGTGTTCTACATCGACATCCGCGCCGGTGGCAAGGAGTACGAGGAGTTCGTCGTCCGGGCGATGGAGGACGAGCGGATCCTCTACCTGCGCGGCAAGGTGGCCAAGGTGTTCCGGGACGGGGACAAGGTCGTGGTGTGGGGCGTGGACACGCTCACCGGGAAGCGGATCGAGGTCGCGGCGGACCTCGTCGTCCTCGCCCAGGCGATGGTCCCCTCGGCGGGGACGGAGGAACTCGCCCGCAGGCTCCACATCGCGTGCGGGGGGGAGGGATTCCTCAAGGAGGCCCACCCCAAGCTCCGCCCGCTGGAGGCCCTCACGGGGGGGATCTTCCTCGCCGGCGCCGCCCACGGGCCGAAGGACATCCCGGAGGCGGTGGCCCAGGGCTCCGGCGCGGCGGCGAAGGCGATCGCGATCCTCGCCGCGCCGACCCTCACCCACTCCCCGGAGGTGGCGGAGGTGGACGAGGACCTCTGCTCGGGGTGCGCGGTGTGCGTGCCGCAGTGCCCGTACGGCGCGATCACCCCCGGCGACGTGGCGCACGTGAACGAGCTCCTCTGCGAGGGGTGCGGGACGTGCGTCGCCGCCTGCCCGTCGGGGGCGATGCGGATGAGGAACCAGACCGACGAGCAGGTCAAGCGGATGATCCGGGCCGCCCTCACCGGCGAGCCCCTCGAGGTGGGCCATGGCTGAGGCGCCGTTCGAACCGCGGGTCGTGGCGTTCCTGTGCCGGTGGTGCGCCGGGGCGGGGGCGGACCTCGCCGGGACGAGCCGCCTCCACTACCCCCCGAACGCGGTCGCGATCCGGGTCAACTGCTCGGGACGGGTCGAGCCGGAGTGGGTGATGGAGGCGTTCCGCTCGGGGGCCGACGGCGTCCTCATCGGCGGCTGCCACCCCGGGGACTGCCACTACGTGTCCGGGAACTACAAGACCCGGCGGCGGATCTACCTCCTGAAGAAGCTCCTCGCCGAGATCGGGATCGAGCCGGAGCGGGTGAGGCTGGAGTGGGTGTCGGCGACCGAGGGGGCGAAGTTCGCCCGGGTGATGAAGGAGTTCGTGACGGAGCTGAAGCAATTGGGCCCGCTCAACTTGGAGCGCGAGGAAGAGAAGCCGTCCGCCGCTCCGGTCCTTCCACAGGTGGGATCCTAGCGATGGCCGCGAAACCGAAGATCGCGGTGTACTGGACGGGGGGCTGCGGGGGGTGCGACGTGTCGTTCCTCGAGCTCGGGCCGGCGCTCCTCGACGTCCTCGCGCAGGTCGAGATCGCGTTCTGGCCCGCGCTCGTGGACACGAAGCGCTCGGAGGTGGAGGCGTTCCCCCCACGGTCGATCGCCGCCACGCTCGTCAACGGGACGCTGCGCACGGAGGAGAACGTGGAGATGGTGCACCTCCTCCGGGAGAAGTCGCAGCTCGTGGTCGCGTTCGGGGCCTGTGCCTACCAGGGCGGGGTGCCGGGGCTGGCCAATCTCTCGCCCCGGGACCAGCTCCTCCGCCGCGTGGCCAGAAACGGGTTCCGCCCAGCCCCCCCGCCGGGGGGGGAGACGGAGGACGCGCCCCCGGAGCTCCTCCCCGAGGCGAAGGCCCTCGCGGACGAGATCACCGTGGACTACGTCGTCCCCGGCTGCCCGCCGATGCCGCCCCTCATCGGCCTCCTGTTCGATGCGCTGCTCTCGGGCGACCTGCCCGCCCCGGGCCACGTGTTCGCCCACGACAAGGCCCTGTGCGAGGAGTGCCCGCGCACGCGCGAGGAGCGCAGGCTCACGAAGGTCGTTCGCCCCCACGAGCTCATTCCCGACCCGGAGGTGTGCCTCCTCGACCAGGGGATGATCTGCCTGGGCCCGGTGACCCGTGGCGGGTGCGGAGCGGCGTGCCCGAAGGCGGGGATGCCGTGCACGGGCTGCGTCGGGCCGACCCCGGAAGCGGGCGATCCCGGGCTGGCGATGATCTCGGCGCTCGGGTCCCTCGCCCGGGCGGGGGAGGAGGGACCGGGGGCGTTCGCGGCGGAGGACAAGCTCCTCGACGCCCTCGTCGACCCCCTCGGCACGTTCTACAAGTACTCCCTGCCGACCTACGTCCGGCGCAAAGGGGGGAATGGATGAAGAAGATCGTGATCGATCCCATCACGCGGCTCGAGGGGCACGGGAAGATCCTCCTCTACCTCGACGAGGGGGGCGGCCTCAGGGGCGCCGTGCTCCAGGTCCCCGAGCTGCGGGGGTTCGAGGCGTTCTGCCGCGGCCGACGGGGAGAGGAGATGCCCCAGATCACGGAGCGGATCTGCGGGGTGTGCCCGGAGGCCCATCATCTCGCGTCAGCGCGGGCCCTCGACGCGGCGTACGGGGCCGAGGTCCCGCCGACCGCGTGGATCCAGCGCGAGCTCTTCTACAACGGCTACATCTTCTCCGACCACCTCCTCCACCTCGTGTTCCTCGGCGGGCCGGACCTGTTGCTCCCGGCGGACACGCCGAAGGCGAGCCGGAACGTTCTGGGCGTCCTCCAGGCCTACCCCGAGCTCGGCCGGGAGATCGTGACGGTGCGGGCGCGGGCGCAGCGGGTGCTCGAGATCATCGGCGGCCGGGCGATCCACCCCGTGTTCGCCCTCCCCGGTGGGGTGGCGCGGGCGATCACCCCTGACGAGGCGGAGGAGATCCGCGGCCACACCGAGGCGATGGTCGGGCTCGCCAAGGCGTTCGTGACGTTCTTCCACGAGGAGGTCCTGCCTGACCCGGGGTACCAGGGCCTGCTCGCCTCGCCCCACGCCCAGCTTCCCACGCACTACATGGGGCTCGTGGACGGGAGCACCGCGCCCCACTTCTGCCGCGGCGAGGTGCGGGCCGTGTCTTCCGATGGAACGGAGCTGTTCCGTCTCGATGGGACGGGGGCGCTCGCGAAGATCGCCGAGCGGGTCGAACCGTGGACCTACGTGAAGTTCCCGTACCTGAAGGAGCTCGGGTGGACCGGGTTCGCGGCCGGGCCGGCGTCCGGGGTGTACCGGGTGGGGCCTCTGGCACGCCTGAACGTCGCCGAACGGATGGCGACGCCGCTTGCCCAGGAGGAGTACGAGCGGTTCCTCGACTTCTTCGGGGAGAAGCCAGTTCACGCCACGTTCGCCTACCACTGGGCGCGGCTCGTGGAGATGGTCCAGGCCGCGGAGGCCGCGGCCGCCCTCGCGGCGGAGAAGGGCCTCACCGGAACCGAGGTCCGCGGGAAGCTGGGGACGCCGGGACAGGGCGTGGGCGTGGTGGAGGCGGCGCGGGGAACCCTGTTCCACCGCTACGTCCTCGATGCGCAGGGGCTCGTTCAGGACCTCGACCTCATCGTCGCCACCACCCACAACGCGGCGGGGATCGGGCTGTCGGTGAAGCAGATGGCCGAGGACGTGGTGCGGGCGGGAACCCTCGACGAGGTGCTCCTCAACCGGATCGAGATGGCGTTCCGCGCCTACGACCCGTGCTTGGCGTGCGCGACCCACTTCCTGCCGGGCGAGATGCCGCTCGTGGTGGAGATCTACGACACGGAGGGGAACCTTGACCGCCGGATCTCCCGCTAGGACGGTGATCGTGGCGCTGGGGAACCCGGACCGGGCCGACGACGGCGTGGGGCCGGCGGTGGTCCAGGCCCTGGGCCCGCAGCCGGGGGTCGAGGTGTGGGAGGCGATCCGTGGTGGGCTCCCCCTCGCCCAGGCCCTCGTCGGGTTCGAGCGGGCACTCGTCGTCGACGCCTGCCCGGCGCTTCCGGTGGGCGAGGTCGCCCTGCTCCCCCTGTTCACGGACCACGGACCCCGGATCACGGATCACGGTTCCTGGGTCCACGGGATGGGCCTGGCTCAGGCACTTGGGGCGCTGGAGATGGCCGGGCTTGCCGTTCCCGAGACATGGGCCGTCGCGATCGGCGTGGAGGCTGTGCTCCCGTTCCGGCGGGGGCTCTCGCCGCAGGTAGCCCGGGCCGTGCCCGCGGCGGTGGCGGAGGTGAACCGATGGC
>JACIWJ010000061.1 GCA_014361015.1 Candidatus Bipolaricaulota bacterium | reverse complement strand
TCGGCCAGCTCGTCCAGGAACCGGCGGCGGTCGGTGTCGTCCACGAACACCGCGGCCCGGGCGTTGCCCCGACCGGTGACGTGGTACACCGCCCCTGGGAACTCCAGCCGCAGCGGTCGGGCCATGGCGCCCCAGTGTACGCCGGGATACATGAAAAGTAAAGATCTGACCCCAAGGAGTGGGGGTGCAAGGAGGTGTGAATGAAGCTTTGGTGGGAGTTATCGGCGCAGGAAAAACTCAAGCGTACTGAGTGGGTCATGGCGATTGGGGTTGCGCTAGCACTCCTCATGGGTCTAGTATGGACCTGGTTGTGGTTCCTAATGCTGCCGGTGTTGGGCGTGCTTTACATCGGAACTCAGCTTCACATAAAGAACCAAATCACCTTGGAGAAGGAGAAAAGGGCAACAAGAGACTTCCACTCTTACGGATCAAAGGGGACGGATGATGACTGTTAAAGCTTTTGGACTCTGTCTAGCTTTGTGCGCTTTGGTCTTCTTCATTGGGGCGACGACCACACAAGCATCCGACGCCTGCGAAGAGATGATCGCTGCTCCGAGCAGGGGGTCAGACCTCTACTCTTAAGGTCCCTCACCGCCACGGTCGGAGCGTCGGGGCTCGGTTGCCAGGGCAGGGTACCCCGGCGCGCTGTTCCCAAGCGCGGGGGCGGTTCTTCCGATCCGACGCTGAAAGCGGAAGCAACGGGTCAGGCGCGACGGCAGTGGTGGGGGCCGTCCGGCGTGCGCAACCGCTCCGGTGGAGTTACTCCACCGTGAGCGCGGCGGAGCTGCGGTCGGTGTCGGAGAGGAGGAAGTCGGGGCTCTCGGCGAGGGCGTCCACGGGGCAGGCGTCCACGCACTGGGCGCAGAACGTGCACCGGGCGACGTGCATCCGGATCTTCTTCACCTCGGGCAGGAACTCGATCACCCTCGCCGGGCACACCCGGATGCAGAGCTGGCACCCGATGCACTTCTCCCGGTCGTAGGCGATCTTCCCCCGGAACCGGGGCGGCACGGGGACGGGCGGGACGAGGGTCGCCTTGCCCTCCTTCACCCGGCCCAGGAACCCGAGCACGGACTTCGGCATGTACTTGGCCGGGAACCGGTTCGTGGCCGGCTTGGTGAGGAGCTGGGAGAACAGGGTCTTGAGGATCATCCGACCACCATCCGGTCGAGGACCAGGAGCACCAGCCCCGCCACGGCCACGGCGGTGATCTGAAGCCAGAACCCGCGCGCCACCTGGTCGATCTTGAGCCGGGCCATCGCCACCCGCACCGTGGTCACGGCGGCGAACATCACCACGAAGATCTTGACGAGGTGGAACACGAGGTCCACGGCCTGGGCCCCGGCCCCGGAGAGCCCGAGGAGCCCGGCGATCCCGTACGGGGCGAACAGGGTCACGACGAGGGCGGCCATGGCGATCGTCTTCGCCGCGTCGGCGAGGTAGAACAGCGCGAGGTAGGTCCCGGAGTACTCGACCATCAGCCCGCCGGCGATCTCGGTCTCCGCCTCGGGGATGTCGAACGGGATCTTCGAGAGCTCGGCCGGGGTGACGATGAGGAGGCACGCGGCGAGGATCGCCAGGCCGATCACCCCCAGGGGCCCCACCTGGGCCCACAGGGGAGCGGCGGCGATCGCTCCGAGCGAGAACGCGGGCCCGCCGCCCAAAGTCGCCAGCCGCCACACCACGCCGACCACGGCCACGGCGAGCGGGAACTCGTACGACATGAGCATCACGATCTCCCGCTGGGCGCCCACGGTCGCCAGGGGCGACCCGGAGGCGAACCCCCCGAGCGCCATCGCCACCGCGGGCACGGCGAGGAGGTACAGGACGAGAATCGCGTCACCGCCGCTGCGGAGGACCGCCGGGAACGGCCCCCACGGGAGGTAGAGAAGGACCGTGAACGAGGCGATCACAGCCAGGAACGGCATCGCTCGGAACAGCCACCCCACGGCGTCCTTGGGGACGACGCTCTCCTTCACGAGGAGCTTGCCCACGTCGAGGAACGGCTGGCGGAGCGGGGGGCCGATCCGGGCCTGCATCCGCGCGGCGAGCTTGCGGTCGAACCCCTTGTAGACGAGCCCGAGGAGCCCGCCGCCCACGAGGACGGCCGCCGCCTGCCACACGAGGTGGAGTGCACTCATGCCCAACCTCCGTGACGGGGGACGGGCGACAGGCGACGGGTGACCCGGTCCGTCTTTTCGCGGGAGAGGCGGAGGAGCTCCTCCATCTGCACCGTCGCCTCGGAACCGTCGCGCACCACGTGCACGCGGTCCATGCAGCAGATGCAGGGGTCGATCGAGGCGGCGATGATCGGGATGTCGGCCACCTCCTGGTCCCGGAACATCGGGACCCAGCTCATGACGTTCGAGTACGTGGGCGCCTTCACCTTCCACACAACGGGTTCCTCGACCCCGGCCTCGAGGCGGATGTAGTGGATGACCTCGCCCCGCGGCGCCTCGTGCCAGCCCAGGCCCTCGCCCTCGGCCTTCTTGAGGTGGGCAAGGAGGGCGGGGATCTTCGGGAACGAGGTGATCTCCCCGTCCGGCATCTCGACCAGGCACGTCTCGATGAGGTCGAGGGACTGCCCGACCTCGAGCAGCCGCACCACGGCCTTGTCGTACACGTCGCCCCGCGGCTCGAGCCCGTAGTCGCGGGGGGTGATCGCCTTCACCCCGAGCTCGCCGTAGACGAGGTACGGCCGATCCTGGCGCACGTCCTTGGGGAGGCCCGAGGCGCGAGCGGTGGGGCCCACCGCGCACAGGGAGTCGGCCTCCTCTGCGGTGAGGATCCCCACGTTCCGGGTGCGGGCCTCGACCGACGGGTCGCGGAGGAACGCGTCGAGGAGCTCGTCCAACAGCCCCCGGTAGTAGCGGACCATCGCCTCGACCTTCGGGACCTGCGCCGGGACGATGTCCCGCCGCACGCCGCCGTAGATCGGGATCGCGTAGTCAATCCGGTTTCCAGAGAGCTCCTCCAGGATGTCCAAGACCTGCTCCCGCACCTTCCACGTGAGGTGGAGGAGCGTGTCGAACCCCAGTTCGTGGGCGGCGACGCCGGCCCAGAGGAGGTGGGAGTGGATCCGCTCCAGCTCCGAGTAGATCACGCGCAGGTACTGGGCCCGGGGCGGGACCTCGATCCCCGCCGCCCGCTCCACGGCCAGCGTGATCGCGATCGGGTGGGAGATCGAGCAGATCCCGCAGATCCGCTCGGAGAGGTACAGGGTCTGGATGAGGTTCCGCTTCATCCCCATGAACTCGATCCCGCGGTGGGCGAACCCGGTCCGGACGTCCACGCCCCGGATCCGCTCCCCCTCCACCCGAAACGTCAACCGGATTGGCTCCTTGAGCGCCGGGTGGATCGGGCCGATCGGGATCTCGTACACGTTCTGGGTCTCAGGCATCCTTCCCCTCCCACTCCACGAGCCGGTTCACGAGCTTCGCCGTTTCCGGGTCGTCCTTTCGCCACGGGTGGCCGGGGAAGCCGTCGGGGAGGAACACGTGCGCCGTGGACGGGATCCCGGTGAAGTTCACCCCGAGGAACTCGATCTTCTCCCGCTCCGTTGTCTCCGCGCCGGGGAGGATCCCGCAGATCGAGGGCACGGTCGGGTCGGACTTGGGAACGGTCACCCGCAGGGTGACCATGACCTCGCCCCCCGGGGTCCCGTACCCAGCGGCGAGGTGGTAGAGGAGCTCGATCTCCTCGCCCACGTCCCGGCCGGAGATGATCGAAATGTGGAGCGGCCCTGCGGCCTTGAGGGCCGCCACTGCGGCGACGAGCCCCTCGCGGGGCACCTCGGCCCACAGCTCGGGGACCTCGACCGGGGCCCGGACCCCGACCTTCCGCGGCCGGAGCTCGGGCTGGAGCCCCGGCACGGCCGCCGTGAGCGCCCGCCTCACCTGATCGGCGGTCATCGCTTCTCCCCCGTGAGCTCCTCGAGCTTCGCCACCGCGGTCACCACGCCGTGGATGATCGCCTCCGGCCGGGGCGGGCAGCCGGGGACGTAGGCGGTCACGGGGACGATCTTGTCCACCGGGCCGACCACG
>JACIWJ010000060.1 GCA_014361015.1 Candidatus Bipolaricaulota bacterium | reverse complement strand
TCTTCGTGGGGACCGGCGCCGGGCTCCCCAAGTTCCTCGGGGTGCCCGGCGAGAACCTGATCGGGATTTACTCCGCAAACGAGTTCCTGACGCGGGTCAACCTGATGCGGGCCTACCTCTTCCCCACGTACGACACCCCGGTGAGGATCGGGAAGACGGTGGCAGTGGTGGGCGGGGGAAACGTGGCAATGGATTCGGCTCGCACCGCCCTCCGCTTGGGAGCGGAGCGGGTGATGATCCTCTACCGGCGCACCGAGGCGGAGATGCCGGCCCGGATCGAGGAGGTCCACCACGCCAAGGAGGAAGGGGTGGAGTTTCACGTCCTGGTGAACCCCGTGCGGTTCCTGGGGGAGGACGGCCGGGTGGTGGGGGTGGAGTGCATTCGCATGGAGCTCGGGGAACCGGACGAGTCCGGCCGCCGCCGGCCGGTGCCCGTGCCCGGCTCGGAGTTCGTGCTCCCGGTGGACACGGCGATCATCGCCATCGGGAACGACCCCCATCCGCTGGTGCCCCGTACCACTCCCGGGCTCGAGGTGACGCGCCACGGGACGATCGTCGCCAGCGAGGATGGGTGCACGTCGCGAGCCGGCGTGTTCGCGGGGGGCGACATCGTGACGGGCGCTGCCACGGTGATCTCCGCCATGGGCGCCGGCAAGCGCGCCGCCCGCGCCATCCACCGCCAACTTGCCCAGGGGGGGCCCAACCCAAGTTCCTGAGTCCACCAGCCTGTACCTCCACGCGCCCTTTGACCCGAGGCTGCACCGCGCCCGGCCGGGCGAGGGGACCGGAGACGCTGTCAGGTGACAGCTTCGGAAGTTCAGATCAGCGAGCGATGTCTTGGCAAGCGGCACCGCATCCTCTAAGATTGGCGCGGAGGTCGGGGCAAGTGCCCCGCCGTCAAGGGAGGAGGATGTATGGATAGCGGTGTGCAGACCAGTCTCAACCCGTTCGGGATCGCCCAGCGTCAGCTGGACGAGGCAGCGCAGCGGCTCGATCTCGATCCAGGGCTCCACGAGCTCCTGCGGTGGCCGATGCGGGAGTTCCACGTACGCATCCCGGTGCGGATGGACGACGGATCGGTCAAGGTGTTCGCGGGGTACCGTGTCCAGTACAACTGGGCGCGCGGGCCGTGCAAGGGCGGGATCCGATTCCACCCCGAGGAGACGGTGGACACGGTCCGGGCTCTGGCGGCGTGGATGACGTGGAAGACCGCGGTCGTGGATCTCCCCCTCGGGGGCGGGAAGGGTGGCGTAGTGTGCAACCCCAAGGAACTCTCCACGCGGGAACTGGAACGGGTCTCGCGTGGCTACATTCGCGCCATTGGCCCGTACCTCGGTCCGGACGTGGATGTGCCAGCGCCAGACGTGTACACGAATCCCCAGGTCATGGCGTGGATGCTCGACGAGTACGAGACGATGGTGGGCCGCCGCGCACCGGGCGTGATCACGGGTAAGCCCCTCCCCTTGGGCGGTTCCGCTGGACGGGGCGATGCCACGGCCCGGGGGGGGATGTACTGCACCCGCGAGGCGGGCAGGGCCCTCGGGATCGACCTCCGGGGCGCGCCGGCGGCGATCCAGGGCTACGGCAACGCCGGGCAGTTCGCACATGCCTTGGGCGAGGAGCTGTTGGGGCTGAAGGTCGTCGCCGTGTCGGACTCCCAGGGCGGGATCTACAACCCGGACGGTCTCTCCTCCAAGGAGGTCATCGCCCACAAGGACCGGACGGGGTCCGTCAAGGGCTTCCCGGGGGCGAAGGCGATTACGAACGCTGACCTCCTCGAACTGGACGTGGTCGTGCTGTTCCCGGCGGCCCTCGAGAACCAGATCACTGCGGCCAACGCCGGCCGGATCAAGGCGAAGATCGTCGCCGAGCTCGCCAACGGGCCGACGACACCGGAGGCCGACGTCGTCCTCCACAAGAACGGGGTGTACGTGATCCCCGACTTCCTGTGCAACGCCGGCGGGGTCACCGTGTCCTACTTCGAACAGGTCCAGAACGCATACAACTTTTACTGGGATGTGGCGGAGGTCCACCGGCGGCTGGACGAGAAGATGACGGCTGCGTTCCGTGCGGTCCATGAGGCGGCGACGGAGCATCGGGTCCACAACCGGCTCGGCGCGTACCTCGTCGCGGTCAAGCGGGTGGCGGAGGTGGTGCGGCTGCGCGGGTGGGCATAGGGTCGTTGGCATCTGATCCTGCGGGAACATGTGGCGTGGACCTGCGATTGACACTAGAATTCACAACGACCACCACCATGCCCAAGATCAGCCTTAAGGATACCCCCGCAGGGTGCCTCGCCAAGGCTTTCCCCAGCTTGTCCGAGGAGGAACGTCGTTCCCTGGAGAGCTTGGGTCTCGTCCTCAAGTTCGACGCCGATGAGCTGATCGCCCAAGAGAGCTCGTACTGCTCGGGGGTGTACATCGTCTGTCAAGGCCTGGTGGCCATCGGCAAGTACGCCCCCCGAACCCATGAGCGGCGGGTGCTGCGGTTCCTGGCTCCTGGCGAGTGGTACGGGCTGGAGCCATTCTTCCTGGGCGGCAAGCCGGTGAACCTCCAGTTCGCGCGGACCATCATCGAGTCCTCCCTCTTGTTCTTCGAGACGGGCCGGTTCCGTGCGTTCCTCGAACACCATCCCCAGGCCCTGTTCGACCTGTGCCGCTGGTTCGGGCGGGAGGTGGCGATGCTGGAGTTCAAGCTCACAAGGGAGGCCACAGAATCCGTGGACCGGAACCTCGCCCTCCTCCTCCTCGCCCTCGCCAACAAGTACGGCACACCGAACGCCGATGGCACGGTGCGTCTCGAGTTCCCGATCACCCGCCAGACGATGGCCGAGCTCCTCGGCGTGTCCCTGGAGACCCTGATGCGCATGCTGCGCCGGTTTCGTGAGCGTGAGCTGATTGAGACCGATCGTTGGGGATTTGAGATCCTGTCGCGGGGAAAGTTGGAGGAGATCGCTCGGACGCCGGACCTCTACTTGACCATCATCGAGCAGACGCTGTAAGGCTCTCTTCGAGCAGGTCGTGAAGCCGACGCAGGTCTCCTACGAGGTGTCCGTTGACCGAGCGTGCGGCGTCGAGCTCCCCAAGACGGGTCACGGCCTGGCGAAGGGCATTTCGAGACACGCCAAGGATCGAGGTGAGGGTCGCCGCGGGAACAGCTAACCGCACCTCCCCCCCTCCATCCGCCCTCTCCCCCCACCGAACGAGCATCCACGCCAGAGCACGTTCCGGCTGATCGCGGTGCAGGGCGAGCGTCCATCGGTCGAGTACGAGGCGGGCGAGCGCGGACAGCACGAGCTCCCGGAACGGGGGGCGATCCAGGGCCCGTGCCCAGGCGTCTGTGGTGGCAAAGAGGAGGGTCGTGGGCGTCAGTGCGCGGGCGAACCCGCTGTAGCGCGGCAGGGGGGCCGATCGCCACGCTTCGAGCCCAACCAGGTCTCCCGGCCCGGCCAGCGCTACGGCGCGCGACGCCCGCGGCGCGTACCCGCCGACCAGCACTAGGCCCTCCGCCACGAGGTACACCCCCGAGGCGAATGCCCCGTCCTGGAAGATGAGGTCGCCGGGGCGGTGGGTCACGACCAACGTTCCCGGCAGGCCCTTCACTTCCTCGACCAGCCTCTCCCGTGCGGCCTTCAGCATCTCCATCCCCCTGAGGATGTGCGAAGCTCACGGCCGCGTAAATCGATACTGACAGGCGATCGGATCGCATTCTGACACGTTACCCGTTGGCAACTCCAGAAGCACTCGTGGTCGTTCTGCTGGCACTGTCGATTTCAGTTGACATAGCGGCCAATGGCACAAGATAGCGAACTCCATCTCGGAAGGGCGGGTAACTGTTGCCAAACAGAATGGGCGATCCCGTGTCCGTGGCAATGTGGGCCTACGCTGGCTTGCCTAGGCTCTCCCCAAGGAGGTCGAACCGATGACGCCTGAACAGGCTAGGCAAGCGCAAGCCACGGTGGAGCGGACTCTGAGGGAAGCTGAGGTCAACCCGTACGAGATGTTCCGCGCCCAGGTGGATCTGGCAGGGGAGAAGCTGGGGTACCCCGCGGACATCCTGGAGATGGTGAAGCGCCCGGAGCGCGTACTGGAGGTGTCCATTCCTGTGAGGATGGACGACGGGCGGATCGAGGTGTTCAGGGGATACCGGGTTCAGCATTCCTCGGTCCGTGGCCCGTGCAAGGGAGGGATTCGCTTTCACCCGGCGGTGACGATCGACGAGGTGAAGGCCCTGGCGGGCTGGATGACGTGGAAATGTGCAGTTGTGGACATCCCATTGGGTGGGGGCAAGGGT
>JACIWJ010000006.1 GCA_014361015.1 Candidatus Bipolaricaulota bacterium | reverse complement strand
TCTCCTGCAGCCCCGTCGCGGGATTGTAGCGGGTGGCCCCCCAGTACCAGACTGTTTGGTGCCCGTTCTCGTGGAGCTGGATCAGCGTGACCCAGCCACCAACCGCTGTGACTGGGTTCCCTTGGAAGTCCTGCAGCTCGAACGAGACGAAGATCGGCTGGCCCGCCTCGTAGATGGCGTCAACCAACTGCCCTTGGAAGGCACCCGCGCCACCGGCGATGCCGAGGTCAACGAACGACCCTGCGCCGCCGGCCGGGGCGGCTCCGTAACCGAGGAGGAGGCGCACGAAGTCGTCGTAGTCGAAGGCGAAATCCAGAGCGTGAGTCACCGCAAGGAACCCGAACTCGTTGAGGAGTGTCTCGGCCTCTTCCCTGGTGAGGCCGTAACGAGTCATGAGATCCAAGATCAGTAGGCCCTCAGAGAGGAGACCGCCCCGCGAGAGGAGGAAGATCGCCGCGTTGGCATCCAACCCCTGTGAAGACATGAACTCCAACACCTCGCACACTGGACGTGGGAGGTAGGGGTAGTAGTTGACCAGTCCGAACGTCGCCGCGCCCGGGTTGCGCCCGCCCCACCAGTTGTAGGTGGCGTCGAGCACACCAAGACCGCTGTTGGTGACGTCACCGTAGATGTCGTTCCAGTTGATGTGGATCGTGGAGGCGTCGACCCCCGCCCCCACGGTGATGTCCCCAAGGATCGTGAACCCCTCGCCCATCCGTCCGATGAGGATTCCGGCCGCCTGAAGGGACAGGGTGCCCGTGAGCGTGGCCGGGTTCGGGCAGCTTGAGCAGCTGAAGATGCTCGTTGGACCCGTCACCGGGGTGCTGGCGTTGTACGTCCCCTCACGGACCTTGATGGTGTCCGCAAAGGGAAGCTCGTTGGCCCCAGCGATAGCGGTGTTCAGGTACCCGTCCGGCGGCTCTGGGCCCACCGGGGCGACGATGATCGTCACCGGCCCCGTGACCTGCACACCCGGCTGCGTCGGGTCCCCGTCCGGATCCGTCCCCAGCCACGGGCTGTAGATCACGTTGTCGCTCACCGCGTCTCCCGAACCGTCTGGATTGGCTGCGTGCGTTGGGCCGCTGACCGACCCCCACCAGTTCAGCGCAGCGTTGACATCGTGAGCCGCGGGTCCGTACTGGTCGTAGTGCCAGGTCTTCCAACCGGCTGCCGTCGGGTACGCTCCGAACACGAAAACCCCATAATCCACGTTGCCCGTGATGCTGTTGAAGTGGATCGCCAGACTTCCTGCGCTGCCACCCAAGTCGTACACGCGGATGCCAACGCTGTTGTCGCTGATCACGTTCCACAAGATCTCGGTGCCATCCCCGCCGAGCTCGTTGATGCCAGCACCAGCAACCCCGTGCGTGTAACCGCTTCGCTCACCGGCAAGGAAACCCGCGATCGTGTTCGCCACAATCCGCAGGTCCTCGCTGGCCTGGGCGTGGATGCCAGAGTCTCCTGTTCCGTCTGGGTGAGATCCCCCGATGATCCAGTTGCCTGAGATGTCAACGTTCTTGGTGTAGTAGACCCAGACACCTGAAGCTCTGGCGCTCGAGATGTCGTTATCACAAATCGTCACACCATCGCCCCACCACAAGGTGGGTCCAGCGTCAGCGAAGGTGTTGCCGATGATGATGCTATCCGATACATTCTCGAACCAAATCGGCACCCTCCCTGCCAAGAACGTGTTGCCCTCCAGGCGGATGTTCCGGAACGGCCCTGTGCCCATGAGGCCAGCCTCCAACGCCCAGTAGAATGGGTTTCCCGTGATCGTGAGCCCCCGGATGGTGACATCGTCCGTCTGGATGCTTATCCAATCCCAGAAACCAAGCTGCACCGTTGCCCCAGGCTCGCCCTGAACGGTCAACGGTTTGCCGATGCGGGGTGCTGTGGCGTAGGTTCCCGCTTTCACCAGCACTGTGTCCCCCGGACGGGCGATGTTGAGTCCTGTCTGCAGGTACCCGGCGGCAAGCTCCGGCCCTGCCTGGGCCACCACGAACGTCCACACTGGCTCAGAAGGCTCGTTCCCGAGCCACGGGCTGTAGGCCACGTTCCCTGCGATCTGACCCGCGAGAGGCCCCGTGTCCTGCCCCCACCAGTTGCCAGTGGCGTCGACGAGCGGCGCTCCGCTCGCCATGTTGGCCACGTCCACCGGGTAGTTGTCCGTGATCGTGTTGCCGTAGATCTGCACGGTCGAGACGTTCACTGCCGAACCAATGGTAATCCCACCGGGGGATCCCCACTTATGAATGTTCAGCGTGTTGTCCACGATCGTGTTGTAGCGGATGACGATGTTGCTGATCCCGAACGCCAAGTAGACCGCACCGTTCTCGCTTCTGCTCCCCGTGACTGTACTGCCTTCGATGACCACGTTACTCATGTACACGGCTATTCCATCCTGTGCAGTGTTCATGACAACGTTGTCGATGATCCAGCCGCCGCTCTTGCTTGCGTCCCCGCCATTCTTGGCCCCGAGCTTGATGCCGTCGTTCTTGGTCGTCGTATCCACGATGTTTCCCACGATCCACGTGTACTCGGAGGAGTAAACGTAGATCGCCGCGTTCTCGCTGCCGCTGTTCACGATCTCGTTGTACTCGATCCGGCCGTTCGTAACCCGATCGAAGTTGATGGCGTCGCCCGGCGACGGGATGTTGTAGATGTAATTGTAGGCGATCACGGGAGACTCGCCGACGCGGATCTTGATGGCCTCGTTCATCGTGCTACCCGTGTTCGTGATGATGTTGTAGGCCACGGTAGCGTTCTGTGACGCAAACGACGTGCTGTTGTCGTGGATGATGTTCGTGTTCGCGTTGTTGATGTTTGCCTCGATCGAGAAGCCGTTGATCACGACGTCGTGGGCCCGTATGTCGAACACTGTGGTGGTGCTCTTGAGCAACGTCTCAGGACCTGTTCGCCCACCCGTGCTAGGCCGCGGATCAACGTTGGCCTGCGCGCCGAGGATCGTTAGCGGCTTCGCGATGTTGATGGTCGTGGCCAAGTTGTACGTCCCCGGAGCGAAGATGACCGTGTCGCCTGCCGCTGCTCCGTTGATCACGCCCTGGATATCGTCCCCAGGGTTTACATACCACGTCGCCGCCAGCCCCCCGATCGAAACCAGCAGGGTGAGCCCGGCTAGTAACCACCCCACGCGCGTTGCTTCTCTCATCCTGCCCTCCTCCCCTTCTCCTCTTGCTGCTCTGGATTGCCCAGGCGCGACCGCGTAGCGCCGAGCGCAAAGCTGAGTAATCGCGTTTCTCTCCTGGCTCATCACCCCCTTGCAGAGCTCGCTACCTTCATGACGGCAGCTGCCTGCAGCAAAGATAATATAATACAAATGCGATGACCCGCGTGTCAAGGGGCACTAGGTCCGGGGATAAACACCTACATTCAACCATACGGGAGCTGCAAATGCGATGCCGGTTGAAACCGAGCCTGGGACATCTCTCACTCAGAGTGCAAACCCAAAGGCAACTCGCGCACATGGGCTCCGAGAAGCTGTGCACGGATACCTGCCTCGTGAAGTGGGACCACTGCCTCGCCGCGGGGGACCCCCTCGCACGTTAACTACTGTATACAGTGTCCGCATTGCCGTTTGACGGGTTCGTGGCCCGACGGGTTCGATGGGTCGATCGATTTGCCACGAAGATGAACGATTGATATGGTGATCATGCGAGGGCGGTTGTCGCGGCCAGACGCGGTGGACGCGCTCAGCCGTGGATGAAAACGCCGCACCCTCTCGAGCCCGCTCCGGGGGAAGGCCCCATCTCGCCTCGGGGCCTTCTCGCATCTTTCCCCCCTTCTCTCGCGTCGCCCCAAGCCCGGGAGTCTGACCGAGCGCTGCCGCCGTCACCCGTTGGGCTCAACGCTCCGTTCACCCTCACCCCGATCGGCGTTGGCAGCCGGAGCCCCCCACCTTCCGTCCTGTTCTCCCTCGGAGAGACACGATGGAGAGCGAAGGGAAACCGCGCGCGAACCCTGCCCACGCAGCTGGCCGCAGCCAGCCTGGATCTCCACCCCGCGCGAGCGACGCACGGTCGCATCGACCCCGCGAAGGACCAGCTCCTGTCGAAACGCATCCACGCTGCGAGGGTCGGGCCGCTGGAAGGGGAGGCCCGGGGCGGGGTTGAACGGGATCAGGTTCACATGGGCGAGCTTCCCCCGGAGGAGCGCGGCCAGAGCCCGGGCCTGGTCCAGGCGGTCGTTCACCCCCGCGAGGAGCACGTACTCGTAGGAGACCCGCCGCCCCGTGGCCCGGGCGTAGTGGTCGCCGGCGGCGAGGACCTCCCGGATCGACCAGCGCTTCCCCAGCGGCACGAGCTCCCGCCGCAGCGCGTCATCGGGGGCGTGGAGGGAGATCGCGAGGTTCACTTGGAGCCCCTCCCCGGCGAGGCGATGGATCCCCGGCACGACCCCGATCGTGGAGACGGTGAACCGGCGGGCCCCGAGGGCGAACCCTTGCCCGTCGTTGAGGTTGCGGATCGCCTTGAGGGTGGCGTCGTAGTTGAGGAGGGGCTCGCCCATCCCCATCACCACGACGTGGGTCACGCGTTCCCCCCGGGGTTGGAGTGCTCGGGCGAAGTGCAGGACCTGGGCCGCGATCTCCCCGGCGGTGAGGTCGCGCCGGTAGCCCATCGCCCCTGTGGCGCAGAACGCGCAACCCACGGGGCATCCCACCTGGGTCGAGATGCACACGGTCCGTCGATCGCCCTCGCGGATGAGGACTGCCTCGACAGCTTGCCCATCGGCAAGGCGAAGGAGGACCTTCTCGGTCCCCTGGTCGTCGGCCTGGCGCGCGGCAACCCCGGGCACGGCCACTGTGAATGCGTCGGCCAGGCGGGCCCGGAGCCTTGTGGGAAGACTCGTCATCTGGCGAAAGTCTGTGGCGAGGTGCTTCCAGACCCACTCCCACACCTGCTGAACCCGGAACGGGGGCTCCCCCCACGAGGCGAGGACCGAACGCAGCTCGTCGAGTGACAGATCCAGGAGATCCTTCATGACCCAGCCTTACAGCGTCCGTCAGCCGACCTACCGGCCGATCGCCCGCTCGGCGAACTCGACAACTTCTTCCGCGATCCGAAGCGCGGTCTCGGCTGTAGCCTGGTCGTAGACGCGCGCGGGGATGCTCCCTGGAACGCTGTTCGGGTAACGGCTCGTCACGTAGTGAGCATCCAAGGTGGCCCAACGGGGAGCCGAGACGCGCACCTCTGGGAAGCGATTCGCCACGTTCGAGGCCAGCCGCTCCACCGAGTGCCCAAGCACGACTTCCTCACCCAGGTGGTACAGAACCGCCTTGAGGCTCTTCTCGGCCACTTGTTGCGCGAGAAACGCCACAACGTGGTACCCGCCCTGCTTCAGCAGGACCCGCGCCCAGCGAAGGTCTTCCTTGGCCTGCTCGAGCCAGCGTGCACCCTCACCCTCTCTTCTCATGGACCACCTCCCCCTCGGCGAGGGCCCGTCGGAAGAACGGCCGATCCCTGTTCGCCTCAAGTTCCTCCGGGGTGTAGGCGACGAGGTCGAGGTCCACGCCGATTCCGGCCAGAAGCCGGTACAGGCGCTCCATGCGCTTCAGGAAGGGCTCGGGGGTCCGGATCAGGACCAGGAGGTCGAGGTCGGTGAACAGGTCCCGTCTCCCCCGGCGGTAGGAGCCGAACACGATCACCTTCTCCACCTCGGGCAGGGAGGCAAGGCGCGAGACAGCCAACTCCAGCCCGCGTTCGAGGTCCGCGATGTACTGCTGTCGTCGTTCGGTCAAAGCACCGGCCACAGACCTCATCATACCCGCGCAGGGCCCGCGGTGAAGTGTCCTCCCAGACCCAGGAGCGTCCCCCGAGGGGATCCGCCCGCCCCCTTCGTTGCCACGGGGAGAGCGCGACGCTATCTTGGACCCATGGCTGCGCTTCTCATCGCGGGGGGAACGGTGGTTACCCCGCGCCGCATTGGTGAAGCGAACCTGCTCATTCGGGAGGGGAAGATCGCCCAGGTCGGGAAGCTCGGCGGGCAGGCGAAGCGCGTCGCGGCGCAAGGGCTCCTCGTCCTCCCGGGGGCGATCGACGCCCACGTCCACCTTGACCTCCCGGTCGCGGGGACGCGCTCCGCGGACGACTGGGCCACCGGCACCCGCGCCGCCGCCGCCGGGGGGGTGACGACCGTCATCGACTTCACGATCGGCGCGCCCGACGCCCCCCTCCCTGACCAGGTCGCGAGGCGGCTCGACGAGGCCCGCGCAGCGGCTGTGGACTTCGCCCTGCGGGCGGAGATGGTGGGGTGGACCCCGGACCGCGTCGACGAGCTCGCCGCGGCGGCGGAACGGGGGGTCCGCTCGTTCAAGTTCTACCTCGCCTACGCCTCGAGCGGCCGGCGGACGTCGCTGGGGACGCTCCGGCGGGCGATGGAGGCGATCCGGGACCTCGGGGGGACGGCGATGGTCCACGCCGAAGCCGAGGAACTCGTGGACGCCGCAGGCGGACCGTTCCCGGCGGTTCGCCCCGCGCTCGCGGAGGAGGTGGCGATCGCCGAGGTGGGGATCCTCGCCCGGGAGACGCGCTGCCCGACGTACATCGCCCACATCTCGACCGGCCGGGGGGCGGTCGCCCTCCGCGCCGCCCAACGGGCCGGGGCGCCCCTCGTGGGGGAAACGTGCCCCCACTACCTCCTCCTCGACGAGGCGGTCTACGCGCGGCCTGACGGACACCGGTTCTCCGTGGTCCCGCCCCTGCGCACAGCGGCCGATCGGGAGGCCCTGTGGCAGGCGTTGCGGCGGCGGCAGTTCCAGGCCGTGGCCACGGACCACTGCCCGTTCACGAACGCGGAGAAGGACGCGCACCGGGACGATCCAACCCACCTTCCCTCCGGGCTCCCGGGGGTGGAGACGCTGCTTCCCCTCCTCTACTCGGAGGGGGTGGCGAAGGGGCGGATCACCCTCCGCGACCTCGCCTGGTACCTCAGCGAAGGGCCGGCGCGGGCATTTGGCCTGTGGCCGGGGAAGGGCGGGATCCGGCCCGGGGCGGACGCGGACCTCGTCCTCCTCGACCCGGGGGCGAAGTGGACGGTGCGGGCGCAACGGCTTCACACGAGGACCGACTTCTCGCCCTACGAAGGGATGACCCTCCGCGGGCGGGTGATGGGCGTCCTCTCCCGCGGGGAGTGGCTGGTGCGGGATGGCGAGATCCTCGCCCCGCCGGGGCGGGGAAGGTTCATCCCCTGGGGATGAACAAGTGCAGGAGCTCAGCGCGAGTTCGCAGCCCCCCGACAAGCGGCTGGCCGTCCATGGCAGGCGAACGTCACGAGCCGAAGGTCGAACTATCAGGTACAATCCTGCGGAAACTGTGCCGTATCGACTGCGGACGGTGTTCGAGGAGGGATCGATGATTCGAAGGGTGCTGGGGATCGTGCTCGTGGTCGCCGTCGGCGCGTCCGCAGCGGGCGCTGTGGAACGGGCTGTGGTGGGGCTGGGATCTGGTGGATTCCTCGTCGGGCGCCTCTCGTTCGACCTCTCCCCGCTGAGCCAGGCTCTGACCACAGCGGGCTACCCCGCGGTGGATGGGCCGGTCGTGGTGTTCGGGGGAGGGGGAGGAGGGGGAGCCCTCGGCGGAGCGGTGCTCGGCGGGCTCGGGTTCGGGGGGACGGCCTCCGTCCTCCAAGGGGAGAAGCGTGCCGACCTCGAGTTCGGCTTTGGCGGGTTCCTGGTCGAGATCCCCCGCCAGGCCGGGGACAGCGCGATCCTCGCGTTTGGGACCGTCATCGGCGGGGGAGACCTCACCGTCAAGGCGCGGGCTCGCGTCCCGGTGGATTTCGCCGATGCCCTCGCCCAGCCACCCCTCAGCCAGTTCAGCCTGGGGTTCTTCGGGTCCCTGCCGTACCTAAGGCTCCAGGTTCAGGTCTTCCCCTGGCTCGCCATCGAGGGCTGGGGCGGGTACTTCATCGCCTTCCCCGGCCAGTGGGAGGAAGGGGATCGCGAGATCGCCGGGCCCAAGCTCGACCTGCGGGCACCGTTCTTCGGGCTTCGCATCTCGTTCGGCGGGATCGGTTCTCCCGTTGAACCCGAGCCGGAGACGTCCGGCCCGGAGGGGGAGACGGAGTAGAAACGGGCCGCGGGACAATGGGGGTCAGGCGGTGACCGCCCACGCGGCGACGATCTCCCCGAAGAAGAGCGTGTGGAAGTCGCCGCGGGGGTAGTACTTGGCCCGGATCCCCTCGTCGAGAACCCCTTCCGGGGCGAGCGCCGCATGGGCGACCAGGCGGCACTCGTACGCGAGGGCACACCCAGGGAGGATGGGAGCGCGGACCTTCGTTCCGGGCGTGGTTCGCAGGCCCAGCTCGGCGAACTTGTCGACGTCCCGCCCGGAGCGGGTCCCGCAGAACGCGAGCTCTTCGGCCATCGTGCCCAGGGGCACGTTCACCGTGAACGCCCCGCTCGCCTCGATGCAGCGGTGGGTGTAGCGCGATGGCCGGACGAGGACGTGGCACACCGGCCGCGACCACACCGTCCCGAGCTGGAGCCAGCCGATCGTCATCGCGTTCGGGCGGTCGCGCTCGTCCACCGCAACCAGGAACGCACCGTCCCCGTGCAGCACCTGCTCCTGAACCTCGGCAAATCGCTCCCACGGACTGACCGTCTTCACGACTCCCTCCTCCACGTCGCCCGCTCGAACGGGCTTGGGTAGTACGCGGCGAGGATCCCTCCACCGATGAACTCGCGGAGGATCGACGTCGCGGGGATCTCCTCCCCCGGGTACGGGACAAACCACCGCAGCTCGTCGAGAAGCCGCTCTGCCCTCAGCCGCAGCCGCGGGTGCCGCACCTGGAGGAGGAGCGGCTCCGCGCGGGACCGCAGGACGTTCCACTCGTAGACAAGGGCGGAGTTGAACATCACATCGGCTCGCCCCTGGTGGGGAAACACGAACCGCTTCTCCCCTCGCCGCACGTTGTCCCACATCCGCAGCGTGTCCTCCGCGGTGTAGCCGCGGTACGCGGCGTCCCGCACCACCCGCCTCAGGAGCCGGGTATCGGTGGTCGACATCCGCACGTGGTCGTCGAGGTTGAGCTGGGTGAGGGCGGAGGCGTAGATGCGGAACGAACGTTCATCCAGGTGCGGCGGGAGGAGGCCGGGGTTCAGGCAGTGCAGCCCTTCGACGAGGAGGATCCCGTCCTCCTTCAACTCGAGCTCGCTCCCCTCCTCGCGCTGCCCCGTCGCGAAATCGAACCGCGGCAGGCGCACGGCCTGCCCCGCGAGGAGCTCCTCCATCTGGCGCTGGAAGAGGGGCACCTCCACCGCCGAGATGTCGTCGAAGTCGGTGAGGCCGCGGCGGGCCATCTCGTCGCGGGGCAGGAAGTAGTCGTCCATCGACACCGGATACGGCCTGAGCCCGAGCGACAGAAGCTGGATCGCGAGCCGCTTCGTGAACGTGGTCTTCCCCGAGGAGGACGGGCCGGCGATGAGGATCAGCCGCGGGGAAGAAGGGTGCGCGGCGATCATCTCGGCGATCCGGGCGATCCGTTGGTTGTGGAGGGCCTCCGAGACCAGGATCAGTTCGGTCATCCGCCCCGTCCGTACCGCTCCGTTGACCGTGCAGGCGTCGTACACGCCGAGGAGATCCAGCCAGTGCCCGTACTCCTCGAACACCTGGAGGAGCGCGGAGTAGTCCTCGGCTGGGGCGAGCTCGGTCGGCCGCTCGCGGCGGGGGAAGCGGAGGATGAACCCCCGCGGGTAAGGGGCGAGGGCGAACCAGCGCAGGAACCCCGCGGAAGGCACCATCGGCCCGAACAGGTAGTCCTCGAACTGCCCGAGCCGGTAGAGGGGGACCGTGCCCCCGATCCCCCCCTGGGCGAGGAGCTCCGCCTTGTTGGCGAGGCCCTGGGCGCGGAGGCGGACCTGGGCTTCCGCAAGGGGGACCTCCTCCCGAACGATGGGGGCATCCTGCTGGACGAGCTCCCGCATGTGGCTCTCGATCGCCGCCAGCTCGTCTGCGGTGAACAGGGGCCGCCGCACCACCCGGCAGTAGTACCCCCCGAACGGGACAGAATGGTCGATGATCAGCCGCGCCTCGGGGAACAGGGCGTGGACGGCTGCAGCGAGGAGGAAGCTCAGCGATCGGGTGTAGATCCGGATCCCCTCCGAGTCGGTGAGGAACACGGGCCGCACCGCAGCGTCCTCGTGGAGGCGACACGAGAGCTCCCGCAGCTCCCCATCCACGATCGCGGCCACCGCCGGGACCTGGGGCTCGGGGTACGCCGCACGGACGAAGTCCGCCAATGGGGTTCCCGTGGGCCCCTCGAACGCACGGTCATCAGGGAAGACCGCCTGAACGGTCTCCCGGCGCTTGGTGGGCTTGACCGGTGCCATTGGGCGCCGATTGTACACCCGGAGCCCCGTGGTCCGTGAACCGTCGCCCGTGAGCCGGGTTGGGGAGATCCTCCCACGCCCGCCGGTAGGCGGCGAAGTGGTCGGCGGAGAAGAGGACAAACCGGACCTCGTCCAGCGCCCCGGGGTGCTCTCTCAGGAACCCGCGCACCGCGCCCAGGGCGACTGGCGCCGCTTCTCCCACCGGATAGCCGTAGACCCCGGTCGAGATGCTCGGGAACGCGATCGATCGCAATTCGTGGGCCGTAGCGAGGGAAAGACACGAACGGTAGGCACGGGCCAGGAGCTCCGCCTCACCGTGGCGGCCGCCGCGCCAGACCGGGCCCACGGTGTGGACCACCCACCTTGCCCGGAGGTTCCCGGCCGGGGTGATCACCGCCTCGCCCGGGGGGAGGGGTCCCCGCTCCCGCCGGACCGCGGCCGCGGCCCGGGTGAGCTCCGGGCCCCCCGCGCGGTGGATCGCCCCCGATACCCCGCCCCCGGGGGTGAGCTGGGGGTTGGCCGCGTTCACGACCGCGTCCACGTCCTGGGTCGTGATGTCCCCGCGCACGAGGACGAGCCGCGTGCCTGCCACCTCGGTCTCGAACCGCTCGTTCATTGGGCCTTCCGCACCGCGCGTGCCTCGGCAACGAGGTCCTGGGCGTGGGCCACGGCGTCCCGGGCCGCGGCGGGGCGAACCCGCTCGCCAGGAGGCAGGGCCCCCGCCTCTCCCATGTCAAGCGACACCGCATCAAGACGAAGAAGCACCTTGAAGCGGCGGAACGCGGGGGCGCGGCGGACGGCGCGGGCAAGGAGGTTCGGGATCCCATCGTGGGCGATCGCCTCCGGGTCCCCGCCCCAGGCGAGGAGGAGCGCCCGCAGGGCGCGGTCCGCGGCGGCGAGAGCCGCGTCGAGCGCCCAATCGAAGCGCTCCGCGGCGAGCAGGACCTCCGCGGCCGCCAGGTCGTGCTCCGCCTGGCGGAGGTGGCGCTCCGCCTCCGCGTGACGCGCTTCCTCCGACCACGGGACCCCCGCCCCCCCGCGCAGCTCGTCGAGCATCCCCTCGTCGGAGTAGCCGAACCGGTGCCCGAGCTCGTGGTACACCGTGCGCCGGA
Source organism: Candidatus Bipolaricaulota bacterium (assembly GCA_014361015.1). Taxonomy (GTDB): domain Bacteria; phylum Bipolaricaulota; class Bipolaricaulia; order Bipolaricaulales; family Bipolaricaulaceae; genus Bipolaricaulis. The sequence goes on along the minus strand of JACIWJ010000006.1, from coordinate 37,790 downwards.
CCTGGTCCCGGAGCTCGTCCTCGGTCCGGCACCACTCCTCCAGCGGGCGCTGGTAGAGCACGATCGTCCCCGGGAAGTCGCTCGGCGTGTCCACGTCGGGCAGCGCCGGTCCCTCGTACATCCCGAACGGGTAGTCGGGGGGGACGAGGCCCCACTCCGCCATCAGCTCGTCGTCCGGGTAGTCCTCGACGCGGACCTCGAGACCGTTCAGGTACCGCCGGAATTCCGCGGGAAGCTCGGCCAGGGCCTCCCGCACCAACGCCTCGAACCCCTCTCGACTCAGCTCGACCGGCATCCCCCCAATGCTACCGGATCCGCGAATGGGTTGGGATCCGTTGCGTAGTCCGGAGATCTCCTGAGGGAGGAAACCCAACACCGACGCAGTTGACGTTCTGGCGATGGCGGCTAGAGTTCAACCGATGCGTGTGGGGTACGTGCAGTTCGCGCCGGAGTTCGGGGAGGTGGAGCGGAACCTGGACCGGGTGGCGGAGCTCCTCACCGGCGGGCAAGCGGACCTGTGGGTGCTCCCGGAGCTGTTCGCCACGGGCTACCAGTTCGCGTCCGCGCGCGAGTTGGAGTTCCTCGCCGAACCCGCGCCGGGGGGGCGGACGACGGCCCGCCTGATCGCCCTCGCCCGCGAATCGAACTCTCACATCGTCGCCGGGCTCGCGGAGCAGGCGGGCAAGCGGATCTACAACGCGGCGGTCCTCGTCGGGCCGTCGGGCCTCGTCGCCCGCTACCGCAAGGTCCACCTGTTCTACGAGGAGAAGCACCTGTTCGCTCCGGGCGACCTCCCGTTCCCGGTGGCCGACATCGGTCCGGCCAAGGTCGGACTCCTCGTGTGCTACGACCACTTCTTCCCCGAGGCGGCGCGCTCTCTCGCCCTCCAGGGGGCGGAGGTGATCGCCCACCCCGCGAACCTCGTCATGCCGGGGCTCGCCCAGCTCACGATGCGGGTGCGGGCGATCGAGAACCGCGCGTTCACCGTGACCGCGAACCGGATCGGGGTCGAGGCGCGCACCGGGGAGACGCTCCGGTTCACGGGTCTCTCCCAGATCGTTGCCCCGAACGGCGACGTCCTCGCCCAGGCGCCGCAGGACGCGGAGGAGGTGCGCGCCGTCGAGATCGATCCCGCCCAGGCGCGGGACAAGCACCTCACCCGGCTCAACGACGTGTTTGCCGACCGCCGCCCGGAGTTCTACCGCCGCCTCGTGGGTTAGGATTGACCGATGTTCAAGGTCGCCACGTTCAACGCCAACTCGGTGCGGTCCCGGCTCCCGCTCCTCGCGGGGTGGCTCGCGCGGGAGGAACCGGACGTCCTCTGCCTCCAGGAGACGAAGGTTCAGGACCCCGAGTTCCCGGCGGAGTTCTTCCGGGAGAGGGGGTACCACGTCGCCTTTCGCGGGCAGAAGGCCCACGCCGGGGTCGCCCTCGCCAGCCGCGCCGATCCGGTGGACGTCCGGTTCGGGCTTGACGACGGCGGCCCACCCGATGAGGCGCGGTTGGTGCAGGCCACGGTGGCGGGGATCCCGATCGTGAACACCTACGTCCCCCAGGGCCAGTCCGTTGAGTCGCCCCTGTTCGCGTACAAGCTCGAGTGGCTCCGCCGGCTGCGGGACCACTTCGCCCGCCACTTCTCCCCGGAGAAACCGCTCCTCTGGTGCGGGGACTTCAACGTCGCCCCCGAGGAGATCGACGTTCATGACCCCAAGCGACTTGTGAACCACGTCGACTTCCACCCCGAGGCGCGGGCAGCGCTCGAGGAAGTGCGGGCGTGGGGGTTCGTGGACGTGTTCCGCCGCCACCACCCCGACGAGCCGGGGCAGTACACGTTCTGGGACTACCGCGTGCCGGGGGCGCTCGACCGCAACGTGGGGTGGCGGGTGGACCACATCTGGGCCACGCCCCCGCTCGCCGCGAGGTCGGTGCGGTGCTGGATCGACCGCGGGGCGCGCCGGGCGGAGAAGCCGTCCGACCACACGTTCCTCGTCGCCGAGTTCCAATGGCCACGGTGAAGGGAGGAAGCATGTCAGGCCATGCGGTGTTGCTGATCGCCAACTACGGAGCGGAGCTCATCGCCTGCGCGGGGGCCCTCGCCCTGAACGCCCGGGCGGGGGGACGGTCCCACGCCCTGGTGCTGCTGGCGCGCCCTCAGGCCCGCGCGGATCTGGGGCGGGCGGCGGCCGTGTTGGGATGCACCGTGGAGTTCGCCGACCTCCCCTACGGGGGGATCGCCCTCAGCTACGACCAGAAGAAACGCCTTGTCAAGACGATCCGGGAGTTCCGCCCCGGGATCGCCATCATGCAGGACCCCAAACACTCCTGGCACGACCTGGATCCCGATCGGCGGATGGGGATGATGCTCGCCCTGGAGGCGCTCGCTCTGGCGGGCCGGGACTTCGCCCAGGACGATCTCCCGACCTTGTCCCCGTGTCCCCTGCCGACGCTCTACCACCTCTGGCCGGAGGAGCCCAACTGCGTTGTGGACATCGGCCCTGTCTGGGAACAGAAGCTGGAGGCGCTGGCGTGCATCTCGTACCAACACGCGTTCACGGCCGAACACATCGAGCGGAGCATCGAGCCGGAGAAGCTGGAGCGCGCCGTCCCCGGCTACCGCCGGGCCGATCCGATCCCAGTCCGCGGACTGGCGCTGCACCGCGCGATCGAGCAAGCGAACGCACTCCACCATGGGCTGGCGGGGCACGCCCGCTTCCCTCTGGTTGAAGTCTACCGGCGGGAGGGCCTGTTCCCGCTCGCGCACCTCGTCCCCTGACGCGCCGTCCGCGATGGGGAGGAAGCCGAGCGAGGACCCCCGCGGCCTCTGGCGGGGACTGACGCCCTTGCCTTCCGCCTGGCCCCGGATCAGGATGCGACGATGTCCAAGGGCCCACGCGTAGCAGTGCTGTGTGGGGGGACCTCCGCCGAGCGGGAGATCTCCCGCCTCTCCGGTCGGGGGGTTCACGCCGCCCTCGTCGCCAAGGGGTGGGACGCTGAACTCATCGAGATCGAGGCCTACGATGGCCTGCCCCAGCGTCTCGCCCCGTTCGCCGCGGTGTTCAACATCCTCCACGGGGGGGCGGGAGAGGACGGGACGGTGCAGCTCCTCCTCGACCTCATGGGCAAGCCCTATGTGGGGTCGGGGCCGCTCGCCTCGGCCCTCGCGATGGACAAGGTCGAGTCCCGCAAGGCGTTCCAGGGGAAGGGCCTCCCTGTTCCCGATTGGCTCCACGTTGCCGGGGAGGGCCTGGAGAGGGTCGCATCGTGGGCGGAAGCGCTCGGGTACCCACTCGTCCTCAAGCCGCGGCGGGAGGGATCGAGCGTGGGGGTGCACCTCGTCGTGAGTGACGACGAGCGCAAGGGAGTGGGCGCGGAGCTTCTCTCCCACTATGGTGAGTTCATCGCCGAGCGGTTCATCCCCGGCCGGGACATCACCGCCTCCGTCCTTGAGCGCGGCGGCAAGGCGGAACCTCTCCCCCTCGTCGAGGTCAGGCCACGGAGGGGCAACCTCTTCGACTGGACGGCGAAGTACACCCCCGGCGCGTGCACCGTCTCCTGCCCGGCCGATCTTCCGCCCGAGCTCACCGCTCGCATCCAAGACATGGCCGTCCAGGCCCACGTCCTCTTGGGGTGCCGGGACCTGTCCCGGACCGACTTCCGCCTCGCTTCCGACGGGACCCCGTACCTCCTCGAACTGAACACCCTCCCCGGCCTGACGGAGATGTCCCTCTTCCCCTACGCGGCGCGGGAGGGGGGGCTGCCCTACGATGACCTCATCGACGGCCTCCTCCGCCGCGCCCTCGCCCGGTTGCCCGCCCCCGCCCCGCTCGGATAGAGTAGCGCCGCGAGGAGGTGGCGAATGTGAAGCTCCAATGGATTGGCCATGCCTGCTTCCGCATCGAGACGAGCGATGGCACAGTGATCATCACCGATCCGTACGAAGAGAAGGTGCCGTACAAGGCCCCGGAGGGCCCGGCCCACATCGTGACCGTGTCCCATGACCACTTCGACCACAACGCGGTGGGGCGGGTGAAGGGATCGCCCGAGGTCGTCCGGGGGATCGGAGAGCAGGTCGTGCGTGGGATCGCGTTTCGTGGGATCGCGGCCTTCCACGACACGAAGGGAGGCCGCGACCGCGGCCAGGACGTCATCTTTCGGTTCGCGGTGGACGGGGTGACCCTCGCCCACTTCGGCGACCTCGGTCACACCCTGAACGCCGAGCAGCTCCGCCCTCTCCAAGACGTGGAGGTAGCCCTCCTCCCCGTGGGCGGCCACTTCACGATCGGGGCCAAGGAGGCGAGCGAGGTCGTGCGGTCGCTGCCCAAGCTCAAGGTCGTGATCCCGATGCACTACCGCACCGCGGTCGTGAAGGACTGGCCGATCCGACCCGTGGACGAGTTCCTCGACGAGGTCGGCCTGCCCGTCAACCGCGTCAAAAAGTCCGAGGTGAAGATCACCCCCGACGTTCTTCCCGCCACGAAGGAGGTGTGGGTCCTCAATCATGCCTAAGCCCTCTGCGCGCAGCGCTGCGGCCCCCGCTTCGCCCATTCGCCGCCTGTATCCGCTCTCCGTCGAGGCGAAGAAGCGGGGGAAGAAGGTGTACCACCTGAACATCGGCCAGCCGGACATCCCCACCCCGCGGGCGTTCATGCGCGGAGTGCGCGAGGCCCCGGTCGAGGTGCTCAGCTACGCCCCATCCCCCGGGATCCCGGAGGCCCTGGAGGCCCTCGCCCGCTACTACGGGGAGTGCAACCTCCAGGTGGCCAAGGAGGAGATCCTCATCACGATCGGTGGATCGGAGGGGATCACGTTCGCCCTCACGATCGCCTGCGATCCCGGCGATCAGGTCCTCATCCCGCAGCCGTTCTACCCCAACTATCTCGGCTACGCCCGCCTCACCAACGTCGAGATCGTGCCCATCACCACCTGTCGCGAGGACGGGTTCCACCTCCCACCGCGACAGGAGATCGAGGCCCTCATCGGGCCGCGCACGAAGGCGATCCTGTTCTCCCATCCCGGCAACCCAACCGGGGTCGTGTACACCCGAGCCGAGATGGAGATGCTGGTCGACATCGCCCTGAAGCACGATCTGTTCATCATCTCCGATGAGGTATACCGGGAGTTCGTGTACGAAGGGGGCCACACGAGCCTCCTCTCCTTTCGCGAGGTCCGCGACCGGGCGATCCTCGTGGACTCGATCTCGAAGCGGCTGTCCGCCTGCGGGGCGCGGATCGGGGCCCTCATCTCGCACAACAAGGACGTGATGACGGCGGCAGCGAAGTGCGCCACGATCCGCCTCTCCGCCCCCACGTTCGAGCAGCTGGGGTTGGTGGCGTTCATGGCCGATCCGGGCCACCGGGCGGTGATCGAGGAGATGATCGGGGAGTACCGGGCGCGGCGTGATCTGCTCTGCAAGGAGCTCCTCGACATCCCCGGGATCACGTTCCGCGTCCCGGAGGGGGCGTTCTACGTGATGATGGGCCTTCCCGTGGAGGACTCGGAGGCCTTCATTCGCTGGATGCTCACCGACTACCCCGGCCCGGAGACGGTGATGCTCGCCCCCGGCGCGGGGTTCTACGTGACACCAGGGCTGGGGAAGGACGAGGCCCGCGCGGCGTACGTCCTCAAGGCGGACGACCTCCGCCGGGCGTGCGCGGTCCTTGCTGATGGGCTTGCGCTGTTCAGTCGCACCGTGGCCGGTGAGGTCGTCGCCGGAAGGGGATAGATCCACGGATCTGCCCGTGGCCGCCGAACACCGTAGGTCCAGAGGACGAACTGGCGGTGGGGCGGCGGATGCAGGATTCGCGATGAAGGGACGCAGAGAGCGGCTGGACGTCCTTGTCTTCGAGCGGGGGTACGCCACGTCGCGAACCCAGGCCCAGGCCCTGATCCGCGCCGGCCGGGTGCGCGTGGCGGGGGCCCTCCTCGACAAGCCAGGAGCACAGGTCCCCACGGACGCCGCGCTCGAGGTCTCCTCCCCTCCCCGCTACGTCTCCCGCGGGGGGGACAAGCTCGAAGCCGCACTCACTGCATTCAGGGTCGATCCACGGGACAAGGTATGTCTCGACGTCGGGAGCTCCACGGGAGGGTTCACCGACTGCCTGCTCCAGCACGGGGCGCGGCGGGTGTACGCGGTGGACGTTGGACGCGGACAGCTCGACTGGAAGCTCCGGAACGACCCCCGGGTGGTCGTGAAGGAAGGGTTGAACGCGCGGTACCTCCAGCCGGAGGACGTGGGGGAGCGGGTGGACCTGGCGGCGGTGGACGTGTCGTTCATCTCGCTCCGGCTCGTCCTTCCTCCGCTCGCAGCGATCGTGAGGCCGGGGGCCGACGTGGTCGCCCTCGTCAAGCCCCAGTTCGAGGCCGGGCGGGACGCTGTGCGTCGCGGCGTGGTGAGGGACCCGATTGTGCATCAGGAGGTCGTGGACGAGATCGTCGCGTTCGCGCGGGGGGAACTGGGTTGGACGGTGCGGGGGACCGTCCCCTCCCCCCTCCTCGGCCCGGCCGGGAACCGCGAATTCTTCCTCCACCTCAGGGTCGGTGGTACCGACAACGAGGCCTGAGGACATGGAACTGAGGTCTTCCACGCTCACCGAGGAGAACCTGGGGGACGCGCCGGAGTGGGACGCCCAGCCCTGGAGCTGCAAGCATTGCCTGTACTGGGAGTGCCCGGAACCCCTCGTTGACCTGGCCAAGGAAGACCAGGCGGCGAACCTCGGGAAGAAGCTCGCCTGGGTCCGCCGGGTGCGAACGGAGTTCGGGGATTGCGGCCGGCTCCTCTACGCCGAGGGCCTCGCGGTGGGCTACGCCCAGTACGCGCCCCCGCGTTTCCTCCCCAACATCCGGAACTACCCGGCAGGTCCGGTGAGCGACGACGCGGTGTTCCTGGCGTGCCTGTTTGTTCCATCCCGCACCCACCAGGGACGCGGGTGGGGGAGCGTCCTCCTCCAGGACATCCTGCGCGAGCTGCGTGGTCGGGGGATGAGCGCAGTGGAGACGTGCACCCGGGTAGGGAGCGCGGAGAACCCGTCCGGTCCGGCGGAGTTCTACCTCCGCCATGGGTTCGCGGTCCTCCGCAACGACCCGGAGTTCCCCCTCCTCCACCTCAACCTGGCCCGTTGATCGCGGCTCCCTCCAGGATCCGCTCCACTGTGGCGCGGAGCCGGGGGTGGTGGGTCCCCTCCCAGTAGAGCTTGCCGCAGGCTGCACACTGTCGGTACTCGTCCCGCCACGCGGCGACGCGGGGCGGGATCCTCTCGCGAACCTGTTCCTTCTCCACCGGGGCAAGGGCTCCGCCACAGGCCAGGCACCGCGTGAACGGTCGCACCTGACTGGCGAGATCGAACCGCCGCACGACCTCCCGCGCTTGCTCGACCGGATCGGTGGAGCGGACCCAGTACCCGTGGGTGAGCGCGCCGCGCTTGAGAAGCTCCCGGTCGCGCGTGAGCACGATCCGCCCCTCGCGGACGGCGGACGCGACGAGATCCTCGTCTCGGCATCCGTTTGCGTGGAGGGCATCGAGCCCGAGGAGGCGGAGGAACCGGGCGAGCTTTCCCAGGTGGTCATCGAGGAGGAACGCGATGCGACGGAGGGGTGCCCTCCGTACGCGGAGGAGTTCCTTCACGTCGAGGCTCCTAAACTTCGGGTACACGGCCAGCCGGTCTCCGTCGCCAAGCGGCGCGGCGAAGTCCACCGACTCGCCGTTGAGGAGCACGAGCTCCACCTCGACGTGGGGCACCCCGCGGGACTCGATCGCGTCCTTGATCACGGGCGTCCCCCGCAACGGGTAGGGGACCGCCCTCTGCCGCCACTCTGGAGGGAGGAAGTCGTTCAGCTCTCCGTACACGCGGATCGCCGCCGTCTTCTCTCCCACCCTCGCCCCTACGGGATGCGGAAGATCGCCTTCGCGCGATCCACCTTGTCCACGGTGAACACGATTTGGTTCTTCTCCACGGTGCAGTAGCAGGAGAGGACGTTGATCCCTTCGTCAGCGAGCCTTCCCAAGATCGACGCCAGCTGGCCGGGCTGGTGTGGCATCGCCATCACGAGCGCCTCCCTCTCCTCGAACTCGATCTCCTTGGCGCGCAGAACCTTGCGGGTCTTGTCGGGGTTGTCGGTGACGATCGCGATCACGCCCTCGTCGAGAACGGTCACGCCCGCGACCGCTTCCAGGTTCACGTGCTCCGCGCCCAGCGCCTCGGAGATCTCGGCCAGGGCCCCCGGGTTGTTTCCCAGGATGAACGAAAACTCCTTCACCGTGGATCACCTCCGCCCGAATCCTACCACGGCGGCGGTCCCGCCGGAAGAGCCAGGTCGGCCGAGGTGCAGGCCACGAAGGTGGGGAACAGCTCTCGCGGATTGCCCTGCCGACGACGGCATGGAGGCGCTCGATGCCCATTCTCGGCTCCGCACCCCCGTTGGCAAAGGGAAGGGACGGGAGCTACCCTCCTCGGGATGAAGGTGATCGGGATCGCGGGGCGGGCCGGGTCGGGCAAGTCCACCGTAGCTCGCCTCCTCGCCCAGCGCCCAGGGTTCGCCCACCTCGATTGCGACGAACTGGTCCGGGAGGCGTACCTCCCCGGCGGGCCGGCCCACGCCGCGCTCGTTGCCCGGTTCGGGGAGGACATCGTCGGCCCGGACGGGGCGATCAACCGCCAGAGACTGGCTGAGCTCGTCATCGCCGATCCCGCGGCGAAGGCCGCCCTCGAGGCGATCGTCCATCCCGTGGTTATGGAAACGGTGCGAGAAGCGATCTCCTCTCATCGTGCCGGGGGCACGGACGTCCTCCTCGTGGAGGGGGCGCTCCTCGCCACCTCGCCTCACGTCGACCGGTCCCTGTTCGACCTCGTGGTGTGGGTGGAGGTCCCTGAACTAGAGCGGAGACGAAGGCTCGCGCGGGCCCTCCCTCCCGAAGTCGCCGCGCAGCGGCTCGCCTTAGGACGGGAGGTGGCGCCGCCGGCGGACCCGCGCGTGCGGATCGTAGACGGCGTCGGATCCCCCGAGGAAGTGGCCGCGCGGCTGCTCGCGCTCGCGGAGGCCTGACGCAGCGGCCACGAGCTCGAGATCGGAGCAAGGGATCGCTCCGTCGGCCACGAGCTGGTACCGCTCGTGCCCCTTCCCGGCGAGGAGGACCACGTCCCCCCGCCCTGCTTCGCTGAGCGCCCACCGGACCGCCTGTGCCCGGTCGAGCTCGATCCGGTACGATCCGCCCATCGCCCGCACCCCCTGCGCCACTGCCTCCGCGATCGCGCGCGGATCCTCGCCCTTGGGGTTGTCGGACGTGATCAAGGCGAGGTCGGCGTGCTGGGCAACGATCCCCCCCATGAGCGAACGCTTCCCCTGGTCGGCCTCGCCATTCGCCCCAAACACGACGAGGAGCCGCCGCGCGTGGGGACGAAGCGCGGACAGGATCTCGACGAGCGCCTGCGGGTTGTGCGCGTAGTCGACTACGGCCAGGGCCCCGTTCCCGAGTTCGAACCGGACGAACCGTCCCACGGGGAGCGATGCGTGGGAAAGGTTCTCGGCAATGTGATCCACGGGCTGGCCGAGGGCCCACGCTGTTGCTGCTGCGGCAAGGGCGTTGGCGACGTTGTACCGGCCGGGGAAGTGCAGGCGTACGCGTTGCGCCCCATCCGGCGTCTGCAGGATGAACTCCGATCCGTCGGGGCTGAGGCGCAGCCCTCGGGTGTGGATCTCACCGTGATCGATCCCGTAGCGCACCCGGGGTCCGGGACACGTTTCGAGAAACCGACCCGCCCACCTATCCTCGGTGTTCACGATGCCTACGCCGTCTGGAGGAAGCATCCGGAACAGGCGGAGCTTGGCATCGAGGTAAGCGTCCGTCGTGCGGTGAAAGTCGAGGTGGTCCCGCCCCAACCCCGTGAACACCGCTGCCGTGAGGTGAGTGCCCACGACGCGCCGCTGGGCGAGCCCGATCGAGGAGGCCTCGAACGCGAACGCCTCCTTCCCTTCCGCCAGCGCCTGGGCGGCCAGGCGCTGGAGATCCGGGGCCTCGGGGGTGGTAACGCAGGACAGGCCCTCCCGCTCCACCCGCACCGTGGTCAGGGTTGCGCACGCGGGGAGGACCTGGCCGAGGAGGTGGACGACCGTCGTCTTCCCGTTCGTCCCCGTGACCCCGATCGTGCGGAGCCTCTCCGTGGGATGCCCGTAGAAGGCGGCGGCGGCATGGGCCAGGGCGGCCCGCGCATCGGGAACGCAGACGTAGGGGAAGGGAGCCTCTGCCAACCTTCGCTCTCCGACCACCGCCCGCGCCCCCCGCGCCCGGGCATCGCCGATGAACCCATGGCCATCAACCCGCCCTCCAACGAGGGCGAAGAAGAGATCGCCTGGGTTCACAAGACGCGAGTCCCACGCCAGTCCGCGCACTTCGATGTCCCCCACAGGGCAGCGGGGGGAAAGGAGCGGCAGGAGCTCACCGACCGTGGGCATGGGACCATGCTAGATGGGTCCCGCGCCGTGGGACAGGACACGCGGGAACGCACCGTGTCCCGCGTGGGCCTACGTGTACTTGTCGGCGACGGCGGAAGCGGCGTAGGCCTCGGGCTTGGTCCGCACGCGGTACCCCACCCCGAGGATCATCCCCACCACTTCCTCCACGAGGTCCCTCGTCCGGCCGTTGCGGCCGATGTCGACGTGGATCTCGAGCTGGAACCCGGTCGCCCCGCGGTCCTTGAGGGCGCCGATCAGCTCCTCGGCCGTCTCGTAGGAGAGCCACGCCTCGCGGTAGATGCGCTCGCGGAGGCTCTGCGGCCGCTTGGCCTTCGTCCGGCGCCAGAAGTAGCGGCCGCCCCGCCCGACCCGGTGCACGACGATCGCCGCCACGTACTCCACCTCATCGCAGTACGTCTGGGAATCGGTGCCGACCACGACCTCGTACGGGTCCTCCGGGGCAGCGGACATCATTGCCAGGATCTCGTCCACGACCTCTTTGAACGAGAGCTTGCCGAGGGTTGGACTGTGATAACACGAACCATCAGGCATGGCGGGCCAATCTTAGATCGCGGATGAGGGGGAATCAAACACCGGCAGGGAGAACGTGAACACGGCCCCCCCTTGGTTCTCCACCCAAATGCGCCCGCCATGGGCCTGGACAAGCTCGCGGGCGATGGCCAGTCCCAGCCCCGTCCCCTCGCCGCTGCGCGACGCATCGCCGCGGTAGAGGCGTTCGAACACATGGGGCAGATCCTGAGGGGATACCCCCGGACCCTGATCCCGCACCGCCACGAAGATCTCTCCTCCCTCGGCCCTGACGCTCACCGTGACCGTCCCCCCGGCGGGAGAGTAGCGGAGGGCGTTGTCGAGGAGGTTGCCCAGAACCTGGCGGATGCGTCGGGGATCAGCGTTGGCGACAAGGTTCGGTTCTGCGCGGACCTCGATCGTCACTCCATCCTCGATGGCCGTGGGGCGTACGGCCTCCACCACGGCTCGCGCCAGCTCTCCGATGTCCGTCGGCTCGCGCTCGAGATGAAGGTGCCCGGCCTCGGCCAACGTCAGCGTACGAAGATCCTCCACCAGCTCCGCCAGGTGAAGGGTCTGGTCGTACACCGGGGCCAACGCCTCGGGAGTGAGGGGGAACACCCCATCGAGCATCCCTTCAAGGTTTCCGCGCACGACGGACAAGGGTGTGCGCAGCTCGTGGGCAACGTCGGTGAGGAGGTTCTGACGAGCCTTCTCCGAGCTCTCGAGAGCGGCTGCCATGTCGTTGAACGCCCGGCCCAGCCGGCCGATCTCGTCCCGGGTGCGAATCGCCACACGGTGGGCCAGGTCTCCTTCGGCGATGCGAGCCGTGGCCAGGATCAGGCGCCGGAGAGGCCGCGAGAGCTGGGCCACGAGAATCACCGCCAGCAACGCCGCGGCGAACAGGGCGACTCCCCCGGCGACGAGCGCTGCCCACCGAACCGAGTTCACGAACTCCCGTTCCAGGGGGGTCAGGTTGGCCGTGTCCAAGGGGATCACCGTCGCTACCTGGCGATCGTCCACAACCACGGGGATGCCGTACTGCTGGACGATCTCGCGGATCTCGGGGTCATTGGCCATGCACTCGCCGACTAGGCCCTGCTCCGAGCAGCCCACAACCCGGAACTCCGTGTCGAGCACCATGATTCGGTCAAGGATCGGTCGCTGGAAGACCTCTGTTCCCCGCCGGACGTAGCTCACGAGCTGGAAGTAGAGGTCGAGGCCGGACCAGCTTCCGTTGTCCCGCCAGTACCCTGCCAGGAACGGGACCAAGCTCTCGACCTCAAAGTGACGCTGCTCGAGACGGAACGAGTCGAATCGCTCTCGGACCCCGCTGGTGGTGAGCCAGTAGTTCGCTCCCACAGCGAGGAGGGCCGTGATGAGCAGGGCTCCGGTCAGCTTCCAGCGAAAAGACACCCGCTACTCCCCATCCTGACCAGGACGGAACTTGTAGCCCACCCCATGCACGGTGAGGATGTAGGTGGGGTCCTCCGGATCGGGTTCGATCTTGTGGCGAAGGTTCTTCACGTGGGAGTCCACCGTGCGCGGCAGGGTCGCGTACGTCCTCTCCTGGAGGGCCTCGAGAAGCTCCCGCCGCGTGAACACCCGTCCGGGGTGGCGTGCGAAGAACGCAAGGAGATCGAACTCGGTGGGGGTCAAATCGAGGAGCGCTCCCCCGAGGCGGGCCTCCCGCGCCGCAAGGTCCACCGCCAGGTTCCCCGCGCGGATCACCTCGGGGACCGTGGTCCCCTCCGTGCGACGGAGGACGGCGCGCACCCGCGCCGCGAGCTCCCGCAGGCTGAACGGCTTCGTCACGTAGTCATCGGCCCCCATCTCCAGGCCCGCCACGCGGTCCGCCTCCTCCGTGCGGGCGGTGAGCATGATGATCGGGGTCGTCGCACTCTGGCGGATCCGCCGCGCCACCTCCAGCCCGTGCATCCCAGGAAGCATCAGGTCGAGGACCACGAGGTCGGGTTGGAGATCCCGAAACAGGGTCCATCCCTCCTCGCCCGTGAACGCAACCTCCACGCGGTACCCCTCGCGCATGAGGTACGTCTGGACCATGCGCGCGATCTCCCGCTCATCCTCCACGACGAGCACCGTCTTCATGTCCATGGTTAGCCTACCCAAAGGAGGGAGAGGGGGCGAGGGATCCCTCGACCCCTCTCGTCGATCAGGGGGTGGTTCTGGTGGCTGGGCTCTCGCGTGCTCTTCCACCACGATGGACTATCCCCCCTCGCCGTCGAGGGGAGGTGCAGGGGGTGTGAAGATCCCGCGGAGACCGCTACCATGTGTTCCAACATGCCACGGGATCTCACGGAGCTCCTCTATCCTCGGTCGGTGGCGGTGGTCGGGGCCTCCGCCACGCCGGGCAAGATCGGGCACGCGCTCTTCTCCAACGTCGCCGGGTTCACCGGGCCCGTGTACGCGGTGAACCCGGGCCACAAGAAGATCCTCGGCCGGCCGTGCGTCCCCACCGTGGCCGACCTCCCTGCGGATGTGGACCTCGCCATCATCGCCGTCCCCCCCGCCCCCGCGCTCCGCGCCCTCGACGCCTGCGGGAGGAAGGGAATCCGCAATGCGGTCGTGATCACGGCGGGGTTCAAGGAACGGCGAGGAGAGGGGATCGAACGAGAGCGAGAGCTCGTACGCATCGCTGCCGCGCACAGGATGAACGTGCTCGGGCCGAACTCGTTCGGGCTCATCTCCCCGCGCGCGAGGCTCAACGCGACCTTCGCCCCGCGAGGAGCGTTCGCGGGCACGATCGCGTTCGTCTCCCAGTCCGGGGCCCTGGGCAGCGCTGTGTTGAACTGGGCTTGGCAGAGGGAGCTCGGGTTCTCGTTCTTCGTGTCGCTGGGGAACAAAGCCGTGCTCACCGAGAACGACCTCCTCGCGGCCCTCGCTCGCGACCCGGAGACGAGGGTCATCGCGGCCTACCTTGAGGGGGTCGAGGAGGGGCCGGAGTTCGTGCGCCTGGCGAGCGAGGTGACGCGGGAGAAGCCCGTGCTCGTCCTCAAGGCGGGGACCACGGAGGTTGGAGCGCGGGCGGCGGCGTCTCACACCGGGGCCCTGGCCGGATCGGACCGCGCCTACGACGCCGCGTTCCGGCGGGGCGGGGTCCTCCGCGTGGGCACGGTGGAGGAACTGCTGGAGGGGGCAGTCGTGCTCTCCCAGCAGCCGCTGCCGCGCGGGCGGAGGGTCGGGATCGTGAGCAACGCCGGCGGGCCGGTAATCTTGGCCGCGGATGCGGCCGCGGCCGACGGCCTCGAGCTACCCCCTCTCTCCCCTGGCACCGTGGCCTCCCTCGTCGAGCGTTTCCCAGCGGCGAACATCGCCAATCCGGTGGACATCCTCGCCGACGCGTCCGCCGACCAGTTCCGGGACGCGGTGGAGCAGGTTCTCGCCGATTCCCGGGTGGACATGGGGCTCGTCCTCACCGCCCCGCACCCCGTGCTGACCTTTGCTGAGCTGGCACGGATCCTCGCCGCAGCGCACCGCCGGCATGGCAAACCGGTCGTGGCGAGCTTCCTCGCTGGCGAGATCGGGGACGAGGCGGAGAAGATGCTGAGTGCAGCCGGGATCTCGGCGTACTTCGAGCCTGCACGCGCCGTGCGGGCACTGGCGACCCTCGCCCGCTACCGGGAGGTGCAGGACCGCCCGCCCCCCGACCGGTCCGCGGTGGATGCCAACCGCGCTCTGGCGCGGGAGCTCCTCGGCTCACGCGGCCCTCGGCTCGGTGTGGAATCGCTCGACCTCCTCACCGCCTACGGGATCCCCGTCGCGCGGGGCGGGATCGCGCGCAGCCCGGACGAGGCAGAAGCGCTCGCCCAGGATCTGGGGGAGGAGGTCGTCCTCAAGGTCGTCTCCGCCGCGGTCGTCCACAAGTCCGATGCGGGCGGGGTGAGGATTGGCGTTCCCATGAGCGGGGTTCGGGACGTCTACCGGGAGATGGTCCGGGCGGCCCCTGCCGCGACCGGCGTGTACGTGCAGGAGCTCCTCCCGCCGGGGGTGGAGGTCATCGTGGGGATCGTGCGCGACCCGACGTTCGGCCCCCTGGTGATGTTCGGGCTGGGCGGGGTGTTGGTGGAGGTGTTGGTGGACGTGGCGTTCGGCCTCACCCCCCTCTCCCGACGCGAGGCGGAGGAGCTTGTGCGGAGCATCCGGGGGTTCCCGCTCCTGGAGGGGGCGCGGGGGAGGCCGCCGGTGCACCTGCCGGGCCTCGTCGAGGCCGTGGAGCGCGTGAGCCACCTCGCCGCCGACTTTCCCGTGATCGAAGAGCTCGATGTGAACCCGATCCTCTGCTACCCAAATCGCGTGGTGGCCGTGGACCTCCGGGGCACCTTGGGCTGAACCCCACATCCCTGCCGCCGCGCTCCCGACTCTCCCGAGCCCCCCAGGTCTCGCCGAGGCGGGCGCCGCTTCCCGAGCTTGGGAGAGCGGAAGCGTGTTTCCCCCTCGCCGCTCTCCGCGCGAGAGCCTGTCCGGC
Organism: Candidatus Bipolaricaulota bacterium; assembly: GCA_014361015.1. Taxonomy (GTDB): domain Bacteria; phylum Bipolaricaulota; class Bipolaricaulia; order Bipolaricaulales; family Bipolaricaulaceae; genus Bipolaricaulis. The sequence goes on along the minus strand of JACIWJ010000006.1, from coordinate 22,330 downwards.
CAGCTACGGCCGGGCTTCGACCTCGATCGTGATCTCGGTGGAGAGGGAGTGGGCAACCGAGCAGTAGCGCTCGTGGGAAAGCTGCGCCGCCTTGCGCAGGTTCTCCTCCGGCACGCCCTCCGCCCGGAACAAGAGCTTCGCCCGGCGTACCGCCTTGGGGTGGTTCGGGGCCCGCTCCGCCGCGATCACGATCTCCAGGCTTCGCGGGGGGGTGCGCATCTTCCCGAGGATCGACACGACGTCCATCCCCGTGCATCCCCCGAGCGCGCACAGGAGGAGCTCGGTGGGCCGGGGGGCGGAGTCCTCGCCGCCCACCTCGCGGCCCGCGTCCATCGCCACGGCGTGGCCGGACGGCCCCACGCCTACGAACCTCATCCCGCGCTGCCACGTGACCTTGGCTTCCATGCCCTGAGCGTACCCGGCCCCCCCGATCGCATCAACATTTCAACGACAGTTGAACAATTCGCGGGACGGGATATACTCGACCCATGAACCGGGGAATGGCGGAGCTCGCGAAGGCGTTCGCTGCCCTGGGCAGTGCAGAACGGGTGGAGATCCTGACCTACCTACTTGCCCAGAACGGCCCTCCCTGTGGACGGATCGCCAAAGCGTTGGGGATGTCCACCTCCGCTTTCTCCTACCACCTGCGGATCCTGGAGGAGGCGGGGCTCGTGGAACGGAGCCGCGCCGGGCGGTTGCACTGCCTGAGCGTCACCCCCGCGCTGCAGGCCCTCCTCTCGCCGAGGATCCGCGACGAACTCACCAAGGAGGGAAGGAAATGGATGAGCAACTCAAGCGCGAAGTGATCGTCTACAGCACCCCCACCTGCCCGTGGTGCCAGGTGGCCAAGCGGTACCTGGAGGGCCGGGGGATCGCCTACACCGAAGTGGACGTGTCCGCCGACCATCAGGCCGCGATGGACATGGTGCGCCGGACGGGGCAGCAAGGTGTTCCGGTGATCGAGATCGACGGCGAGTTCGTGATCGGGTTCGACAAGGCCCGCCTCGACGCCCTGTTGGGATAGCGGGGGAGGGTCGTGGCCAGCGGGCGCGGGGCCCCTCCCCGCGCCGTCCGACGCCGGTGGCGGTTCTGGTGGAGGCGAGCGGGATCGAACCGCCGACCCCCGGCTTGCAAAGCCGGTGCTCTCCCAAACTGAGCTACGCCCCCCAAGAGACGGTTCCAGGTCTCAGGCCAGAAGATCCAAACCCGACCTCCGCCGCACCGCGCCCGCTTCCGGTCGGGGAGGCCCCCAAACGGATGCTGGGTTATACAGAGAGGGCTGGGGAGCGTCAAGGCTGCCCGCCAGCAAGCGCCCCCCGCCCGAACCGGGGATAATGGCACCTCATGGCCCGGCTCACGATCGAGGAGATCCCGCTTGGTGATCGGCGGCTGCGGAAGTTCGTCGCTGTCCCCTGGCACGTCCACCGCGGGGACCCCCACTGGACCCCCCCCCTCACGGCCGACCTCCTCGGGAGCCGCCTCCTCGGCCTGACCGGCCTCCTCACCCCCGCCCACCCCTACCACAGAATGGCTGACGTCACCCACTTCCTCGCCCGAGAGGGCTCGCGCCTCGTCGGCCGGGTATCGGCGGCGATCAACCACCGCTTCAACGACCACCACAAGGCGAACCTGGGGTTCTTTGGGTTCTACGAGTCGGTCCCCGACTACACAGTCACGGAGGGCCTCCTCGACAGCGCCCGGGCCTGGCTCGCCACGCGGGGAGTGGACGCGATGCGCGGCCCGGGCGGGTACTCCAACGCAACCCACGAGTCGTACCAGGCGGTGCTCGTCCACGGGTTCGACACCCCTCCCACGGTGGAGCTCACCTACAACCCGCCCTACTACGGGGAGCTCCTCGAGCGGTACGGCCTGCGCAAGGTCAAGGACTACCACGCGTACTGGCTCGCCCCCTCCCAGCCCCAGGCCCCCCGTTTGGAGCGCCTCGTCGCGGCCGCACGGTCCCGGCGGGGGATCGAGACCCACCCCCTCGACATGCGCCGCCTCAAGGAGGAAGTGGACAAGCTCGTGCTCGTGTACAACGAGGCGTGGGCCGCCAACTGGGGGTTCCTGCCGATCACCCCCGAGGAGGCGGACGCGCTGGCACGGAGCCTGAAGACGATCGCCGATCCGGACTTGATCAGGTTTGCCTACGTGGACGGGGAACTGGCGGCGATGATCGGGGCGATTCCCGACCCCAATGTGGCCCTGAAGCCCAGATGGAACAAGATTCTCGATCTGGACCTCGTGCGGGTGGCGCGGCTTCTCGCCCAGCGCCGCCGCATCCGGACAGGGCGGATCATGTTCTTCGGGATCCGCCCCCCCTACCGCAAGATCGGCGTGGACGCGGTCCTGTTCCATGAGGTGCTCACCGTCGCCTGGGGGAAGGGATACCGGGCCGGCGAGGGGTCGATGCTCCTCGAGGACAACGACCTCATCCTCCGCGCCTGTGAGGCGATGGGCGGCTACCTCTACAAGACGTGGCGGATCTACGAAATGCCGATCGCGTAGTCCGTGGTCGGTGCGGTCGGGAACAACGGCTGGGGTCCGCCGGGGGTGCCAACAGATCACGGAAAACAACGAACGGTATAATCCTTAGCGTGGCGGTACAAAACAGGATCCGCAAGGTCAGGAAGCGCGACCGATCGCTCGTCGCGTTCGATCAAGGGCGGATCGTCCACGCCATCCTCCGCGCCGCCCGATCGGTGGGCGGGTTCGCCCTCGACCACGCCCCCGGAGTGAACGATCGCCTGTTCTCGTGCGGGGACGACGAGCACATCGCCGCGTTCCTGTCCGACGTCGTCGTCGCCACCCTGAACCGCGATCCCCGCCATTGGATCGCCAACTTCCCGCCCTCGATCGAGGAGATCCAGGACACGGTGATCCATGTCCTGCGCAGCTTCGGGTTCGTCGCCGTGGCGGACGCCTACGAGTGCTGGCGGTGGGGCAAGCATTGGGTCCGGGCGGGGGCGATCACGATGGACGAGTTCGTGGGGAACGGGTACCCCGTCCCCCTCCACGAGGAGACGCTCGCCTGGAACCGGGAGCACGGCTGCGACAGCGTGGAGGGACTCAACGCGCTCATCCGCACCGGGAAGCTCCCCGACCTCGTAGAGGCGGCGACCGCGCGCTACGAGCAGTCGGTGGACGAGGCGGCAGGGAAGGTCCTCGCCCGCGCTGAGAGGGGAGACCTCCGGATGATTTGGATCTCCGGGCCATCCTCGTCCGGGAAGACGACGACCACCGTCAAGCTCCTCCAGCGCCTGGAACGGGAAGGACTCCAGTTCCTGATGTTGAACCTGGACGACTACTTCTGGCCGCTGGTTGAGCATCCCACGGATTGGCTCAACGACCGCAACTTCGAGACGCCGGAGGCCCTCGACATCCAGGCCATCAACCGCCACCTGCGGGCCCTGCTGGCGGGTCAGGCGATCGAAAAACCGATCTACAGCTTCAAGGAGGGGCGCCACGTCGGCACGAAGTCCGTCCGCCTGAGACAGGGCCAGCTCCTCCTCCTCGACTGCCTCCACGGCTTCTACCCTCCCCTCACGGCGGGGATCGAACGAGGAGCGATGTTCCGGCTGTACATCGAGGCAGCGAACATGCTCTACGAAGGGGACGGCACGAGCGAGCGGTTGACCCAGTTCACGGACGTGCGGCTGCTCAGGCGGATGCTGCGCGACGCCAAACACCGCAACCACCCCCCGCTCGGGACCCTGCTCCACTGGCACTACGTCCGCGCCGGAGAGCTGTTCTCGATCATCCCCCTCATGGGCCTCGCCGACCACGTCGTGAACGGGGGGATGCCGTTCGATCTCCCCGTCCTGAAACCGTTCTTCCTTCCGGACGGGATCTGGCCCAAACCCGATGAGATCGCACCCTACGACACGTTCCTCGACGCGCGGCTCCGCTACCGACGGATCGCGAACCTGCTGGCGCAGGTCGCGGGACTGACGCTGTGGGAGGCGGAGGACCACGCCCTGATCCCCGGCGACCACCTCGTGCGGGAGTTCATCGGAGGGAGCACCCTCCAGATCCCCCACAACGAATAGTCGAAAGCCAGGGTCAGAGACCAACGCCTGCGATCCGCGTAGTCTCGACTGACATCGGGACTGGCGACTCGTTGACCTGCCGGGTTGCGACTGTCCCTAGAGGGGGGCGCCGCCCCCCCTGAAGCAGGGGAGGCGCGGAGGGTGAGTGCGGAAGCGGGCTCTCTATCTCCGTCTGCCGCAGCCCCCAGTGCTGCAGTCGTCGACCTTCACCAGCTTTGTGGCGCGGGCTTCGGCCCCCGCGCTGTCGGTCACGGTGAGGATCACCACGAACTCCCCGGGATGGGCGTAGCTGTAGGTGACGACCCGCCCGTCTCCGGTTCCGCCATCGCCGAAATCCCAGCTGTAGCCAGCGATGTCGTCATCGGGGTCGGAGGAGTCCGAGGCATCGAACGTCACGGGCTCCTCGTTGAACGGGTCGGAGGGGGCGAACGTGAACGACGCGGTGGGAGGGTTGTTGAGGGCGCGCACGAACGCCGTAGCCCGTCCGGTGCCCGAGGCACCCACCACGACCAGGGTCACGAGGTACTCCCCGGCGCGTTGGAAGGTGTGCTCGATCTCTGGGCCGGACACGATCGGACTTCCATCCCCCGGGTCCCACAGGTACTCGCTGATCAGCCCCTGGGGATCGGTGGACCGGCTCGCGTCGAGGTGGACGGACAGGGGGGCCTTCCCCTCCGTGGGGGAGGCGACGATCACCGCGCTGACCTTCTGGACCGGACCGAGCTCGGACGTGCACCCGGCCAGGACAAGGAGGAGGAGCGCCCCTGCTCCGATCGCCGCTAGGCGTTGTCTCATCGTTCATCACCTCGCGCAGCCAGGGCCGCCCTGGATCTCGATCACTTGGGTGACCGTGGCTTGGGCCCCAACCTCATCGACCACGGTCAGGGTCACGGGGTAGGCCCCGCCGTACCAGTACATGTGCTCCACCTTCTCCCCCGTGGCCCATTCCCCATTCCCGAACGCCCAGCGGTACTCGACGATCGCCCCGTTGGGGGATGAGGAGTCCGCGGCGTCGAACCAGATCGTCTCCCCCGTCCCCGGCCGCCACGGGGCGTAGGAGAAGCGGGCGGTAGGCGCGGGGAACTGCACCTTGACTTCGCCCTCTCGGCGGCTGGAGAGGCCCTGCTCGTCGTACACCTCGAGCATCACCCGGTACGTACCGCCACGGCGGTAGGTGTGGGAGACGATCGGCCCCAGCGCGCGGGTCCCGTCCCCGAAGTCCCAGATGTACTCCACGAGCTTCCCCTGGTCCGCAAAGGAGAGGGATCCATCGCACACCACGTTGAGGGGAGCGATCCCCTCGCTCGGGCGGATCGCGAACAGGGCTTGCGGCGGGACCGTCTGGAACTTCGGGGTGCATCCCCCGAGGATGAGCGCCGCCAGCGCGCACCCCACCAAGAGCGCCTTCTTCTTCATCGCGCACCCCCTCACAGGTTGAACTCCATCCGCACCGTGAGCCCCAGCCACAGGCTGGTGAACCCGACGGCATCGCCTGTGCCATCGGCGTTGAGGTCGAGGACCTCCGTCCCCGCACGCGGCACGCCCCACGGGGCGAGCCGGAACCCAACCTCGAGGCCTGCACTGGCTCCCCACCCCACGGGCAGCGTCAGCTGGACCGTCACGGTCCCCATCGGGCCGCCTCCGGTGTAGGTCTTATCCCCGACCGCAGGGAGGAACGGCAGCGACCAGTCGGTAGGGAGCGTGGTGGGGAACACGCACCGGTAGGCGATGCGGGAAGCTCCCCACCCTGCAGAGACGGTCACCGCAAGCAGATCCGGGATCAGGACCAGGGAGAGCTCGGCCCCCAGCGTGGCCAGGCCCACGTCGAGGGAGACGTCCACCGGATGGGAGGTCCCTTCCCCGATCTCCCACGAGCCTTGGGTCCGCGTGCTTGCCCCCGCCACTGCCACCTGGAGGCCGAACCTCCAGGTGTTGCCCATTGTCTCGTTGAGCCTGAATCCAACCCCCGTGCCGAGCTCGGGAAGGAGGGGGATCGGGTCGCCCTCGACCCGCTCGTTGACGAAGACCAAGGCCTGGTTCGTCAGGCGAACGAACGCGTTGAGGGTCGGCATCCCGAACACCACCCACTGGGCGGACGACCCAACCGCGAGCGTCGCCGCCCCGCCGGCGACGCCCGCCGCCAACAACGCTAACCCTACTGCCAACGTTCGCATCGCAGCCTCACGTGATGGAGGCTACGCCCCCACGGGCGCCGGTCCGAGGACAGGGCAGGCTCGCCTAGGGTCGGTTCGTCACGCCGCGGCGGTACGGAGTTCCTGTGCCACGAGGTCAAGCGTCTGCTCGATGTCGGGGTGGGAGATCCCAAGGTGCGTCACCATCCGCACTCGGCGGGGGGAGGTGCCCGCCCCGGCGGGGGAGGCGAGGACGCCCCTCGCGGCGAGCCCCCGGCAGAGGGTGGCCGCGTCCGGCCCTTGCTCGATCTCGAAGATGACGATGTTCGTCTCCGGCGGCCACACGGACAGCCCCTCGATCTCGCCGAGGCCAGCGGCGAGGAGGCGGGCGTGGGCGTGGTCCTCAGCGAGGCGGTCCACGTGGTGATCGAGGGCGTACAGGCCGGCCGCGGCGAGGATCCCCGCCTGGCGCATCCCTCCCCCGAGCGCCTTGCGAGCCCGTCGCGCCTCGGCGACGAACGCCCTCGGCCCGCACAGGATCGACCCCACCGGGCAGCCGAGCCCCTTGGAGAGACAGAACATGACGGAGTCGAACCCGTGCACGAGCTCCTGAACTGGGAGTCCCGTCGCGACCGCGGCGTTGAAAACCCGCGCACCATCGAGATGGACAGGGATCCCGCGCGCGTGGGCGAGGTCGAGGATCTCCCGCGCCCCGGCGAGGGGCCAGATCCGGCCGCCGGCCCCGTTGTGGGTGTTCTCGAGACAGACGAGCCCGGTCGGCGCGAGGTAGTAGAGGTCGGGCCGGATCGCGGACAACACCTGGTGAGCGCTGAAGATCCCCCGCTCCCCGACGAGGACGCGTGGCTGGACCCCCGAAAAGCGGGCCATCGTCGCCAGCTCCACGTTGTAGATGTGGGAGTCCGCCTCCACGATCACCTCCTGGCCCGGGCGGGTGTGACAGGCGATGGCGATCTGGTTCCCCATCGTTCCGGAGGGCACGAACAGCGCGGCCTCGGTCCCGAGGAGCGCGGCGGCCCGTTCCTCGAGCCGGCGGACGGTGGGGTCCTCGCCATACACGTCGTCCCCCACTTCCGCCACCACCATCGCCCGCCGCATCGCCGCCGTGGGCAGGGTCACCGTGTCCGAGCGAAGGTCGATCACGCCCACCCCTCCTCCCCGATCAGGGGTACGAACGTACACGGGCAGAGGTAGCGGTGCACGAGCCGCCCTTCCTCGCGGCGGACGAGCGTCAGCTCCTGGTTGAACCGCCCCCCAACCGGGATCACGAGCCGCCCGTGGGGAGCGAGTTGAGCGATGAGCCCCTCCGGGACCCGCGGGGCTCCGGCGGTGACGAGGATCGCGTCGAACGGGGCCTCGTCCGGCCAGCCCTTCGTCCCGTCTCCGACCCGAAACCGCACGTTCCGGTAGCCGAGCGCGGCGAGCCTCTGCTCGGCAGCGCGGGAAAGCTCGGGGACCCGCTCCACCGTGTACACCGTCCCCGCCAGCTCGGCGAGGATCGCCGTCTGGTACCCTGAACCCGTCCCCACCTCCAGCACGCGATCCGCCGGCGCGAGGGCGAGGGCCTCCGTGGACAGGGCGACGATGTACGGCTGGGAGATGGTCTGGCCACAGCCGATCGGGAGCGGGCAGTCATCGTAGGCGTGGGGCACGAGATGGAGGGGGACGAACTCGTGCCGTGGGACGCGGGCGAGCGCTGCCAGCACCCGTTCGTCGCGGATCCCCTCCTCCCGAAGCTCGGCGAGGAGGGCCTCGCGCGATCGGGCCAGCTCCCCCTCACACCGCAGCGGATCCCTCACCGCCGGACTCCCCACCCCGCTCGAACGCGGCGAGGGCCTCCCGTGCCCGGGCGAGATCACGTCCCGGCACGAGGATCTGGACCTCGGCTAGCCCGTCCACCGTGAACGGATACACGGACGGTGGGACGTGTGTCCGGAACTGGACAGGGATCCCCTCCCCCCGCAGGAAGCTCGCGAGAAGCTGGGCGCGGGGCTCGCCAATCTCCGTGGTCAACACCTCCCAATCGTTCATCCTGCCTCCCGAAGGTCGAGCTCGTTGTGGACGAGGGCGATGCACTGGTGCCCCTGGAGCACCTTCGGCCCGACCGAGATCCGCGGGAAGGGGGCGAGGAGGGCCGACTCGTCCGGCGTGAAGTCCTGGTGATCGGAGAGGATGAACGCCGGTCGGTCCGGGATCCTCACCGTGCGCATCGGTTCGCCACCCTCGTCGAGGACCACTGGCGCGGCCCCCGCGGCGCGCAGGTCAGCCAGCAGCGGGGCGAGGCCGAGCCGGCGCACGGTGATCCCCGGGGTGGAGGGTCGCTCCTCCCCCGGAGGGAGACCGCGGGCCGCGCGCAGCGCCTCCCGCAGGAGGGCCCCCGTGGACCGCTCGTCGGGGTTCAGATGCCGCAGCCGTGGCCCCCACAAGCTGATCGTCAGCTGGTCCCGGATCGCCAGGTGGAGCACCACCTCCTTCCGAATCCCGTGCGAGACGAGGAACGCCTCGGTCGCCGCACGGCACAGGACATCGAGGCGGCCTGCTCCTCCCGGGAGATCGGACAGGGAGAACTCCCCATCGAGGGGAGCGGTATGGCTCACCATGACGAACGTCCGCACCCACCGATCCTAACGAACCGCCCCCCCAACGCCAAGCACGCCGTGGACTGGGGAAGAGCGGAGATGTACCATACGCCCCTCATGTATTTGATCGTCGTTGGTGCGGGTGGCATCGGCGCGGCGATCATCGACCTCGCAGTGCACGATCGCCACAATGTCGTCGTGATCGAACGGGACCCGAAGAAGGCGGAGGGGATCACGCGGAGGTACGATGTGCTCGTGATCAATGCCGACGCGGCCTCGGCGGATATCCTCCGCGAGGCGGGGGCGGAGCGGGCGGATGCCCTCATCGCCACGACCCATGACGACGCGACGAACCTCATGGTCATCGCCGCTGCCGGTGACCTCGGGGTCCCGACGATCGTCTCCGTGGTCAACAACCCCGAGCACACGGAGCTGTTCCGTCGCCTCGGCGCCCACGTCATGGAGAACCCCGACGTCATCGTGGCCGGTTACCTGTACCACTCCGCATGGCACCCCCGCGTGCGGGATCTCGTCGCCCTCCCGGGGGGAGCGCAGGTGTTCCGGATCACGCTCAACGAGAACTCCCCCTTGGCGGGGCTATCCCTCCGCGAGGCGGGAAAGCAGGGGGTGATCCCGGAGGGCCTCCTCGTCGCGGCGGTGGAGCGGGACGATGAGCTCATCATCCCCTCCGGCAGCACGGTGCTCCAGGCCGGCAACACCCTCACCGTATTCACCACAGGCCACATCCCGGAGTCCGTGATCGAGGGCCTCACCGGCTAGCTCGCATGGGGATCAAGGACCTCCACATCGTCCTGCGGGACGTGGGGATGCTGGCCCCGATGGTGGGGGTGATGGCGCTGTGCTCCTTCCCGGTGGCGCTCGTGTCCGGCGAAACGCATGCCCTGTGGCCACTGGGGTGGACCGTCCTCGCCGCCCTCGGCGTATGGGGAGCTCTCTACCTCCCGTTCCGCCGCGCGGAGGAGGCCCGGCTCAAGCACGGTCTCATCATCGCTGCCCTGGGGTGGCTCGTCGTGTCCGCCCTGGGGACGCTCCCGCTGTGGCTCGTGTCCGCGGCCCCCGGGGGAGACCTCCCCTACGCCAACTTCACGAACGCGTTCTTCGAAGCCGTGTCGGGGTTCACAGGGACCGGGCTCACCATGGCCACCCGGCCGGACCTCCTCCCGCGGACCCTCCAGTGGTGGCGGTCGTTCATGGAATGGGTGGGGGGCATGGGGGTGATCGTCCTCATGATCACCCTCATCGCTGGGCCAGGGATGACCGCCGCCAACCTCTACGTCGCCGAGGCCCGGGGGGAGAAGATCCACCCCTCCGTGTTCTCCACGGTGCGCACGATGTGGTGGATCTTCGTTCTCTACACGTTCCTCGCCGTGGCGGGGCTGTGGGGGGCGGGGATGCCGCTGTGGGACGCCGTGAACCACGGCATGACCGGCATCGCCACCGGTGGGTTCTCGATCTGGCCGGAGTCGATCGGCCGCTACAACTCCCTGGGAATCGAGCTCATCGTGATCCTGATCATGGTCGCGGGGGCGGTGAGCTTCGTCGTCCACTACCACACGCTCCAGCGTGGCCCGCGAACCCTCATCTCCGATGCCCAGACGCGCGCGCTGCTGCTCCTTCTTCTCGGGGGGACGGTCCTCCTCTCGGTGGTGCGGCTGGGCAGTGGTGCGACCGACACGGCGTTCCGTGGGGGGGTGTTCCAGTTCGCCTCTGCCCTGACCTGCACAGGGTTTCAGACCACATCCCCCCACACGTGGTCCGACGCCGCGAAACTGATCCTGATCGTGGGGATGGTGATCGGAGGCGCGGCCGGATCCACGGCCGGGGGGATCAAGGTGATGCGACTGTTGCTCCTCGTGCGGGGGGCGAGCTGGCAGCTCAAACGATTGGCCCGCTCTCCGGACGCGGTGATCCCGCTGCGCCTCGGTGGCCAACCCCTCTCCGAACCCGTGGCGTTCCGGCGGATCGGCGAGGCGGCGGTGTTGGCGACCCTGTGGTTGTCCTCCCTCATCCTGGGGGCGCTCCTCCTCTCCCGGTTTGCCCCGGACGCACGGTTGGCCGACCTCCTGTTCGAGGTCGCGTCGGCCCAAGGGAACGTCGGGCTGTCGGTGGGGATCACCGGTCCCACGATGCCCACCGCGGCCAAGCTCATCCTGTGCTTCAACATGTGGGTGGGACGGCTGGAGATCATCCCCGTCCTGATGCTTTTCCGCAGCCTCCTGAGCCGCGACTGAGTGCACGCCCGCCGACGGCCTAGTAGTACTGGGTGATGTTGTCCACCACCAACCCGCGGCCGTAGTACTCGACCGCCGCCACCACCGCCTTCCCGACCATCTCTACGTCCACCAACCCCCACAGGTACGGGCCATGCCCGAACGCGCCCGCGAAGTCGTAGTACGTGGACTCATAGGGACCGAGCCACAGCTCCTCCTCGTACAGGATCTCCCCGTCCTGGCGGTAGACGGTGAGATAGCACGCCACGGTCTCGTCCCACGGGTTCATCACGATGAGCCCCGTGGATGCCTCTCCGACCTGTGTCCAGTACGCCCCCAGCCAGTAGGACACGCTGGCAACCAGCTCGGGAACGCTCTGGCCGATGTGGTCCACCGCGACCAGGTCCCCGTCGAGGAGGTACTCGAGCCCGAGGACAAGCGGGGCGTCACTGTCCACGGCCGCCACACCCCAATGTGCGTCGCCTGCCGGGACGTACCGCCCGAGCTGGACGAACGCCCCCCCGTAGGGGGCAAGGGCCTGCGACCGTGTCCACAGCCGGACCCCGTAGGCATCGTAGACGCTCACACGGACCTGGGCCGGTTGCGGCAACGTGTTGAGGAGGTTGATCTCCAGGTCCTGCCCTCCCGAGCGGTCGTAGTAGAACGCGTAGAGATACTGCCCGCAGGCGAGCACGCCTCCCAAGGCCAACGTCACCGCGAGAATCAGGATCTTGCGCATCATGTCCTCCTTACCCAACGCATCCCCCAGCGAGCCGCAACCAGGGCTCCCGGACCGCCCGCGCCTCATCGAGGCGGCGCACCGGGGTCGCATGGGGAGCCTCCCGCAGGAGCTCCGGGTGCTCCCGGGCCTCCGCCGCGATCCGCAGCATCGCCTCGGCGAACGCATCGAGGACCTCCCGGGGCTCGGTCTCGGTGGGCTCGATCATCAACGCCTCACGGACGATGAGCGGGAAGTAGACCGTGGGGGGGTGGAACCCGTAATCCATGAGCCGCTTCGCGATGTCGAGCGTACGAATCCCGTCCCCCAGGCCCTCCCCGGACAGGACGAATTCGTGCTTGGCGAGGCGGTCGTAGGGAACCCTGTACGTGCCCTTGAGCTTTCCCTTGAGGTAGTTCGCCGCGAGGACGGCCCCGGCGGACGCGTCACGCAGGCCCTCGTCACCCAGGGTGAGGATGTAGGCGAGGGCCTTGGCGATGACGAGGGTGTTCCCGAAGTAGGGGTGTACCCGGCCGATCGACTTCGGCCGATCCCAGACGAGCCTGTACTTCCCGTCCTCGCGCCCGATGTCCGGCACGGGCAGGTAGGGGAGGAGGGCCTCGGACACGGTCACCGGTCCGGCTCCCGGGCCGCCGCCGCCGTGGGGGGTGGAGAACGTCTTGTGAAGGTTGAAGTGGAAAATGTCCGCCCCCATGTCCCCCGGCCGGGCCCGGCCGAGGTAGGCGTTGAGGTTCGCCCCATCGAAGTAGCAGAGGCCCCCCGCGCCGTGGACGAGGTCCGTGATCGTGAGGATGTCCTCCTCGAAGATCCCCAGGGTGTTGGGGACGGTGAGCATGATTCCCGCCACGTCCGGGCCGAGGGCGCCCTTCAGGGCCTCGAGGTCCACCATCCCCCGGCGGTCGGAGGGAAGGGAGACCACCGAGAACCCCGCCATCGCCGCCGAGGCGGGGTTCGTGCCGTGGGCGGAGTCCGGCAGGAGGATCTTCGTCCGCACCCCGAGCTCGCCCCGGTCCTCGACCCACCGCCTGAGGAGGAGCATCCCCGTGAGCTCCCCGTGCGCCCCGGCCGCGGGCTGGAGCGTGATGCCCGGCATGCCCGCGATCCCCTTGAGGTACTCCCCCATCTCCCACAGGAGCGCCAGCGCCCCCTGGCACTCCTCGGCGGGGAGGAGGGGGTGGAGCTCGGTGAACCCCGGGTGCCGGGCGAGGTCCTCATGGAGTTTGGGGTTGTGCTTCATCGTGCACGAGCCCAACGGATAGAACCCCGTGTCCACCCCGTAGTTCATCCGGGAGAGAGCGGTGTAGTGGCGAACGAGCTCGGGCTGGGAAACCTCGGGGAGGTGGGGGCCTTCCCTCCGCCGCAGCGACGGGGGGATCCGCGCGAGCAGCTCCTCCTCCCCCTGGCCCAGCTCGGGCAGCGCCACCGCCCGCCGGCCCGGCGCACCGCGGTCGTAGATCGTGCTCATCACCCCTCCAGTGCCGTCACGAACCGGTCCAGCTCCTCCCCGGTTCGCTTCTCGGTGACCGCGACGAGGAACCCATCGCGAACCCCCATCGGGACGAGGGCGTCCGGGGGCAGCACGGCGATCCCCGCCCGGCGCAACTTGGCTACCGCCCGGTGGGGGTCGACGCACCGCACCACGAACTCGTGGAAGAACGGCCCCGAGAACTCCATCCCATATCCCGGAAGGGCAGCGATCCGGTCCGCGAGGGCGTGAGCGCGCTCGTAGGCGAGGAGCGCCACTCGCCGCAGCCCCGCGGGCCCAAGGGCGGCGAGGTACACCGTGGCGGCGAGGGCGCACAGGGCAGAGTTGGTGCAGATGTTCGACGTCGCCCCTTCGCGCCGGATGTGTTGCTCCCTCGTCTGAAACGTCATCACGTACCCGACCTTCCCTTCCCGGTCCTGGGTCCGGCCCGAGATGCGACCCGGCATCCGCCGCAGGTACGCCATCCGCGTGGCGAGGAATCCGAGGAGTGGCCCACCGAACGAGACGGGGTTCCCGAGGGGTTGGCCCTCCCCCACGACCACGTCCGCCCCGAACGAGCCCGGGGGCTCGAGCACGGCGAGAGGGATCGGGTTCGCGTACACGATCAAGAACGCCTTGCCCAGACAGTCCTTCAGCCCCGTGAGGTCCTCGAGGATCCCGAACCCGTTCGGTTGCGAGACGACGAGGGCGCACGTCCCGTCCGGGATCCGCCCGAGGGCGAGCCGGCCGTCCGCACCGTAGGGGACCTCGTGGAGGGAGAGGCCCGCTCCCCAGGCGTAGGTGGAGACGACGTCCCGGACGTGGGGCAGCAGCGAGCGCGGGACAAGCACAACCTTCCCTCCCGCGGTGCGGTGGGCCATCAGCACAGCCTCCGCGAGCGCGGTCGCCCCGTCGTACATCGAGGCGTTGGCCACCTCCATCCCGGTGAGCTCGCAGATCATCGTCTGGTACTCGAACATCCAAGTCAGGGTCCCTTGGGAGAGCTCGGCCTGGTAGGGGGTATAGGCAGTGGAGAACTCGGATCGGGAGAGAACGTGGCCCACCACGGGTGGGATGTAGTGGTCGTACAACCCGCCCCCGAGGAACGGGATCAACCTCCGGCCGGTGGACCGCTCGGCGAGGTCGATCAGACGGCGCTGTACCGCGAGTTCATCTCGGGGGGGGAGGCCCACGGGCCGGTACCGCTCCCGGACCGCTGGCGGAACGTCGCGGAACAGAGCCTCTACGTCGGCGACGCCAATCGCATCGAGCATCGCTTGCACGTCATCCGCGGTGTGGGGAAGGTAGGGGTTCATCCGCCCCTCTGCACGAACGCCTCGTAGCCGGCCGCGTCGAGGAGGGCATCCGCCTCCGCAGGGGAGATACCCTTCAACGTGCACAGCCACCCTTGCCCGTAGGGATCCTTGTTCACGAGGTCGGGGGACCCCACGAGGGCGTCGTTGACCGCCACCACCTCCCCGCTCAAGGGGGCGAACACCTCCCCCACCGCCTTCACCGACTCCACGGTCGCCAGTCGCTCCCCGCGCTGCACCGCCGTCCCCAGCGGGGGGAGCTCCACGAACACGATGTCCCCCAGCTGTTGCTGAGCGTGATGGGTGATCCCCACCCGCGCCTCGTCCCCTTCCAGGCGGACCCACTCGTGATCCTCCGTGTACCTGAGCTCTTTGGGAATCAACGCTCCTCCTTGTCGAACGCTAGAACGGCACGCTCTCCCCCTGTTTGGCCGGAGAGTAGAAGGTGGCCGAGCTCTTGTGGAACATGAGCCGGAACTTGCCCAACGGGCCGTTCCTCTGCTTGGCGATGATGACCTCGGTGTCCGCCACCGGCCCCGTCTGGTCGGGATCGTCGTAGTAGTCCGGGCGGTAGATGAACACCACTACGTCGGCATCCTGCTCGATCGCCCCCGATTCGCGGAGGTCAGAGAGCTGGGGACGCTTGGACTCCCGCCGCTCCACGGCCCGGTTGAGCTGGGAGCAGGCGATCACCGGCACCTCGAGCTCGCGGGCCAGCGCCTTCAAGGCCCGGGAGATGTAGGCGATCTGCTGCTCGCGAACATCGCTCTTGATCCCCGCTTCCACGAGCTGGAGGTAGTCCACCACAACGAGGTCCAGCCCCCCATGCCGCTTCATCATCTGCCGCGCTTTGGCCTTGATGGAGAGGACCGACGCCGTGGATGCATCGTCCACGAGGATCACCGCGTCGTGGAGGCGCCCCGCCGCCTCGGCGATGAGGCCCCACTTCGCAGCGGGGAGGTACCCATCGCGCAGCCGCTGGAGGTCGACCTGGGCCTCGGCGCAGAGGAGGCGTTCCAGTACCTGCTCCTTGGTCATCTCGAGCGAGAACAGACCTACCTTCTTCTTCTCCACGACCGCGGCGTGGCGGAGGATCCCCAGCGCGAGCGAGGTCTTGCCCGTGCCCGGGCGGCCGGCGAGCACGATGAGGTCCGACCGGCGGAGCCCCGACGTGAGGGCATCGAACTCCTCGAACCCGGTGGACAGGGCCGCCACCGGGCGCCGGTGGGGATCCTTGTGGACCTCCATCAGCATCTCGAGATGCCCTTCCAGGAAGTCGCGCACGAGGTGAAAGCTGGGCGCCGACCGCCGCTCGGCGATGGCGAACACCGCCTCCTCGGCCCGGTCCATCACCCCCTCGAGCGGGAGGTCCTCCTGATGGGCGAGTTCCGCTACCTTGCCCCCCGCCTCGATGAGCCACCTCCGCAGCGCTTTCTCCTCGACGATCGCCGCGTAGTGGTCCACCGCGGCCACGGTGCTGACCTGGCCCGTCAGCTCAGCGAGGTAGCTCCGGCCGCCCACCTTGGCGAGTTGCCCCTTCTCCTCGAGCCGGTTCGCCACCGCCACCGCATCGGCGTGCTCCCCCCGCTCGAACAGCTCGAGGATCACCCCGTAGATGAGCTGATGGGCGCGGAAGTAGAAGTGCTCCGGCTTGAGGCGGTCCACGACCGTGGGGACAACCTCTTCCGGGTCGAGCAGCGCCGCTCCCAGGACGAGCTGCTCCGCTTCCTGGTTGCGCGGGATGTGGAGGACACCCTCTTCTCCAGCCACGGCACGATCTTACTCCCCCGGCGCGGGCTGGCCCAAGGCCGCGCCGCGCGTTGCCCCCCACGAATTGGGAGGCTATACTTGGCCCTAAACCCGCGGCCCCAAGTGGCAAAAGGAGGAGGTAGTTTGGCGCTGCTTTCGATGAAGGATCTCCTGGAAGCGGGGGTCCACTTTGGGCATCGCACCCGCAAGTGGAACCCAAAGATGGCTCGCTACATCTATACAGAACGGAAGGGCATTCACATCATCGACCTCGGGCAAACCCTCGATTTGTTCGAGCGCGCCTACGAGTTCGTGCGGAGCCAATCAGCACAGGGCAAGCCCGTCTTGTTCGTCGGGACGAAGCGTCAGGTCCAGCCCACGATCGAGGAGGAAGCCAAGCGGTGCGGGAGCCCGTACACGAACCAGCGCTGGATCGGAGGGTGCCTCACCAACTTCGAGGTCATCCGCCGCCGCATCCTCCACATGCTCGAGCTGGAGCGAAATTTCGCCGAGGGGAAGTACGAGCGCCTTCCCCTGAAGGAGCGGATCAAGCTGGAGAAGGAGCTCAACTACCTCCGCCGGAACCTGGATGGCCTGCGGAACCTGGACCGGCTGCCGGGGGTGGTGTACCTGATCGATCCCACGGTCGAGGTCCACGCCGTGCGGGAAGCGAACCTTCTTGGGATCCCGATCGTCGCGATCTGCGACACGGATTCCGATCCCGACCAGGTGGACTACCCGATCCCGGGCAACGACGACGCGATCAAGTCGACGAGGCTCATCACCGCCCGCATCGCCGACGCGGTGATCGAGGGCCGGGAGGGGCTCCAGGCTACGGAGGCCCCGGCCACGGAGCCGGGTGAACCAGAGGTGATGCCCAAGCCTGAGCTGCTGAGCGTGGACACGGAGGCTCACCTCATGGAGATGTGGGAGGAGCTCGCCGGCGAGGAGGGGAAGGACTGATGGTCGACGTGAGTCTAGAACTGATCAAACGCCTCCGCGAGGATACGGGAGTCGGGATCCTGGACTGCAAGGCGGCCCTCGCCAAGGCTGGTGGGGATCTGGAAAAGGCGAAGCTGATCCTGCGCATGGAGGGGAAGGAGTTCCTGGCGAGCCAGTCCCGCGATGCGAACGAGGGCCGGGTTGAGGCCTACGTCCATCACTCGGGGAAGGTCGGGGTCCTCCTCGAGGTGAACACCGCCACCGACTTTGCCGCCAATTCTGAGGCGTTCCGGGACTTCATTCGCAACTTGGCGATGCAGATCGCCGCGGCCAAGCCCCGCTGGGTGAGGCCGGAGGACATCCCCCCCGAGGCGGTGGCCGAGGAGCGGGAGGTGCAGCGGGCGAAGGCGGAGAAGGAGGGGAAACCTCCCCACATCGTGGACAAGATCGTCGAAGGCCGGCTCCAGAGGTTCTACGAGGAGAACTGCCTCGTGAAGCAGCCCTACGTGCGGGACCCAACGCTGAAGGTGGAGGACCTCCTCGCCGACCTGGGGGCGAAGCTCGGCGAGCCGGTGATCATCCGCCGGTTCGTGCGGTTCGAGGTGGGGGTGGGGTGAAACTGCGCTGGCAGCGGGCGCTGGTGAAGCTGTCCGGCGAGCTCCTCGTCGGACCGGAGGGCCCCCTCGATGCAGGGGGCCTGCGCTTCTGCGCGCGGGAGGTCGGCACGGCCCGCGATGAGGGAGCGAGGATCGCCCTCGTCATCGGCGGGGGAAACGTCGCCCGCGGCTCGGCCCTCCCCCACCTTCCGCCCACCGCCGGGCACACGGTCGGGATGCTGGGGACCCTCATCAACGGCCTCGCCCTCCGTGAGGCCCTGGCGGAGGCAGGGATCCCATCCCTTCTCATGTCCGCCCTCCCCTGTCCAGGGGTGGCGGAGGCGGTGGACCCGTGGCGGGCCCGGGCCGCCCTGGAGGCGGGGCAGATCGTCCTGTTCGCGGCTGGGACCGGAAACCCGTTCGTGACTACGGACACGGCGGCCGTAATCCGCGCCCTCGCCGTGGGGGCCGAGGTGGTCCTCAAGGGCTCAAAAGTGGATGGGATCTATGCCACCGACCCGCAGACGGACCCCGCGGCACAGCCCCTCCCCCGGTTGACCCACCGCGAGTACCTGACGCGGGGACTGCGGGCCATGGACGGGGCAGCGGTGGCGATCGCGGCCGATCACGGGCTCCCGATCCTCGTCTACCGCGCCAACCAGGAGAGATCCCTTCTCGCCGCCCTGCGGGGGGAGATCGGCTCCCTCATCGCCTGAGCTTCCAAGAACGCGGCCCCGAACGAGCGGCGGCCGTCAGTGGTCCCAAGGGGATTCGAACCCCTGTCTCCGGGATGAGAGCCCGGTATCCTCGACCCCTAGACGATGGGACCCACCAGGATTATAGACCCTCTAAGGACCCACCTCCACCGCGTCCACCGGCAGGAAGAACGGATACGGTTTCCCTTCCTGATCGAGGAGCTCGGCGATTGCCAACGTCACCGCCACGTCCGAAGCCGCCGCGAACGTCGTGGACAGGATCTCCCCCGCGACAGGTGCCGTCCCCGGCAGGAGGACGATCTGGAACGATGCCGCTCCGTCCTGGGGATCGAACACCGAGACCGCATACGGCTCGGGGCAACTGAGGTCGAGGAACGTCACGTCTTGCCCCGCCTCGTAGGTGAACGTGCCGCTGAGGGTGCCGACCACCGCCTGGTCCGCGGTCAGGCGAAGCTTGTTCTCGACCCGCTCCAGATCGAGGGTCACCGCGGTGAGGACGATCGTGGCCCGGCCCGGACTCAACGTGAACGGGAGCTCGATCCCCGCCCAGTCGATGAGCTTCACGCCCTTGAGCTCCACCCCGACCTCGACCTTCGGGTCCTGGACCCGACCCACGACGACCTGGACCGTGACGAGCTTCCCCGGCCGGGCCTGGGTCCGCGACGCCTGGACCTTGAACGTGAGCTCGCCTTTCTCGCGATCCAGCGTCTCCTCCACGATCCGGTACGGTGCCTCCGCGATGAGCTGGAGCGTCACCTCCTCCATGGTCAGGGGGTCCGTCGGCGTGTACTTGAGCGCGCCCTGGAACGTCCCCACGGTCTCCCCGTCGGTCGTGATCTCGATCGTGGAGCCCGTGGCCTGGAGCTGGACCTTCGGTTGACCGAAGAAGACCGCCTGCGCGGGGACGACCTCCTGCACGCCCGCGAACTTCGTGAGCGCGGTCGATCGGTACAGCCAGTCGAACGGCAGCGCCTCCTCCACCTCCACCCGGTGGGCGAGGAGGAGGCTCCCCCCAAGCGGCATCCTCCCGCCCAGGGAGAGGGTCGTGGTGAGGGAGAGCGAACCGTCGTCTGCGAGGAGGATCGGCTTCCCGTCAGCGCCGACGAGGGGAAGGGGGGACAGGCCTGTGGCGAACCCGAGGAAGTTGCCCCGCGTGTCGCCCAGCTCAACCTCGGTGATCTGGGACGACACCGTGCCCTTCGCCACGAGCTCAAGCTGATCGAGGCGGACCGGCGTGTCGTTCCGGTCAGCGTCGGTGAGGACGAGGCTCGAGTAGGCGAGGGTCGCGGGGACCACGGTGAACACCCGGCCCCCGTCGGGGACGTTGGCGACGAGGGATTCAAGACCTGCTGCGACCACCGTGTCCGACAGCGGGTCGGAGAACGCAAACGTCTCCTGCTGCGTGCCCCGCTGACCCTCCCGGACCGTCACCCGCCATGGGGGGGCGACCGTCACCGGCTCCTTGGGGAGGAACGTCGTCGGCACGGTGACGAACAACCGGATCGGTCCAGGCCGGATCTCGTCGAAGCTGTCGTAGGCCACGAACGCCGGCTCGGGGAGCTGGACGTCCACCCCTGCCGGTACCTCGATCCGGGTGACCCCGTTGTTGATGTCGACGGTCCAGATGAGCTCGCGCGGGCCGTCCACGCGCACTGCGGTAACGTACAGCTGAAGGTTGTTGACGTCGGGGGCGTCCCACACCTCGGCCTCGGCGATGAGGAACACGTCGCCGGGGTTGAGGACCCCTCCCTCGGGGCCGGGGAGCCCTTGGGCCCTGAAGCTCCCGGTGACCACGAACTCCTCAGGAACACCATCGGTGATCTCGATCGTCCCGCCCTCGCTGCCCTCCGACCACCACAGTCGAAGCTTCGGCTGAACGGTGTTCCCGTGGACGATCCGCTCCGTCACCTTGATCCACACCGTGAGCCATGCTTCGCCGTCATCGGGAAGCATGCGCTCCTCCGCAGGACGCGACAGGAGAACCTCCGAGATCGGGAACCCCGTGGAGCGAGCCAGAACACGGGTTTGGCCTTCAATCTCGATTCGCAGCTCGACCCACTCGATCTCGTCGGCCGTGGCTGTACCGAGGTTCTCGAGCAACAGCCGTGTGAAGTACACGGGATCGCGATTTCCAGCGTCGTTGTCCCGGAGGAGGGCCCGCATCACGAGGCCCGTGTCGCCGGGGTTGAACGGTTTGCTCCCGTAGCCCAGGTCGCGGTACTCCTCGATCTGCCCGAACGCCACCGCGCCCGCCGCCATCGCCATCGCCACCAACAGCACCTTCCGCATCGCCACCTCCTTGCGGGACCGATGATACCGCGCGCTGGCGCCACCAGTGAGGGCGGGCCCGTTCGAGGGCCGTCCCGGCGCAATCTTCATTCCGTCTCCTCCGCAGCCAGCCGCACGTAGAGCCGCTTCGCCGCTGCCTGCTCGGCCTCCTTCTTCGAGCGGCCCCGGCCCACGGCTTCGCCAGCGGGGAGGGAGACGCGGACGGCGAACACCTTCTTGTGTTCGGGCCCCTCGGCAGACACAACGCTGTACTCGGGGAGCGTCCCGAACCGGGACTGGCCCAGCGCCTGGAGGAGCGACTTGTAGTCGGCCTGCCCCTCTGCGCTCCCCGCCGCCAGGCGGGGGCCGAGGAGCGCCTCGGTGAGGCGGCGGGCCCCGGTGTAGCCGTGATGGATGAACACCGCGCCGACGACCGCTTCCAGCGCGGCGGCGAGGACCGAGGGCCGGGTCCGGGCCCCCCCCTCCTCCGCCCCCTTGCCGAGGCGGAGGAACTCCCCCAACCCAAGTTGGGAAGCCACTTCGGCCAGGACGGGCCGGGACACAACGACCGCCCGCAGCCTGGATAGCTCTCCCTCGTCCCGGCCCGGGAACAACCCGAACAGGAGGTCGGCCACGGCGAGGTCGAGCACCGCATCGCCGAGGAACTCCAGGCGCTCGTTGCTCTCCTCCCCGTGCTCGTTGGCGTACGAGTCGTGGGTGACGGCGAGACGGAGGACATCCGCCGGAAGCTCCAGCCCCAGCCGGGCGAGGAGGGAGATCATCGCCGGTCGGGATCCGCCCGAGACGGACCGCGACGTCCAAGGATGCGTTCCAGTCTGCGGTTGAACCTCGTGGGCCCCGACTCCTGCGTCCCGAGGGGGTCCACGAGCACCGTGTACAGCCCTGCCCTCTTCCCAACGAGAACATCGGTCAGCAGCTGATCGCCGATCAACGCTGCTTCGCCGGGATGGGCCCCCAGCGCGGCGAGCGCCCGGCGCAGCCCACCCCGCAAGGGCTTGTGCGCGCAGTCCACAAGGCGAATCTCCGCGTCCGCCAATTCCCCCCGGAACGGCTGCTGGGGGGGGATCGAGGCGTTGGTGAGGACCGCGATCCTCATCCCCCGCTCGCGAAGGGAGGAGAGGAGGGCCCGGGTCCGCGGGTCGAGCCCCCACTGCCGCCACCGGCAGAGCGTGTTCTCCAGGTCGAAGATCAACACGCGGATCCCCCGCTCCCAGAGCGCCGCGTAATCCACGTCATGGATCGAGCACACGGCCTGATCCGGACGGAGCCACTTCACCGCTCGACCCAGACCTCCCCGATCGGCACGAACCGGGCCGCCGATCGGAGGAGGCGCTCCGCCTCCGCAACGGATCCCGGAGCCACGTAGAGCTTGAACAGCTTCCGCGCCCCCTGTTCCCGGTACTCACGGCGCACGTTGCCGATCCCGTCGAACGCGGAGAACACGGCGTCCAGGAAGTGAACCGCCTCCGGCCCCATCTCCACCCACATCGTGACCGCATCGCGCGGGCGAGG
>JACIWJ010000059.1 GCA_014361015.1 Candidatus Bipolaricaulota bacterium | reverse complement strand
GGCGGCGCCCGACGCCGGGCCACGCGGGTCACTGCCAGGCGATACGGCGTAGTATCTCGAGTCAAACCAGTCCCAGACCCACTCCCACACGTTCCCCGCCATGTCGTAGAGCTCATACCCGTTCGGCGTAAAGCTCCCCACCGGGCTGGTGTACGGCATGGAGCCCGTGGCGTAGGTCGGGTGATACCCCCGCGTCGGGCTCGTGTCATAGCTGGAGTCAGAGCTGCTGTAGTAGTTCGCCCGGGCGTGCTGGATCGTGTCCGTGTCACACCACGGGAAGCGGTGGCCCTCGCAGTCCCCGCGGGCTGCCTTCTCCCACTCCGCCTCCGTCGGCAGCCGGTACCCGTTCGCCGCCCAGTTGCAGTCGGGCGTGCTCTCCCCCCTGCGGTACACGCTCCCGCCCACCGTGTAGCACGGCGTGAGCCCCTCCCGCTCGCTGCGGGCGTTCGCCCACTTCACCGCCTCATACCAGGAGACGTCGTAGACCGGATGGTCCGGCCCCTTCCCCTCACCGCTTGAAGCCGAAATGTCGTAGCCGTTCGCCGCTGCCCAGCTCGCCACCTCGTCCCACAGGGCCTTCGTCACCTCGAACTTATCGATGTAGAACGCGCTCACATAGACCGTGTGCACCGGCCGCTCGTCGGAGGAGCCCTCGCTGAAGCTGTCCCCCATCTGAAAGGTCCCCGCTGGGATCAGGACCATCTCTGACGGCGCTGCCCCACCCACACTACTCTGGAGAGCTAGGCTCTCCACAGTGAATTGGCCCGCAACTTGAATCAAGAACGAGCCAATGACGATGGTCCGGCTCGGTCCCTGGCCCCGTAGGATCAGATCGTCCTTCGTGATCGTCAGGTTCTCCTGCCAACTGCCTTCAGCCAAGCAGATGACCGCACCCGCCGAGACAGCGTCAATAGCGCTCTGGATCGACTCGCCCGGATAGACCGTCACGGAGCAGCTCTGCGCTCGCCCCGGCCCAAGGGAACCGACCAAGCCCAGCCCCACCAGCAACAGGGCCAGGCCCCAAAGCTTGGAACTCTTGAATCTCATCTGCATCCCCTCCTTTTCTCCCGACTCAAGTCTATCACCAGGCCCGCCGCTGTGGCCGTGGTCGAACGGGTCCACCTGGAGCTGGAGGAGCTCGGCGGCCGCGGTCTTGCGCCGCCCAAGGAAGAACCTGCGGCCCAGGATCAGCCCGAACCCGGCCTCCTGCTTGGGGCACCCGAGAAGCCGGATCTCCTGGTCGAGGGCGTCGGAGTCCCCGAACGCCAGCCACACGAGGTCGCTCGCCGTGATGTTGAGGAGGGCGATGTCGGCGTTCGTGTCCTGCACCACGAGGGAGGCCCCGTACTCCCGCGTCTCCGCGACGAGGACCGTGATCCGCGTCGCCCCCTCGATCACGTGGGCCGCGGTGAGGATGTACCCGTCAGGCGAGATGAGCGCCCCGGTTCCCGCTGAGCTCCCGTCGGGCACGTCGCAGCGGATCCACACCACCGCGGGTTTCGCGGCCATGACCAGGGCGGACCAGTCCGTCGTCTGGGCAATGGCGGGAGGCACGGCCGCCAGCACCAGCCCGAGGAGAACGAGCCAACCCCCGATCGTCCGAGACCACAGCGCGCTCCGTCGTCCTCTCCTCCTGCGGATCCCCCCGTGGACCGCGCAGGGACCTGCGACCTAGCCACGTGCCCGGTCACCAGGTCAGGGTCTCCATGACCACGCAATCGTTCGTGTAGATGTCGAGCTCGGCGGCGATGCGCAGGGCTTCCCGCGCCACCTCCGCCACTGGAAGCTGGGCGTGCCGCAGGAGCGCCCGCGCCGCGCTCACCGCGTACCCCCCACCGGACCCAACCCCCACCAGACCGTCGTCGGGCTCGATCACATCCCCTTCCCCGGTGAGGAGGAACAAGCCTTCCTCGGACACGGCCACCACCACCGCCTCCAGCCGGCGCAGGGCGCGATCGGTACGCCACTCGCGCGACAGCTCTACCGCCGCCTGGCGGAGGTTCCCGCCGGAGGCGATCTTGGCCTCCAGGCGCTCGAGGAGCGTCATCCCGTCCGCGGTCCCCCCCGAGAACCCCGCGAGGACGCGCCCCCCGTGGATGCGGTGCACCTTGCGGGCGCCCGTCTTCACAACCCGGCTCCCCATCGTCGCCTGGCCGTCACAGGCCATCACTGCAATCCGCCCCTCGGCCGAGCGAAGGGCAAGGACGGTGCTGGATACGATGTGCATCGGTCGAGTCTAGCGGTGGGGAGGAGGACCCTCAATTCCGCACTCCGGACAGGAGGTCTGCCCCTCCGCCCTCGCCACCCCACACCCCGGACAACGCCATCCTCCCGCAGCGAGGAGCGCCCGCTCCCGTGCCCTCGCCCACGCGATCAGTCGGGCGCACACCGCGGCGAGCGTCGCGGGAAGTCCCTCTGGGATTTCGTCACGGGCTGCGCGCACCTCGTCCGGCCCGGGTGGGCGCACGGCGATCTCCGCTCGGGGGACCCCCCGGGCACGTATTTGGAACCGAAGGTCAACTACCCCGCCGCCCGGGGCGACCTCCTCCAGGCGAGCGAGGACCTTCCCCTTGAGGAGGTTCAGCTCGGCGGCCACGACGTGGTTGTCCACCGCGAGGTGGAGGACCCCCCGGTCCACGTAGAGGGGGCGAGCGAGGTGGGATAGACCCGTAGAGGACCAGTGGAGGACCGGGAGCTGGGCCTGGAGCTCCTCCTCGGCCCCCCAGCTTCGCGCGAGCGGTCCCAACCACTGCCAGATGTCTTTAGCGTTCATAACCCATGTCGTTGTAGTAGGAGATGCCCGGCGTCTGTGGATAACCGCGGGGCGCGGCAGGGGAACGCCACGTTGTGGTGGGGAGAGAGCTGTGGAAAACCTGGGGATAGGACACCTGTCCAGGGGAGTGCCGTTGGGGAAAGGATTCGCTCGCGGCAATGCACATCCTTTTTCCACGGTAGACCAGCCGTTATCCCCAAGGGCAACGGATGTTTTCCCCAGGGTAATCCACGGCGGGGTGGGGATGAAATCATGGGCCGTACTTGCTGAGGATCGTGGAGCGGAGGCCCTCGATCTCGCTGCGGAGGAGGGGCATCTGGCGGAGGAGCTCCTGCATCTTCTGGTAGGAGTGCATGATCGTGGTGTGATCGCGTCCGCCAAACGACCGCCCCAGGGCGGGAAACGAGCTATCGGTGAGCTCGCGGGCGAGGTAGATCGCGATCTGGCGGGCGTGGACGAGCTCTTTCTTCCGCGATGGGCTCTCGATCTCGCTCACGGGGATCCGGTACGCGGCGGCGACCTCGGTCTTGATCGCTTCCACGGTGAGCTTGCGCGACAGGTCCTCCTTGGGAAGGATCTCCTCGATCATGGCGGCGGTGACCGGTCCCTGACAGAGTTCGGCGTGAGCCAGGGCGCGAATGAGCGCCCCTTCGAGATCACGGACGTTGGTGGTGATCCGTGAAGCGATGAGCTCGACCACCTCGTCGGGGACCTCGAGGCCCCTCCGCCGCGCCTTCTCGCGCAAGATCGCGGATCGGGTCTCGAAGTCGGGGGCCTGGATGTCCGCAACGAGGCCCCACCGGAACCGGGACACGAGGCGGTCCTGGAGGCCCTGGAGGTCGTCGGGAGAGCGGTCGGAAGAAAGCACGATCTGCTTCCCGTTTCCATAGAGCTCGTTGAAGGTGTGGAACAGCTCCTCCTGGGTCCCTTCCTTGTTCTTGAGGAAGTGGACATCGTCGATGAGGAGCACCCCTACCGTGCGGTACTTGGCGCGGAACTGTTCGGTGGTGTTCGCGGCGATGGACTGGATGAGCTCGATCGCGAACCGCTCCGAGGTCGTGTAGACGACCGTCGTGTCGGTGGCGGCGGTGAGGATATGCGCTCCGATCGCGTGCAAGAGGTGGGTCTTCCCTAGCCCGACGCTCCCGTAGATGAAGAGGGGGTTGTAGGCCCGGGCCGGAGACTCGGCCACGGCGCGGGCGGCGGCGAACGCCAACTGCGAGTTCTTCCCCTGCACGAACGTGTCGAACGTGTACTCCGGGTTCAGGGGAAGCGAGCCGTGGTAGCGACGGGCGAGGCGCGGGTCGAGGGAGGGCGAGGGAAGGGGCCGCTCCGCCACGTGGATCTTGAGGCCGAGGGGCCGGCCGGCGATGTCCTCCACCACCCGTTCCACGAGCGATCGGTAGCGGCGCTCGATGCCCCCTTTGGCGAGCAGGGACGGAACTTCCAGGACGAGGTTCCCTTCGTCGATGTCCTTGGCCCGCGCGTCGTCGATCCAAGCCGCGAAACTAGCGGGGGGGATCTCCTTCACGAGCAGGGCTTTCGCCTGTTGCCATATCTCCTCCGCGCTGTGGCCCATGGACTCCTTCAAACTCCTCGCCCCCGCCGCAGGTCAACATGCGATCGTGGTGGCGAGGCCCAGAGTCGAACTGGGGACACCACGGTTTTCAGCCGTGTGCTCTACCACCTGAGCTACCTCGCCCGACAACCGGTTCCAGGTTGTCGGTTGAAACCGAGGAACCGGCAACCGCCTTTCTGGCGGGGACGACGGGATTTGAACCCGCGGTCTCCGGAGTGACAATCCGGTGTCCTAGTCCAGCCTAGACCACGTCCCCGAACCTACCAGTGGGCGAGAGAGG
>JACIWJ010000058.1 GCA_014361015.1 Candidatus Bipolaricaulota bacterium | reverse complement strand
CCGCGGCGTACAGCCCCTCGCCCCGGGCGATCTCCGTGCAACGCTTGAACACGTCCCACGCCAGGTTGTGGACCTCTGCGTTCCCGCTCCCGTGGCGATGGGTCATGAGAAGGCACAGGTCGTCGCCCGTGTAGGTGACCGCGAAGTCGCAGAGAAGCCTTTGCTTCACGGCGTCCCGCAGCGCGGCGGTCGCCTCCTCGACCATCCGCGTCGACGGGCACGTGTGGCCCCCGATGCTGCCGATGTCCGCCTTGACCGCACTGATCGTGAGCACCCACCCCTCCTAGCCACTCTGTGACCGCGGGGTGCTGCCCAGCTGTCGCTACAGCGAAGCACCCCGGGACGTTACGGCTCCTTTGATCCGGGTGACCACATCGGCGACCCGTTGGTGGCCCAGGTCTTCCCCGGTCCGGAGCCGGACCGCCACCGCCCCTCCTGCCGCCTCCCGCGCCCCGCAGACGAGCATGTACGGGACCTTCTGCACCTGCGCCTCGCGGATGAGCCAGCGGAGGGTCTTCCGCTCCTTCGTCCACGCCTCGGCCCGGATCCCCGCCGCCCTGAGCTCTGCCGCCACCCCCTCCGCGTACGGGATCTCGGCCTCCGTCACCGGCAGGACCGCGGCCTGGACGGGCGCGAGCCAGGCCGGGAACGCTCCGCCGTAGTGCTCGATCAGGATCCCGAAGAACCGCTCGAGCGACCCCAGCAGCGCGCGGTGGACCATGTACGGCCGGTGGGCCTGGCCGTCGTCGCCGATGTAGGCCATGTCAAACCGCTCCGGCTCGTTGAAGTCGAACTGGATCGTGGTGAGCTGCCAGGAGCGCTTGAGGGAATCGAGCACGTGGAGGTCGATCTTCGGGCCGTAGAACACGGCCTCGCCCGCCATCCGGATGTGGGGAAGCCCTTTGCGCTCCAACGCGCGCACGAGGGACCGTTCGGCCTCCTCCCACATCGCGTCGCTCCCGATGTAGTGCTCGGTGTGCTCGGGATCGCGCACGGACAAGGCAACCTTGTAGTCGCGGAACCCGAACGCACCCAAGATGTGGAGGGTCAGGTCGAGGCACGCCAGGACCTCGTCCTCGATCTGGTCCGGTCGGCAGATGATGTGCGCGTCGTCCTGGGTGAACCCCCGCACGCGGAGGAGCCCGTGGAGGACCCCCGACCGCTCGAACCGGTACACGGTGCCGAGCTCGGCGTAGCGGATGGGGAGATCGCGGTACGAGCGGGTGTGGGTCTTGTAGATCGCGATGTGGAACGGGCAGTTCATCGGCTTGAGGTAGAACTCCTGGCCCTCGATGTCCATCGGGCTGTACATCCCGTCCTTGTAGAAGTCGAGGTGGCCCGAGGTCTCCCACAGCCGGGCCCGGCCGATGTGGGGGGTTGCCACGAGCTGATACCCAGCCCGGTAGTGCTCTTCCTTCCAGAACGTCTCGATCTCGTGGCGGACCGCCGCCCCCTTGGGGTGCCACAGGACGAGCCCCGCCCCCACGGTCTCGTTCTGGATCGAGAAGAGATCGAGCTCCGGCCCGAGGAGGCGGTGGTCGCGCTTCCGCGCCTCCTCCCGCCACTTCAGGTGCTCGGCGAGCGCCTCCCGGGTCGGGAACGCGGTCCCGTAGATCCGGGTCAGCATGTCGCGGGTCGCGTCCCCGCGCCAGTAGGCGCCGGCAAGGTCGAGGAGGACGAAGTGCTGGACGAGGCCGGTGGACGGAAGGTGCGGCCCGCGGCAGAGGTCGATGAACTCCCCCTGCCGGTAGAAGGAGATCCTCTCGTCGGGGATCTCCCCGAGGAGCTCGAGCTTGTAGGCCTCGCCCTTCTCCGCGAGGAGGGCCGCGGCCTTGTTGCGGGGAAGCCACACCCGCTCGATCGGGAGGTCCTCCGCCACGATCTTCGCCATCTCCTCCGCGATCCGCGGGAGATCATCGCGGTTGATCGGGGCCGGGAAGCGAAAGTCGTAGTAGAAGCCCTCGGCGATGGCCGGACCGATGGCGAGCTTGACCCCCGGGTAGAGGCGGGTCACGGCGTGGGCCAGGACGTGGGACGCCGTGTGCCGCAGCACCTCGATCGCCGCCGGGTCGTCCAGACCGATCGCCCGGGCATCCCCGCGACTGGGCAGGGGGTCGCGCACGTCGTGGAGCTGCCCATCGACGACGACCGCCGCCGCCGTCTCCCCCCGCTCCTTGAGGACCGCAAGAAGATCGCCGCCGTCCACCACGACCGTATCGCCGCTGGGCAGAATCACGTTGGCCATCCCACACCTCCTGGCATGAAAAGGATGGGCCGAACCTTACCGCGTCCCGCAGCCCGAGGCAACGGGCGGCTCCGGAGGCAGGGCCATCCACTGGGCCAGCGCG
The DNA here is from genome assembly GCA_014361015.1 of Candidatus Bipolaricaulota bacterium. Taxonomy (GTDB): domain Bacteria; phylum Bipolaricaulota; class Bipolaricaulia; order Bipolaricaulales; family Bipolaricaulaceae; genus Bipolaricaulis. The sequence continues at coordinate 2,849 of JACIWJ010000058.1, read as the reverse complement.
CGCAGCGGGACGTGCCCCCGCTTCGCCCCAGGCGGGACGAGCGAGCTAGGGCGCGGATCGGACGAGGCGGAGGCCGACCAGGCCGGTCGCGAGGCCGGGAGGGTTGTACGTCCGGAGCGCGAGGCGGCACCAGCTCGCTTCCGCGCTCTTGTTCCCCCCGCGGTAGACGCGAGCCGAACCCGACAGCGCGCCGCGTGGATCGGCCTGGGGCGACGTCGCGTAATAGCCCCCATGCATCCAGTCCCAGCACCACTCCGACACGTTCCCCACCATGTCGTACAGGCCGTAGCCGTTCGGGGGATAGCTTCCCACCGGGGTCGTCGTGCCGATGCAATCCCCGTAATTCGCCCTTGTGCAGTCGATGTCGTCCCCCCACGGGTAACGCCGGCCCGTTTCCCCGCCCCGGGCCGCCTTCTCCCACTCCGCCTCGGTGGGGAGGCGATACCCGTTCGCACCCCATCGACACTCCGGAACCTCCTCGCCCCTGCGGTACACGACGCCATCCACCCTGTAGCAGGGGGAGAGGCCCTCCATCTCGGAGCGAGCGTTCGCCCACTTCACTGCCTCGAACCAGGACACGTTCGTCACGGGGTGCGCCGGCCCCTCCCCCAACCCGTCGGAGGGGCGGAGGTCGTATCCGTGGGAACTGGCCCAGGACGCCACCTTGTCCCAGAGGGCCTTCGTGACCTCGAACTTGTCCATGTAGAACGCGCTGACATACACCTCGTGGACGGGCTGCTCGTACGCCTTCCCCTCTCCGAGACCATCACCCATCAGAAAGCTCCCGGCGGGGACGAGGACCATCCCCTCAGGTGCAGCGGGTGGATCCCCCCCGGCGGCCGTGGCCAACCCACCGCCGGCCGGGCCACCGACCACCAAACCGAGCACCACCAGGCTGGCCACCACACCCCTAAGCGCCATGCTCATCACCCTCCTTGGGGGGATCGTACATCGCTCCCGCGGGCGAAGCGGACGCCCCCACGGCCCGGCGAGGCGGATTCGAGCTCCGCCAACAGGACGGCGACACCTGCGCCCATCCTCCGCTTCATCGCACCCCTCCTTCCAGGCTGAGGAGACCCCGCTGCGGGCATGATACAGCCGTGCGCTCTCCCTCGCCGAGGGATCGCCGGGCACGAGGGCCCGCCTGCGCGGGGCACGGGCGGCCGTGGATGGGACAGCGCGTCCTTGCCGTGCGGTGTGCTCAGGAGGCGGAAGCCCAAGTTGTTGTTCTCGTTGTCGGGCGAGTTGTTGTTGCGATTCGCGCCGCGGCAGTTGTTGGCGTTGTTGTTCCAACCGCCGCCGCGGACCACGCGGTCCGACCCCGAGCCCGGGCCTCTCCTCGTCTACACCTCAAGCTCTGCCTGCAGAACTCCCCTCATCCCGAGGAACGGGATCCCCTCCGTGCAGGGTGCCAGTTGGGTAGCCTGTCCCTTCAACTTCAGCCCCCTCTCGGCGGACAGGTACGCTTCCAGTTCGTCGTGGGCTCCCCACAGGCGAGCCTTCGAATCAGCAAAGAGGAGGAAGTCGTCCATGTACCGCACGTAGCCCGGGATGCGCAGCGTCTCCTTCACCCGATGGTCCGCCCCGTCCAGGTAGAGGTTGGCGAACCACTGGCTCGTCAGGTTGCCGATCGGCACCCCCTTCCCGGGGATCGCACCGGGCACCGCGGCACGAACGATCGTCTCCAGAAGAGCGAGAAGAGGCCGCTCCCGGAAGGTACGCTCAAGAAGAGAGAGCAGAACCCCGTGGGACCTCACGCGCCCTCGTCTGGTTCTGCGGTTCCGCCGCTAGGCGGGGCGGGCGGGATGAAGGCGAGGATCTCCTGGCCGTACTTCGCGGAGGTAGCTTCCCCAATGCCCTCGACCTCCTTCAGCTCGGCGAGGGTCCGAGGGAGCCGACGGCAGATCTCCGCAAGCTGGGCGTTGCGGGCGATGACGTAGCTCGGCACCCCGTCCAGCCGTGCCCGGTCATTCCGCCACCGGCGCAGCGTGCGGTACAGAGCGCGCCGGTCTTCCGGAAGCTCATCCCCTGGATCGGGCCCTTCGCGGCGGCGTCCAGCTTGGCGCGGCTCGCCGAGGAGCAGGACGAGGACGAGGTGGGGGACGTTACCGTAGACGAAGAAGCGCTCCCGCACGTCGAGGACCTCCCGCCCCGTCGCGACCTGGGCGAGAGCCCCCTCGGGGAACCCCTGGATCCCCCGCTGTAGCGAAGGGTGACGATCCGGACGTCCATGCACCCCCCTCACCCCGCCCTACGGGCGGCCCTCTCCCCGGGGGGAGAGGGAACGCACGACACACCCCACGGGCAGCGCCTACCGGCGCCTCCCCGGACGGCACACCCCTGCGCTCCCGCGCAGGGAGGCAAGGCTACGGCGCTGTCCTCGCGAGGCGGAAGCCCAGGTAGTAGGACTCGCCGTCGGGCCAGAGGAAATTGCGATACGCGCCGCGGCAGTGGCGGGCGTAGCGGCTCCAACCGCCGCCGCGCGACACGCGGGCGGCGCCCGACGCCGGGCCACGCGGGTCACTGCCAGGCGATACGGCGTAGTATCTCGAGTCAAACCAGTCCCAGACCCACTCCCACACGTTCCCCGCCATGTCGTAGAGCCCGTACCCGTTCGGGGCGTAGCTCCCCACCGGGCTCGTCTGGACCACGCAGCCAGAGTAGTTGGCCTTGCTGCAATCGATCTCGTTTCCCCACGGGTAGCGGGCGCCCACGAGCTCCCCCCGCGCCGCCTTCTCCCACTCCGCCTCCGTCGGCAGCCGGTACCCGTTCGCCGCCCAGTTGCAGTCGGGCGTGCTCTCCCCCCTGCGGTACACGCTCCCGCCCACCGTGTAGCACGGCGTGAGCCC
>JACIWJ010000057.1 GCA_014361015.1 Candidatus Bipolaricaulota bacterium | reverse complement strand
CATCCCCCCGTGGCCGGGGAAGAGGCGCCCCGTGTCCTTCACCCCCGCGGCCCGCTTGACGAGGGACTCGAACAGGTCCCCCAGCTGGCAGAACGCCCCCATGAGCGCACCGAGGGGGACGAGGTGGGGCAGCCAGCGGGGGAGATCGCTCCAGAACTCGGGAAGGAACAGGGTCGCGAGCGTTGCGAGCGCTATTCCCCCCGCCACGCCCTCCCACGTCTTGGCGAGCGAGATCCGGGGGAGGAGCTGGTGCCGGCCGATCGTCCTCCCCACGAAGTAAGCCCCCGAGTCGTAACCCCACACGATGAGGAGGAAGTGGACGACGTAGGGGAACCCTGCCTTGTGCAGGAGGTACACGAAGCCGATCGTGACCGGGAGGTACAGGAACCCGAAGATCCCCGCGAGCGACGCGAAGAACCCCTCCCGCGCCCCGCGCCGCGAGAAGCTGTAGAAGATGATCAGGTACACGACCCCTCCCGCCAGCACGAACGCGTACTGCCCCTCCCACGGTATGAGGAGCATGAGGTAGGCGGGGATCGCAAACATGAACAGCTCCCGCGGCAGCGGGATCCCGAGGTTCCCCACAAGATGGAGGTACTCCCAGCCCGCCTTCATCGTCACCACCGACAGAAACAAGGACACCCCCCAATCCAGGCGGTACCGGTCGCAGATCCAGAACACCGCGAGCACCGTGGGGATCGCGACTATCGCCGTGAGGAGTCGCCGGGCAAGAGAGCTCACGCCTCGACCTTCCCGAACCGTCGCCGTCGGCCCTGGTAGTCCCGAATCGCCTCGAGGAGCGCGTCTTCGTCGAAATCCGGCCAGAGGATCGATGTGAAGTAGAGCTCGGAGTAGGCCGCCTCCCAGAGGTAGAAGTTGGAGATGCGCTTCTCCTCTCCGGTTCGGACGATGAGATCAGGGTCTGCGAACCCCGCGGTGGGAAGGAGCCGCGCGAACGAGGCCTCGTCGAGCGCACCCGGGTCGAGCTTCCCCTCGCGGGCGAGTGCCGCCGCGCGCCGCGCCCCCTCGACGATGCTCCACCGCCCCCCGAAGTTGATCCCCACCGCAAGATCGAGGGCATCCCCCCTCCGTGACCGCGCCTCGATGTCGGTGATCGCACGTTGCAGGGAGGGAGGCAAGGCTTCCACCGCCCCCAGCACCCGCAGACGGATCCCCCGTTCCACGAACTCGTCCCCCCGCTCGCGGATGAACCGCGCGAGGAGATCGAGCAAGTAGTCCACCTCCTCCTGCGGGCGGTTCCAGTTCTCGGTGGAAAAGGCGAACAGGCTCAAACATGGGACGAGGCGTTCCCCGGCCACGAAGTGGATCAGACGCTCGGCGGCCTGTATTCCCTGCCGATGGCCTTCCACCCGCGGGAGCCCGCGCCGTTGGGCCCAGCGGCCGTTCCCATCCATGATCAGGGCCACGTGGCGTGGCAACGTCTGCATCCGCACCGCCGCCAGGAGCTCACCCTGCGTCACGGAACCCCACCCTCATCGCCCCCATCTTCTCCGCGGACCCCCCCCGTGCCAAATCGCGGTCAATCGGCAAGGCAGCGTTCGAGGCGCGCGCAACGGGCACGGAGGGCCCGGGCCTCCCCCTCCGCTTTCGCCACCACCTCGGGGGCTGCCCGCTCCCGGAACTGAGGGTTCCCAAGCCTCTCCTCGAGCCTGGCGAGCTGAGCCGTGGCGCGGGCCAGGTCGCGACGAATCCGCTCCCGGACCACCGCCCAATCCACGATACCCCCTACGGGGAGGAAGAACGCGACCTCGCCCGCCACGCCGCGGGCCGCACCGGCCGGGGGCGGCGCACCGGGCGTGTAGCGGACCGCCGCCGTGCGGGCCAGCCTCCGAACCGCCGGCGCGAACAGGGTGGCCATGTCCGCCGCGCCCGCTCCCGATACGAGGACCAGATCGACCTCCGTTCCGGCAGGGACCCCGACCTCCGCCCGCACCGCCCGCACCTCGCGGATGAGGTCCATCACCTGGTTCAGCTGCCGCTCGGCCTCGGGATCTCGCCACTCCGGGCGGGGCCGCGGGTAGTCGGCCCGGGCAAGCGCCCCCTCCCCCCCCATGTGCCCCCAGATCTCCTCGGTCAGGAACGGCATCACCGGGTGCAGAAGGCGGACCACGATGTCCAACGCCTCGCGCAGGACAAGCTGGCACGTGGCCCGGGCCTCAGGATCGTCGCCCTGCAGGCGCAGCTTCGCGAGCTCCAGGTACCAGTCACACAGCTCGTGCCACGTGAAGTGGTACAGGGCGTCGCTCGCGAGGTGGAAGTTGTAGCGGTCGAACTCCGTACGGACCTTCTCCACGAGCCAGCTCAGCCGGGACCGGATCCAGCGGTCCTCGGGCGCGAGCGGGCGCCCATCGAGCGCCGCCGCCGTCTCCACGCCCTCCGTGTTCGTGAGGACGAACCGCGCCATGTTCCACAGCTTGTTCTGGAAGTTGCGCGCCTCGTCCAGCTGGCGGAAGGAGACCCGCATCTCCCGGCCCTTGGTCGAGCTCTGGGCCATCGTGAACCGCAGCGCGTCCATACCGTGGCTCTCCTTGACCTCGAGGGCGTCGATCATGTTCCCCCGGGAGCGGCTCATCTTCTGCCCGTGCTCGTCGACGATGAACGGGGTGATGAGGACCTCGCGGAACGGGACCTCGCCCATGAAGTGGAGGCCCATCATCACCATCCGCGCGACCCAGAAGAACAGGATGTCGAACGCGGTCACGAGGACGGAGGTCGGGTAGAACGTCCGGAGCTCGGCCGTCTCCTCCGGCCACCCCATGACCGAGAACGGCCACAGGGCGGAGGAAAACCAGGTATCGAGCACGTCCTCGTCCTGGCGGAGGGGCACGTCATGGCCGTAGTGCCTCGCTGCCAGCTCGCGCGCTTCGGCCTCGTCCAGGGCGATGAACGCCTCCCCGTCCGGTCCGTACCAGGCGGGGATCCGGTGCCCCCACCACAGCTGACGGGAGATGCACCAGTCGCGGATCCCCTCGAGCCAGTCGAAGTACACCTTCGCCCAGCGGTCAGGGGTGAACTGGATTCTCCCCTCGCGCACAGCCGCGATCGCCGGTTCGGCGAGGGGCTTCATGCGCATGAACCACTGGGTGGAGATCCGCGGCTCGACCCGCGTCCGACAGCGCTGGCAGTGCCCGACAGCGTGGCGGTACGGGACAACCTTCTCCAGAAGCCCCCTCGCCTTGAGGTGCGCGACGACCTCCTCCCGGGCCGCGAACCGGTCCAATCCGGCGAACGGGCCCCCGTGGTCGTTGATCGTCCCATCGGGGTTGAAGATGTCGATCACGGGAAGCCCATAGCGCCTGCCGATCTCCCGATCCACGGGATCATGCCCGGGCGTGATCTTGAGGACGCCGGTGCCGAACTCTGGGTCCACCTCCTCGGCTCCCACGATGGGGAGCCGCCGGTCGAGGAGGGGGAGGATCGCCGTCCTCCCCACGAGGTGGCGGTGCCGCTCGTCGCGGGGGTTCACGGCGACGCCCGTGTCTCCGAGCATCGTCTCCGGCCGCGTCGTGGCCACGGTGACGTGCCCGCCCCCATCCAGCGGGTAGCGGACAAAGTAGAGGTGCCCGTCGACCTCCTCGTGCTCGACCTCGATGTCCGACAGCGCCGTTCCGCAGCGAGGACACCAGTGAATCATGTAATCCCCGCGGTAGAGGAGCCCCTCGCGGTGGAGACGGACGAAGGCAAGGGTCACCGCCCGCGACAGGCCGGGATCGAGGGTGAACCGCTGCCGGGACCAGTCACACGAGCACCCGAGAACCTTCAGCTGGTCGACGATCTCGTCCCCATAGCGCTCTTTCCACTCCCAAACCCGACGCACGAAGCCCTCCCGCCCCAGGTCCTGGCGGGTGATCCCCTCCCGAGCGAGGGCCTTCTCCACCACGTTCTGGGTGGCGATCCCAGCGTGGTCCGTGCCGGGAAACCAGCACGCCTCGAACCCCGCCATCCGCTTGTAGCGGATGAGGAGGTCCTGGAAGGTGTAGACGAGGTTGTGCCCGAGATGGAGCCGCCCCGTGATGTTGGGAGGGGGGATGACGATGGAGAACGGGGGCTTGCCGCTGCGCGGGTTGCAGCGCCACAGGTCCCGTTCCTCCCAGAACGCGAGGATGCGCGGCTCGACTTCGGTCGGATCGTAGCGAGGCGGGAGCATCCTAGCCTCCAAGCCAGGCCGCATCGGCCATGGGGTAGCTCAGGATCTCCCCGGGGGAGAAGAAGAGGGGGATCTCCCGCGCCGCCGCGGCCGGGGAGTCCGAGCCGTGGACGAGGTTCATCCCCACCGAGAGCCCGAAGTCGCCGCGGATCGTGCCCGGATCGGCCTCGACCGGGTTCGTCTTCCCCATCAGCCGACGCACGACCTCGATCGCACCTGGCCCCGCAACGACGAGGGCGACCACCGGAGCCGAGGTGATGAACGACACGAGCTCCTCATAGAACGGTTTGCCGATGTGTTCGGCGTAGTGGCGCTCCGCGACGCCCCGGGGCACGTGCATGAGCTTCATCGCCACGATGCTGAGGCCCTTCGCCTCCAGCCGAGCGATGATCCGGCCCACGAGCCGCCGTTGCAGGGCATCCGGTTTCAAGAGCACGAGCGTGCGTTCCATCGTCCCTCCTCGCGCTGTCCCATCGACAACGCCCGAGTGTACCCCACAGCCGCCGCCTGCTGCAGCTGGACGCCAGTCCCCTCTGGTGAGGGGGGGACGAACGGAGTACCCTACCGTGCGATGGCACGAACGGGGCGGGGCGGAGCGAAGAGGCTGGTCACCGCTGAGTCCGTGACCGAGGGGCACCCGGACAAGCTGGCGGATCGGATCTCCGATGCGGTCCTCGATGCCGTGCTGGCCAAGGATCCGCTGGGCCGGGTGGCGTGCGAGACGTTCGTGACCGAGGGCCTCATCATCGTGGGGGGGGAAATCGCGACCTCCGCCCACCTCGCCCCGGGGGAGATCGCGCGGCGGGTGATCCGCGATGCAGGGTACATCAAGCCCGAGTACGGGTTGTCGTTCGACGCCTGCGCGGTGGCGACCCTCATCCGCCAGCAGTCGCCGGACATCGCCCAGGCCGTGCGGCGGGACGAGGCCGGTGACCCCTACGACCGGATTGGGGCCGGGGACCAGGGGATCATGTTCGGGTACGCCACGAGCGAGACCCCGGAGCGGATGCCCCTCCCGATCACGCTCGCCCACAAGCTGGCCCGACGGCTGGCCGAGGTCCGCAAGGACGGTTCCCTCCTCTACCTGCGCCCCGACGGCAAGACCCAGGTCACCGTCGAGTACGAGGGCAGCCGGCCCCTCTGCGTGCACACGGTGGTCATCGCCGCTCAGCACGCCCCGGACGTGGAGATCGACCAGCTGCGGGAGGACGTGCGACGGCTCGTCGTGGAACCGGTGCTCGACGGCTGGCTCGACGAGGAGTCCCAGGTCCACGTGAACACATCCGACCGGTTCGTGGTCGGGGGGCCGGCCTCGGACACGGGGATGACGGGGCGAAAGATCGTCGTCGACACGTACGGCGGGTACGGATCCCACGGCGGGGGGGCGTTCTCCGGCAAGGACCCGACGAAGGTCGATCGCTCCGGCTCCTACATGGCCCGCTACGCGGCGGTGAACGTGGTGGCCGCGGGCCTGGCCGAGGCGTGCGAGGTCCA
>JACIWJ010000056.1 GCA_014361015.1 Candidatus Bipolaricaulota bacterium | reverse complement strand
GGTGGAGGAGGTGGATGGCCTCCCCGGTACAGCCACGGTTCCACTCGGCACGATCGCTTACTCAACGTACCTTCAGACGCACGGCGGGGACGCCACGGTCGTGCCCGCGCTCGGAGCTGCGCCTAGCGGCTCTTTTTCCTACACCTGCACGGGGCTCGATGCGGAGGCCGGGATCGACAGCGTCTACGCCGATTACAGCGCCATCGACGGGATCCATGCAAACAGCAGCGGCGTCTTCGGCCAGGGGATCCAACGGCGGCCGACCGTCACCTCAGTCACTGGATCGAGCACCTCGACCGGCGTGGCCTACACCGTGACCGTGGAGGAGGACTCGGGCAACGCGGGGACTCCCGCCAATCTCGCGGGCGACATTCACCTACTGGAACCGGACAAGACGGCATGCTCCGGGCTCTCCGGCCCCACCTTGACCTGCGTGGACAGCTTTGACACATCGTCGCCCTTGGTCAACGTGACGGTGCAATACGAGCCAACCAATCGGATTCACCTTGGCTCGACGGGCTCCATAAACATCGAGCGCTACGACCAGTTCCCCCCGGATCCGGGGGACGGCACCGATGGTTCCAACTGCACCGACGGCTGCGGTTCGGGGGGGGTCAACGTCGCCCAGATGGTCTTCGACTTGAATGCCGCTATCGTCGCTCTGGAAGCCGTGAAGCTCGGCCTGGATACGACGGCGCTTGTGCTCGATGTCATCCCCGACGGCGTCATCGTGGGAGGCCTCATCGTGAGCACAGGGGTGACGATCCCCTACAGCGACATCGCCAAGGCGATCGTCGCCGGTGCCGGGATCGCCCTCGACATTGCCATTCTGGCGATGGAGACCGACCTCGATGGAGACGGGATCCCTGACGTGCTGGAAGAGAACGTCACCGGCACGGACTACAACAATTGGGACACCGATGGCGATGGCATCGATGACTACGGCGAGATTCTCGAGGCCGGTGGATACTACGGGGGAACGCGCCGACCGAGCCCGAACGTGGCTGATAGTGACGGGGATGGGCTTTCTGACGGTGAAGAGATCGGCTACAACACGAGCTTCTGCGTTACTGACACCGACTGCGATTCGCTCACCGACAAGCAGGAAGTCGACACGTGGGGCTGCGCGGACCCGCGCGATCATGCTGATCCACTGATGATCGATACCGATGGTGACGGACTGAACGATGATATCGAGTTCAGCTCCTATCCCGCATGCGCTTCCTGCCCGTACGTGAACGACGATGACTCCGACGATGACGGACTTCAGGACGGATATGAGGACGCGAACAAGGACGGCACCTGGGGTGAAGGAGGAACCGGGATCACTACCGGGACCTCGGCTACCCAGGCGACGAAGACCGCCGCGCAATGGGAGACCCATCTCTGTGTTTGGGATACTGACGGCGATGGTTTGGGCGATGGGGAGGAGGAGGGTCTCTTTGGGGCTGGCGAGGTAACACCCGAAGGCGTTTCCGCGACCGTCGGTGCAGCCGGACCAAGCTTGGCCATCACCGTTCCCGCACTCGACTCGGACATGGACAACGATGGCCTGTCCGACTACGACGAGACAAACGTCTACCAGACCGACGCAATGGATGCGGACACCGACAACGACACGATCTCGGACAGTGCCGAGGTCGCTACTTGGGCGGATGGAGACGCACGGAATCACGCCAACCCGCGTGAGGCCGATACAGACGGCGATGGACTCACCGACGACCTGGAGATCGCGCTTGGCTGCCCGTTCGTGAACGACGATGACTCCGACGATGACGGACTTCAGGACGGATATGAGGACTCCGACCGCGATGGAACCTGGGACTACACGAGCATCGGCAATAGCGCGAGTCATGGGTCGGGAGAGACGAATCCGTGCGATCCAGATACGGATGACGACGACTTGCTCGACGGCGAGGAAGAGGGGTTGTTCGGCGCCGGTCCGATTGGCGTAGTCACTCCAACGGGACCCGCGACCACGGTCGCCGCCCTCGACGACGACTCCGACAACGACGGCCTCTCCGACTGGGAAGAGGTCAACGTCACCGGAACGAACCCGCTCGACGCAGACACAGACAACGACACCCTGTCCGATGCCGGCGAGCTGATCGCCACCGGCGGGGCGTGGCCCAAGCGGACGTTCACCCAAGAATCCGACCCGCTCGATCCAGACACGGACGACGACGGGCTCCCCGACGCGATCGAGTACCCTGGAACGGGACTCGGGACCACCTACCTGCGCGGTCTGGGGGGTAACCCTGACACGATCTGCCCGTTCGTGAACGACGACGACTCGGATGACGACGGGCTCCAGGATGGCTACGAGGACAAGAACAAGGACGGGATCTGGAACAACTACCAGATCGGGGACAGCACGCTCCAAGGCTGGGGCGAGACCTGCGCTTGCAGTCCTGACTCGGACGGCGACGGCCTCCAGGACGGAGAGGAGGAGGGCCTGCTCGGCCGGACAGCCACCCCGCAAGGGGTGTCCACGGTCCTTCCCATGGGGACCAGCACGCCGCCCGCGGGCTACATCGTCCTCGCCGGTAGCATGCGCGGGACCGGCAATGATCTTCTCGCGCCGTACGTCTTCGCCTCGATGGCAGGCCCGTCGCTGCCCCAGACAGTGCCAGCGTTGGACACGGACTCAGACAACGACGGGCTCTCCGATTGGGAAGAGGTGAACGTCTCTGGCACTGACCCGCTGGATGCGGACACGGACAACGACACCCTGGCCGACGCTGATGAGCTCGTCGCCGTCAGCGGTACCTGGCCGAACCGTCAGTTCGACCAGGTGAGCGATCCTTTGAGTACCAACACCGACGGCGATCATCTGTTTGACCCACAGGAGTTCGCGGGCAGCGGTCTGAGCGCGCTCGCGGGAGGTATCGGCGGAGCGCGCGACCTCGCGTGCCCGTACGTGAACGATGCGGACTCGGACGACGATGGAGTGCAGGACGGTGCGGTCGTCTCACGCACGTTCACAGCGGCCGGTGTCACGTACAGCTGGACCCACTACGAGGACTTCGGGGACATCGCCGGAGCCTCCGTGGCGTGGCCCGGCGTCGTGCGCACCGTGGTCACCCCAGCCGGCGGCGAGCAGAACGACGACGCCGTCTGGAACGTCTGTGACCTTGACTCCGATGGTGACGGCCTCCTCGACGGGGAGGAGACTGCGATCGGCACCGATCCCGGTGACTGGGATACCGACGACGATGGCCGCAACGACTGGCACGAGGTCACCGGCGGTGGGCCGATCCCCACCGACCCGTTCGACCCCGACACGGACGATGACGGCCTCTTGGACTCGGCGGAGGTGTTCGGGTCGAACCCCACCAACCCCACCAACTGCGACACGGACGCCGATGGCCTGTGCGACGGCGGCGCCCGCACGCCGTACATGACGAGCGGCCATCCCAGCGTCCTCGTCAATCCCCGGTGCCTCACCGGGATCGGCGGCCACCCCAACCCGCTCGGGATCGGCGAGGATGAGGACGGCGAAGGGGATTGGGACTCGGCGATCGAGACGGACCCCAACAACCCGGACACCGACGGCGACGCCGTCGGCGATGGCATCGAACGCCTGTCGTTCTCGGTCTCCCGTCAGCACTTGATCCCGGCAACGGACCTCTTCGGCCGGCCGATCACGGTCGTGTACCCGGAGGCGAACAACGTCAAGCCGGTCTCGGGGTGCATGGACCCGCTCAACCCGGACTCGGACGGCGACGGCCTGCTCGATGGAGAAGAGGACCTGAACCACGATGGTCACTTCGACTTCCTCGTGAGCGACTTCGACTATGGCCACCACGGGCCGATCCCCGGCCCCGCCTACGGGACCCCGCTGGAGACAAACCCTTGCGATCCTGACACCGATCACGATGGGCTCACCGACTGGGAGGAACTGCGGGGACAGACCAATCCCCCTTCGTTCTTCCCGTTCAACCCGACGAACCCCCTCGATCACGATACGGACAACGACTGGCTTCTCGACGGGGAGGAGGTGGATTGGGTCTGCCAAGAGCTGACGGTGATCGGGCTCGACAACGATGGGGACGGCCTCATCGACGAGGACCCGGTGGACGGGGTCGACAACGACGGCGATGGGTACGTGGACGAAGACGATGTGGACTTCTACATACGGTTCGTGCCGGTGCTCGACCCAACGAACCGCGATTCGGACTCCGACGGATTCATCGATGGATTGGAGGAGGACCCGTGCAACACCCAGCCGATCCCGATCGTTCACCCAGTGGTGCAGACCCCGGTGGATACGGACGAGGACGGGTTCGCGGACGACGATGAGATCGCGGCGGGGACGGACCCGCGCGACCCAGCCAGCTTCCCGGCGGCGTGGACCGGCGACCTCGATCTTGACGACGTCATCGATGACCGCCTCTGGCTCTCGGATGCCACTGGCGACGGGATGGCGGACACGGTGACGATCGACGTCGACTCGAATGTGCTGATCGATATCCGAGTGCAGATCGTGTCGCCGCGCGACGTGCAGCGTGGGGACCTCGATGGCGACGGTGAAGCTGATGACGGCCGCTACACGGTCACCTACGTCTTCGCCAACCGGCGCGTGATCCAGCCCCGGATCACGCTCGTGATCTACGATTACGACTGCGACCTCGTGATCGACAAGGTGGACGTCACGAAGTAGGCACGCACGGCTGGGAGATGGAGAGGGCCCTGGAATCTTCCAGGGCCCTTCTCTTCAAATCAGCTCTTCATCCCCGGTGGAGAGGTCTTCTACGCAGGTGCCGGTACAAGGAGCTCCGGGCTGCTGCAAACGCGGCCCGAAGTCTTCCCTCGGAGGAACCGGTACTCCACCGCGTCGCCGACCTTCAGCCTCGCGTAGACATCGCGCGACACCTCGACCCGCTGGGTGGTCGGCTTCCCGTTCTCGAGAACGCTCAGGGTCACGTAGAACGTCTCCTCCTGGACGACGGTGGTCACCGTCGTGGACCCACCCGACCCCCCCCCGGGGCAGGTCGAGCAGCCGCTGGACGGGACCGTCGAGGTCACGGTCTTCTCCCGGACGACGACCGTCTTGTCGGTCACGGTGGCCGGGAGAACGATGAGCTCCGCATCACGGCATTCGGAGACGATCACCGCCCCCACCGCCACGATCGCTCCCACGAGCACGAGCATGACGAACAGGCTGAACGGGTTCATGCGCCGAGCGTACTCCGTCCCCCCCGCTCCGTGCAAGGGCTCCACCCGGGAAGATCGGCCTTCGGTCTGGGTACACTTCCTCCCATGGCGGGGATCCTCGACGGGCTCACGGACGAGCAGCGGGAAGCGGTGACCCACGGGAGCGGGCCCCTCCTCATCGTGGCTGGGGTGGGGACGGGGAAGACGACCGTCATCACCCGCCGCATCGCCCACCTCATCGCCGAGGGGATCGTCGAACGTCCCAGCCAGCTCCTCGTGTTTACCTTCTCCCACCAGGCGGCCGAGGAGATGCTCGACCGGGCGTTCGAGTGGGTGCGCTACGCAGCCCTCGATGCGTGGGTTGCCACCTACCACTCGGTCTGCGAGCGCATCCTCCGCGAGAACGCCCCATTGGCCGGACTCCCTCCCGACTTTCACATCCTCGACGAGTGGGACCAACGCGTGTTCCTCCTCGATCATCTCACCGATCTCCCGTTGCGGCGGCTGCGCCCGCGGGCGCTTCGTCAGCCGCTGCGGTTCCTGTCCCCGCTCCTGTCGTTCATCGGGCGGGCCAAGGACGACGCGGTGTCGCCGAGCCGCTACCACGAGTGGTGGGAGAGGGCCCAAGGCGGACTTCCCCCCGACGAGCGCGAGCTTCACCGCGAGCTTGCCGACTGCTACGCAGCGTACCAGGAGCTTCTCGAGCGCGAAGGGGCGGTGGACTTCGGCGATCTCATCGTGCGCACGGCGCGGCTCCTTGCGGAGCGTCCGGGGCTGCGCGCCGAGTACCATCGCCGGTTCCCGTATGTCCTCGCCGACGAGTTTCAGGACACGAGCCGGGCCGAGCTTGAACTCGTCCAACTTCTCTCCGAGCACGGAAACGTCAGCGTCGTGGGCGACGATGACCAAGCGATCTACGGGTTCCGCGGTGTGCCGTGGGACAACCTCCTCGCCTTCCTGCGCAGCTTCCCCGCGGCGAAGGTTGTGGTGCTGACCCGGAACTTCCGCTCGACGCAAGGGATCCTCGACGCCGCCACGCGCGTCATCCGCCACAACGCCTACCGCCTCGAGGCCCTGTCCCTGCGCGGCGAGATCCCCCACGCGATCACGAAGGAGCTCGCCTCGCCCCATGGCCCCGGCGAGCCCCCCCTACACCGTCACTTCCCGACCGTCGCTGAGGAAGCGGAGTTCGTGGCCGATGAGGTGGAGCGGCTCCACACGGCGGGGACCCCCCACCGGGAGATCGCCCTCCTCTATCGCAACCGCTACCGTCCCGATCCCTACCTACGCGCGCTCGCCGAGCGCGGGATCCCTTGGACCCTCGCCGGGCGGTACCGGGCGGGGATGTTCGACCAGGAGGAGATCAAACTCCTCCTTTCTTTCCTGCGGACGGTGGCTGACCCGCGCGACGATCAGTCCCTGTACCACCTCCTCGGGTCGCCGATCTACCG
>JACIWJ010000055.1 GCA_014361015.1 Candidatus Bipolaricaulota bacterium | reverse complement strand
GCCGGCCCCCACAGGAGCTCCATCGTCTCGTAGGGGACGTAGATCGTATCGCCGCTCGCCGACACGCCGGAGGCGAACCCCTGCCGCGATGATCCAGGATCGGACGCGGCGAGGATCCCGATCACGGTCAGCGCAAGCTCCGGCTTGTCCCCGTCTCCGGCAACGACGATGGTCTGGCCCACACCGGCCTGCAACCGGGCCGCCACATCCGTTCCCAGCACCGCGACCAAGGTCTCGCCATCGCCGAACAGGCGCCCGCCGGGTTCGAGCTCGAGCGTGCCGATGAACGACGCGAACGAGGTGACGAGTTCGGGCGAGAGCCCCACCACGGGAAGGAAGCCCTGCGCAAGGCGCCCGTCCGGCCCGACCTGTCCCTGGACGAACGCCGTGCGCTGCCGCACCGCCGCCGCCGTCGCCACGCCGTCCACCGCGCGCAACCACTCAAGGTCCAACGCGTACTGCGCCGACCCTTGGGTGCTGCGGCCAGGGCCGAACGCCTCCCGGGGCGTCAGCATGAACGTGTCCACGCCGAACACCTTGGCCACCTCATCGTTGATCGTGCGCTCGAGCCCCAGCCCGACCGAGATCAGGGCGACCACAGCCGTGATCCCGATGAAGACGCCGATCACGGTCAGCCAGCTGCGGACCTTGCGGTGGAGGATGCTCGACCCGGCCAACCAGAGGAAGTCCCTAACCATGGCCCATCGCCTCCAGCACGCGCCCATCGCGCATGCGGACGACGCGGTCCGCGATCCGGGCCGCTTCGGGGTCGTGGGTCACGAGGACCACGGTCTTCCCATCCTCCTTGCTCAGGCGCCGGAGAAGATCCAGGATCGTCGCTCCCGTCTCCGTGTCGAGGTTCCCCGTGGGCTCGTCGGCGAGGATGACCTCCGGGTCGTTCGCCAGGGCGCGGGCGATCGCCACGCGTTGCCGCTCACCGCCGGAAAGCTCGTTGGGCTTGTGGTGAGCGCGATCCGCCAGCCCGACCTTGGCCAGGAGCTCCCGCGCCCGTGCCGCGCGCTTTCTCCTGGGTACCCTGAGGAAGATCATCGGCAGCTCCACGTTCTTCTGTGCGGAGAGGGTCGGCACGAGGTTGAAGGTTTGGAACACGAACCCCACCTTGCGCCCGCGCAAGGCGGCGAGCCGGTCCTCGGAAAGCTTCGGGAGGGACTGTCCGTCCAGCAGCACCACTCCGTCCGTCGGCGTGTCCAGCGCGCCCAGGATGTGCATCAGCGTGGACTTGCCCGACCCGGAGGGGCCCATCACGGCCACGATCTCCCCCCTCTCGACGGTGAGATCAAGCCCCCGCAGGGCGTGGACCCTGGTCTTGCCGAGGGAGTAGACCTTGGTGATCCCCTTGAGGTCGAGGAGCGGCATCGTCGGCCCTACCCGCCAACGAACGCGTACTCGACCAGCTCCATCGAGAACACCGTCTCCCAACGCCCGTCCCGCAGCCGCTCCATGCGCACCCGGGGCACCGTGTACACAGGATGGGACAGGCTGAACGCGATCGTCGTCCGGGAATCGGGATTGCGGGGGTCGACGATCGAGCCCTCCACGCACTCGACGCCAGCGATCGTCACCCAGGAGACATCGGTGAACGTCGCCCCGCTGGGCAGCGTGTACTCCTGTCCCTCCTGGAGCCGGCGTCGCTGGTCCATCAGGGTCTGGAGCGCAGCCAGACCGACGTCCTGTCCTCCCCCGTACATGAACCCCGCCGCCCCGAACACGAAGCCGAACGCCGACATCTGGTCCGCCGTCCCGGTGGCCTCCAGCACCATGCGCACCGTGTACGTTCCGTCAGCACGGCCGACCACGTGGAGCTCGAGAAGCTGTGGCTCGCTCAGGTCCTCCGTCACGATGTGGAACACCATCGTCGTCGTCCCGGCCGGGAACGACTGCAGGTTGGCCTGCCCGAACGCCCCCAGCCCCGCGGCGAGCACGCTCGCCAAGGTGACCCCAACAACTCCGGTCTTCATCATCCCCTCCCCGGTCACAGGTGCTCTAGGAGGATCATCCTACCCCCATGGACAGCGTTGGTCGAGCCTCTGCTGTTTCTTCCCGTCCCCCCCTTCGGGAGCCCACGGACCCACTGTAGCCGCATCCGGTGGCGCCGGTGAGGAGGGGACGTGGAGGAACCCCGAATGCCAGACAATGGCGCCCCTAGCGCAGGGCAGCTCCTCCTTCCTCGCCGCCGGGGCAGGCCCTGCGCCTAGGACCGAGAGGGGGGAGCGAGGGTCGCGATGAGGGCCCCCCCCAGGCCAAGCCCGAGCCCGATCGCCAGCCCAGCGATGACGAGGCCCGGCCAGACGTAGGGGAAGCTCGGGACCACGTCCCGCAGGTACGGAAGCGACCGCCCCCACTTCCAGAGGACCCAGCACACCACGATGTACAGGCCGCCGCCCCCGAGCCCCACCACCGCCCCCAACGTGAAGAGCGGGGCCCGCATCAAAGCCGGCCTCACCCCGCAGCTTCGCAGCAGCGCGAGTTCCTTCCCCCACAGGGCAACAGCGCGGGTGATGGACCGATGGCCCAACCACAGGGCGAGGGCGAGCGTTCCCACCAGCGCCACGAGGGCCGCGACGCGCGATGCCGGTGGGACACGGACGCGAGCCGAAGGTTGCTCGTGGTACCGAACGCCCTCCACCTCCGGCAGCGCTCGCAGGCGGGACTCGACCGTGGCCCGGGCTTCCGCAGATAGGAGCCGCACGACAAGGGTCCGCTCAGAGATGGCGATGGGATCATCTTCCCCAGGGAAGCGGAACGTCACCCCATCCACCCCCGGCCAGGTCCAGATCTGGCTCCCCAGGCGAGCGATCGCCGCCTCGGACGGGCCCAGCCCGAGCTGGGCCAACAGGTACGATTCCGTGGCCACGCCCATCGCGCCGGGAGCGGTGGGGATGAGGAACAGGGCCGTTCCACTCACGAGGACCGCCGCCACCGCAACCATCCACAGCCCAGGCGCGATCGGCCGCCGGAGGATCTTCCCCAGGGCATCCCCGATCAAAACTGCGCTTCCGTAGTTCACCCTCTCACCCCCGGCCGCAGGTGGAGCGCGTACTGGAGGAGGGGTGATCGATCCCAGGACGGGAACCCATGCCGCGCGGGGAGCTCCGGGTCCCGCGTCGTGGCGAGCACCGCCACCCCCGCCCCATTGATCACTTTCAGCATCCCCACCAGTTCATCTTGCTCGGCGACGGCCAGCCCGCGGAACGGGTCATCGCACAACAGCACAGCCGGTTCCGGACAGATCGCGAGGGCGAGGACGAGCTTCCGCCGCCCGAACGGATCAAGCTTCGCGCCCACCGTCCCCTCTTCTCCCTTCAGGTGGGCGAGTTCCACTGCCCGTGCCATGTGCTCCCGCGCCGCCGGCCCCCGGATCCCCAACGCCCGCAGCTTGAACTCGAGGTTCCCTTGGACCGACCGCTCGTCGAGGACGATCGACCCTTCGGGCATGTACCCGATCCTGCGCCGGAGCTCGCGGGCCCGAGCCGGGGAGAGGCGGGCCATGTTCCGCCCCAAGACGAGGATCTGCCCTCTGGTGGGCGTCTTCTCCCTCAGGATGAGCTCCAAAAGAAGGGTCTTCCCCGACGAGGGGGGGCCCACCACGAACACGAACCCGTCCCCGGGGAGGCCCAAGGACAGGTTGTCCAGGACGAGCACCCCATCGTCAGTCGCGTACTGCAGCTCCGAGACCTGGATCGCTATCCGCATCGTCCGCTAAAGAAACGCTCTCTCCCTCTGAGATCCCTGTCCACCCTCGTTTCTACCAGACTTGGCACGCCGCGGGCAAATCGGAGGACCTCCCCGCCCTGTCCATCCCCGATCTCGATGAGGAGCGTCCCCCCCGCGACGAGATGCTGCGGGGCACGAGCGAGGATGGCGCGGATCGCCGTGAGTCCGTCCGGTCCCCCATCGAGGGCCCGGCGCGGCTCGTAGCGCCGCACCTCGGGGTCGAGGGACGGCAGCTCTGGCCTTGCCACGTAGGGCGGGTTGGCCACAATGAGGTGGAACCGCTCCGAGACGCGGGAGAACCAGTTCGAGCGCCTCACCTCGACCCTCCTCTCCAGACCGTGGACCCGAACGTTTTTCCGCGCGCAGGCCAGCGCCCGCGGGCTCACATCCACCGCGATGACCGACAAATCAGGCCTCGCCCGCGCCAGGGCGAGGGCGAGAGCGCCGGATCCCGTTCCCAAGTCGAGGGCGAGGGGACGAGGGGGAAGGGAGCGGAGGATCGCGACCGCTCGCTCCGCGAGCTCCTCCGTCTCCGGGCGGGGGATGAACACGCCCGGCCCCACCGCCAGATCGAAGTCGAGGAATCCCGTCTCCCCCTCAATGAGCGCGAACGGAACGCGCCGCCCGCGCTCCGCGAGAAGCGTCCGGTACCTCCGCCCGACGCACGGCGGCACCCGATCGGCGGGCCCGAGACCGGCCGGCGGTGAGCCGACGGCGAGGGAGAGGAGCCGCCGCGCCTCGCGCACGGGGGATGGAACCCCCGCTCGCGCCAGCGCCTCCGACCCTCGGGCAACGATATCCCTGACCCTCTCTGCCTTCGGACCCAACCTATCGTTCCCCCGTACAATGGAGCAAAGCGAACCATTGTAGCGAAAAGGGGGATGAGGTGACACGCATTACGCTCAAGGGGATGATCCTCGGCGCGCTGGGGCTAGCCCTGGCCGGCTGCACGTTCTTCGGGGGGGAGGAAGAGCCGGTGGACTTCTGGCAGCCCACGCTTTCGCCGGATCAAACGCGCCTCGCCTACATCGCCAAGGGGGAGAAGAGCTACGACCTGTTCGTCCTCGATCTCGCCACGAACGAAGAGCGACTCCTGGTGGGGTTGGAGCGGGACATCGTCTACCCGTGCTGGTCCCTGGACGGGACGCGGATCGCGTTCATGTACGTCCAGGACAAGGACAACTGGGACATCTTCACCGTGGAGGTGGAGACCCGGGCCATGTTCCGGGTGACGAGCGATCCGGCCGTGGACGCGAACCCGAGCTGGACACCGGATGGGCGGATCCTGTTCAACTCCAACCGCGGCGGGCAGTGGGGGGCGTACACGATCCACCCCGACGGGACGAACCTCCAGAGGATCTCCTTTCCCCGGGGGTAGACCGATGGTGGCCGTCTCCGGGGTGATCCTCGCCGCGGGCCGGGGGACGCGGTTCGGGGGAGAGGAGAGCAAGGTGTGGGCCCTCCTCGCGGGGCGGCCGCTTGTGGTGCACACGCTCGGGGCGCTCGCAGCGGCGAACGCGGTGGACGAAATCGTGGTCGTGGTCCGCAGTGGGGATGAGGCGCGCGCGGCCGCGGTCGCACGCGGCCTCTCCCTTCCCACGAGGGTCGTCGTGGGAGGAGAGAGGCGCCTCGACTCCGCGCGAGCCGGGGTCACCATGGCGGGCGGCCAGCTCGTGCTCATCCACGACGGGGCCCGTCCCCTTGCGAGCCCGGACCTCGTCCGGCGTGTTCTCGTGGCCGCGCGGCGCCACGGGGCGGCGGTGCCGGTGGTCCCCATCTCGGACACGGTGCGCTACGCCAAGGAGGGGTTCCTCGCGGAGACCCTCGACCGGTCAGGGCTCGTCCTCATCCAAACCCCGCAGGGGTTTCAGCGGGAGCTCCTCCTCGCGGGGTACGCGGAGGCAGAACGGCGGGGGCTCGACCTTCCCGACGACGCGGCGGCGGTCCTTCTCCTCGGCTGCCCCGTGGCCGCCGTCCCCGGCGACCCGGCGAACCTCAAGATCACCCGGCCCGGAGATCTAGCCCTAGCCGAGCGGCTGATCGGCTCTCGAGGCTAACGAAACCAGGGGGTCGGCCCACGCCGGCAGCGCCTTCATGCCGCGCGCAGCGTGGGCTTCCTCGTGTGGGCCGCCGCCAGCTCTTGAGCCACGGGGCAATCCCGCGCTGCACCGGCTTGCGATGACGACCTCTCCGGGATCCTCGCACCGGTGGAAGCACGGACACCTCGGCCTCTTCGCGTGCGCCACCGCCCTCACCCCGAAGGCGAAGCACACCTTATGCTCCCCTAATCCGGAACGGTTCTTGTTCCGGCCGCATGGGCTTGACCGAGCGACGCGGGGGAGCCGCCGATCGCTTGCGCGCATGGATGTAGCCTGCGCTTCGCTGCGCCCAAGCGGCAGAGCACGGTCGGACGTCGGACTTCCGGTCCACAGGAGCGCTGATCTTCAACGTGTCGGCAGCGGTAGCCTCGCTCGCGGTGATCTTCAAGAGGTGGCGGCTGCTCCTTCTGTATGTCCCCGTGTTCCTCGTTGGGCTCTCCTACTTCATCGTGTCGTTCGTGTAGCCATGGGGGGGCCCCGCTGGTCAGGTGCGCAAGTCGTTGCTGCCCCGAGCCCAGGAAAGGAGGAGCCCCTCGACCACAGAGCTCACGCCCTTGATCTTCGGATGGAGCTCCAGTGCGTGAGCTTCCATACCCGCTCGATGAGGTTCAGCGCGGGGCGATACGGGGCGGGTACTCGACCCAGAGCCGTGCGGCGTAGGCGTCTCGTCACGGCCGGTCACCTTGGAGTGAGGGTACGAGGCGCGGTTGGCGAGGAGAACCACCTGTCAGCTCGATCGCCACTGCCCCGGGAGGGATGCCCCGCAGGGCGCCCCGCTGAACGTGCCCAGCTGCACGCGGAACACGAACTCACCCTCCCGCCTCGACAATACCAATCTCCTCCTCGGTCAGGCCGTAGAGCTCGTAGACAAGCTGGTCGATCTGGTGGTCGGTGGCGGCGATCTGGCGCTGGAGCACCGTCTTCTCGTGGGCGGTCTTGGCGGCGGCGAGCCGCTTGTGTAGGTCGAGCATGATCTGGACAAGGCTCACCATCTTGTCGTGCCGGGCCTTGTCGGCAGGATCGGAG
>JACIWJ010000054.1 GCA_014361015.1 Candidatus Bipolaricaulota bacterium | reverse complement strand
CAGCTCGGGGGCGCGTGCTCGGCCAGGAGAGCTATGCGCTCACCGTCAGTGCCCAGGGCGTCACACTGGAGTCAACCGGCTCCTTCACCGTTCGCCTTCTTGTCGTCCCGGTGCGGGTGACGTTCACCCAGGCGTTGGTGATCGACGCGCAGGTGCGTCCCGTGTCCTACGCGCTCCACGTGCGCGCTCCGCTGGGGATGTCGCGGAGGATCGTTGCCCAGGTCGAGGACGGGTACGTCACGGTGGCCAGCGGTGACGAGCAGAGCGTAGTGGACCTCGGGCCAGGGCCAACCGTGGTCCTTGGCATGCTCAGCACTCTCGCCATCCTGCCCGCCCTCGTTGCCGGGTCGCCCGACGAGGTGGTTGAGTTCCAGGTCCTCCTCTTCGGTGGGCCGTCCTCGTCGGGGGCGGGGAATGGACGTGCGGGCCCGGCCGTGGTTCGCGTCGAGTCCTTGGGCGAGCGAGCCATCCTCGCCGGTGCGGGGAGGATCGTCGTCGATGCCTATCTCCTCCACAGCGCGATCGGTGATACGCTGCTGCTGGCCAAGGAGCGCGAGTTTCTCGCCGCCCGTGTGGGAGAGGGAAGCGACGCTCTGCACGTGTACCGTCGTGATTATTTCCCTGACGGATTCGAACTTTGGCCATGACCTTCGTCGGGTGGGGCTCCAGTGGTGGAGGGGTCTCGGTCCACCGCGATCCGGAACCGGCCAGGGCGCAGGCTGATGAGACCCCGGCGGAGGAGGAGCTGGGCCCCGAGGCCCACCAGGAGGAGATCGACGAACCGATACACGACGGTGAACGCAACCCCTCCGCTTGCGGGGATCCCGAGGAGGGTGAACACCATCACGCGCCCACCGTCGGTGAGCCCGAACCCGCCGGGGGTGACCCATACGAAGGCGTCCAAGAAGATGCTCAGCGTGAAGTAGAGCGAAAGCTGGGGAAACGTGAACAGGGCACGTTGGGTGAAGTGGAAGAAGATCTGCGGTCGGATGTAGTTGAGGAAGACCGTGAGGAGCTGGAAAGCGAACGCGAGGAGCGTGTAGCCGAGGTAGTGGGAGAAGGCACGGTGGATCTCCCCTTCCATCTCGGCGACGTGAACCGCGGCCCGGAGGAGCCGCCTCCGCCCGGGGAGGAACCGCGCCGCCCAGGCGAGGAGCCTGGAGAGCCAGCGGGCGTTGCGAGCGAAGGGGATGAGGAGGAGGACGAGGAACAGGGTCAACACGCCGAGGGCGATCCCCACCGCCCCTTTGTCGGCGAGCGAGAGCCGGGGCGAGGTCACCGCGAACACGGCCCCGATCGAGGCGAACGCGAGGATGGAGAAACCGGCGAGGATCCGCTCCACGACCGCAGTGGCCATCACCCGGGCCATCGGGATCCCCTGGTCGCGGGACACCCAGTACGCCCGCACTGGCTCGCCCCCGAGGTACAGCGAGGGGGTGAGGTAGCTCACCGCGAATCCCGCCAGGAGGGGGGAGACGGTGTTGCGCCACCGCATGGCAATCCCCGCCCCGCGGAGGAGCGCGTACCAGCTCAACGTCCAGGTGCCGATGGATGCCACCACGCTCAGGACGACGGCCGAGAACCCCACAATCCCCATCCCCACGATCTCCGCGACCACCTGAGCCGCTCCACTCCAGTACACGAGGGCGCCGAACAGGGCGATGCCCCCGATCATGAGGCCCGCGAGGATCCCCCAGCGGAGGAGGGCCCCTGTTGAACCTTGCCGTCGGGAAGAGGTCACAGGTTCCTCAGCTTTCGGAGGAGAAGGGCCAGCGCGGCTTCGCTCGCTTCCCAGCGGATCTCGCGACGGGATCCGTGGAACCGGTGCTCTTCCACCACCACCCCTTCCGGGGATGACAGGGCGATGTAGACGAGGCCCACGGGCTTGGCGGCCGTCCCCCCACTCGGCCCGGCGATGCCGGTCGTGGCGAGGGCGAAGTCGGCGTTCAAGTGGGTCTGCGCCCCTTCCGCCATCGCTTGGGCGCACGGGGCCGATACGGCGCCGTGTGTAGCGAGGATCGCGCGGGGCACCCCGAGAAGCTGCTCCTTGACATCGTTGCTGTAGGCGACGATCCCCCCGCGGAAGTACGCCGATGCCCCGGGGACATCGGTGATCCGCTGGGCGAGGAGCCCCCCCGTGCACGATTCGGCCACAGCAAGGGTCCTTCCGTGGTGGATGAGCAGCCGGCCGACCTCGCTTTCGTTCATGGACATTCACTCCAACGCGGTCTCTAACGCACGAGCGACCTCAACGAGCTCGCCCCGCAGGACCACGTCAGCGCGATCATCGTACGGAGTGGGGTCCCGGTTGGCGATGATCAGCGTCGCCCCGAGAGAGGACGCGCGCGGCACGAGCCCTGCCACCGGCCACACGGTGAGGGACGTTCCGAGCACGAACAGGAGGTCGGCCTCGGCCGTCGCTACCCACGCCCGGCCGAAATCCGGGTGCAGGTCCTCCCCGAACAGCACGACCTCCGGCTTGATGAGCCCCCCGCACGCGCAGCGCGCGACGCCGTGGATCTCGGTGTGGTGGACGATCTCTTCCATGGAATAGGTGCCCTGACAGCGTAGGCATGTGCCTGATCGCACGTGTCCGTGGACCTCGAACACCGTCCGGGAACCGGCCTTTTGGTGGAGGCCGTCGACGTTCTGGGTGATCACCCCCTGGAGGCGGCCTTCGCGTTCCAGGCGGGCCAACAGGGTGTGGACCGCGTTCGGCTGCGCCCGCGCCATGTGGCGGAACCGCCACATCCAGAACGAGTAGAACGCCTCGGGGTTGCGGCGGAAGCCGGCGAGGGAGGAGACCTCCTCCGGGTCGGCGAGGTCCCACAGTCCGCCCGGGGAGCGGAAATCAGGGATCCCAGAGGGGGTGCTGACCCCCGCTCCGGTGAGGGCCCACGCCGCGCGGGCTCGGCTGAGGATCCGCGCCGCCCGCTCGATCGCTTGTCGTTGCACCGTCATCCCCGCGAGTCTCCTTCCCGATCGGCGTTCGCGCAACCGGAGCGCTTGCCCGATCCGCGTTCGTTCACTATCATCCTCTTCTTGGCGAGGGGGGAACGATGGCCGGTCATTCCAAGTGGGCGAACATCAAGCACCGCAAGGGGGCTCAGGACAAGAAGAGGTCCAGCCTCTTCTCCCGCCTCACCCGGGAGATCATCGTCTGCGCCCGGCAGGATCCCAACCCGGAGACGAACGTTACGCTCGCGGCGGCGATCGAGCGGGCCAAGGCGGCGAACATGCCCAAGGACAACATCGAGCGGGCGATCAAGAAGGGAGCAGGGAACGTCGATGGGGTCCAGTACTCCGAGGTCACCTACGAGGGCTATGGCCCGGGTGGGGTGGCGATCTTCCTCCGTGCGCTCACCGATAACCGGAACCGCACCGCGGCCGCGGTCCGTCACATCTTCGAGGCCCATGGGGGCAGCCTGGGTGGCGAGGGGAGCGTGGCCTGGCAGTTCGAGCGGCGAGGAGTCGTTGAGCTTGGCGATCTGCCGCCGGGGATCGATCGGGAGGCCCTCGTGCTCACGGCCGCGGAGGCCGGGGCCGACGACTTCGTGGACGATGACGGGACGCTGACGTTCTACACTCCGGCGTCGGGCGTGGCCGCGGTGCGCGACGCCTTGATGGAGCACGGGGTCGAGGTGGCCCGGGCGGCGATCGCGTTCGTCCCAAAGTCCACGGTGCGGGTGGAGGGGAAGGACGCGGAGAGGCTCCTCAAGCTCGTGGATGCCCTTGACGAGGAGGAGGACGTCCAGGAGGTCGTGGCGAACTTCGACATCCCGGACGAAGTGCTCGCGCAGGTCGAAGGGGGTTAGATGAGAATCGCAGGGGTCGTGCTGGCGGTGGTGGCCGGGCTGAGCGTGGGGGGATGGGCACAACGCGAACCCAACCCCATCCCGCTCATTCATGGGATCGCCTCGTTCGCAATCCCCGGCCTTGGACAGTACCTGAACGCGGAGTACAACAAAGCCCTCCTCCACTTCGCGGTGGACGTGGTGATCGTCGTTGGCGGCGGGTACCTCGCGGGGATCCTTCCCCATCCAGGGCTCCCCCTCTACTGGGGCGTGGGGCTCGTCCACACCCTGTGGGCGCTCTATTCCGGTTGGGATGCCTACACGGTCGCCCTGCGCCGGGAGGGGCTGGCGATCCAGGTCTCGCCGCTCGGGTTCGCGTTCAGGTTCTAGCCTCGATCGGGGGAACAGGCACCGCAGGCACTGTCACGGCCTCCGACGCGCCGGACGGCCCAGCCTGGGGACGGATCACCTCGTAGCTGGTGAGCCCTGCTTCCGTCAGTCGGACCACGCCCACGGCCTGGCCGCGGTGGCCGGCCTGCACGATCGGTACGCGGCCTACCCACAGGGGTTCCGCGAGGAAACGGTGGTTGTGGCCGGAGATGACGAGCGCGCACTCCGGGAGGGCGCGGGCCAGCGCCTCCAGCCGCGCGAAGTCCAGATGGGCAAGGAGGATGAACGCATCGTGGGCTGGCGCCTCCGCGAGGGTCGTCCGCACGCTCTCCAGCGGGTCGAGGAGCGTCCACCCTGGCCACACGAGGGCGAGGTCCCACAGAACCCCCAGGAGGAGGATCCGCACCCCGCGCACCTCCACGAGGACCCATCTCTGGGTTGGGACGTCACTGAGGAGGTTCGTGGCCAACACGGGAAACGGGGCCGCGGAGACGAGATTGGCCAACAGGCGAGGCCCGAGGTAGGTCTCGTGGTTCCCGAGCGCCATCGCGTCGTAGCCGAGGTGTGCCATCGCCTCCATCGTTGCCCACGCCTCCCGGGCCCCCGTGAGCCGGTGCGTGTCCTCCCACGTGTCGCCGGCATCGAGGACGAGATCGGCCGCGCCGAGGCGGGAGGCGAACGACTGGAGCCGATCGGAGTACGCGTGAAGGTCGTTCGTGAACGCGATCGTGATCTCCCACGCCCCGGCCGTGACCGAGCACAACAGGACTAGAAGTAGGCTCCGCACCATAGGGTCAGTCCTCCCTGGCGGATGAGGGCCGCCGCCCACAGTCGGGTCCATCGGAACCTGAGCCCGCACGCGTTCTCGTGTCCCAACGATCCGAACAGCGCGAGATGCGAGGATGCCATGACCTCCCACGCAAGCTGGAGGTCGCCGAGGCCGCGGACGAGCGCCAGCCACGCCGGACCGATCGCCCGGCCGAGGGCGAGGCGCGGCGGGGGGAGGTCGACCCACGTGAACCACGGTCCCCGGAGGATGTGGATCCGTCCCGCCATGGGGGGGTCTCCCACTCCGACGAAGACCTGGAGCGGTCCCGCGGGGAGGAGGAGCCACGGCTGGGGGCCGAGGACGATGTCCCCTCCCCCCGCCATGGCGACCGGAACATCGCCCAGGGCCCACAGGAACGCGGCCAGTTCCACGAACCGATCATAGCGGAGGAGGGGCGGTGGAACCCATCGCGGTCTGGGCTCACAATGCGGGCGATGCTGGACAAGGTCCGGGAGGCGATCCGGAGGTACGGGCTCCTTCAGCCGGGGGAGCGCGTCCTCGTCGCCGTGTCGGGGGGAGCGGACTCGATGGCCCTCCTCCACGCGCTGCACCGGTTGCGGGACGAGCTCGCGCTGTCCCTGGCCGTGGCCCACCTCGACCACGGGATCCGGGCCGATACGGGAGAGGACCTGGGCGTGGTCCGGCGGGCGGCAGGCGAGCTTGGGTTACCACTTTTCCACGAGCGGGTCGATGTGCCGTCCCGGGCCCGGGCGGAGGGGGGCAACCTCGAGCAGGTGGCCCGCGTCGTCCGGCGGGAGTTCCTCGAGCGCGCCATGGGCCAGGCTGCCGCGACGCGGATCGCCCTCGGCCACACCCGGACCGACGCCGCGGAGACCGTGCTCCTCCACCTCCTCCGCGGGGCTGGCCCCCGTGGCCTGCGGGGGATCCTTCCCTGCAGTCCGCCCTACGTTCGGCCGCTGATCCTCGCGTCGCGCCACGAGGCGCGCGCGTTCTGTCAGGCCGAGGGGATCCCGTTCCGCGACGACCCGACGAACGCGGATCGCCGACTGGCGCGGAACGCGATCCGACTCGACGTCCTTCCGCTCCTCGCCCGGTTCAACCCCCAGGCCGAGGAAGCCCTCGCCCGGGCGGCGGGGCTCCTCTCCGAGGCAGAGGAGGCCTTGACCTGGATCGCTGACCACGTCTTGGCCGAGGTCTCGCGGGAGCGGGGCCTCGACCTCGGGCTCCTGTGCGCCCTTCCGCGGAGCGTCCAAGCGCTCGTCGTCCGCCGGGCGGCCGAGCGGGCCGGTGGGGTCCTGGAGGAACGCCATGTCGCCGCAGTGCTGGCGGGGGTGAGCGTGGGGAAAGGCGAGGTCCGTCTTCCCGGCGGGATCTCCGCTCGGATCGGAAGTGGAATCCTCTCCTTCGGCCCGGCCGCGGGCTCGGCCCTTCCCGACCGGGCATGGGGGCTCCCCCCCGCGGGAGAGGTGAGGTTCGAGGACCTCGGGTGGGCGTTTCATCTGTCCCCCGGGCCGCGCCCGGAGGTCCTCAATCCGCCGGATCCGTTCGTTGCCTACTTCGATCTCCGTCGGATCGCCCCGCCGCTCGTCGTCCGCCCGCCCCGCCCTGGGGATCGGCTGCGGCCGCTCGGGATGGACGGGACGAGGCGGGTGGGGGACATCCTCATGGAGGCCCGCATCCCGCGCTGGGAACGGGGGCGGTGGCCCCTCGTCTGCGATCGACGGGGGATCGCGTGGGTGGTGGGGGTGCGCGCGAGCGAGGATCATCGGGTGATGCCCGACGCATCGGAGGTGCTCGTGGTGGAGGCGCGGCGGCTGTGACCACGTTCCTCGTGTTCGTGGGGACGATCCTGTTCCTCATCGGCGTCCACGAGGGGGGCCACTTCTTCGCCGCGAAGCTCCTCGGGATCGCGGTCGAGGAGTTCTCCCTCGGGTTCGGTCCGCCCCTCTGGACGCGCAAGCGGGGCGAGACGCGGT
Organism: Candidatus Bipolaricaulota bacterium; assembly: GCA_014361015.1. Taxonomy (GTDB): domain Bacteria; phylum Bipolaricaulota; class Bipolaricaulia; order Bipolaricaulales; family Bipolaricaulaceae; genus Bipolaricaulis. Next base: position 329 of record JACIWJ010000054.1, on the reverse strand, counting down.
ACAGCGTACGGGCGTTCCCGTTGGGTGGGTTCGTCCGCCTCGCCGGTGAGGCGGAGGCCGCGACCGACGTCCCATTCGAGCGTACGTACTACGGCCAGCCGGCGTGGAAGCGGTTCGTCCTCTCCCTGTGCGGGCCCTTGGCCAACGTTGTCCTCGCCGTGGCCGTGGTTCTGGGAGCGATCCTCGGGCTGGGTCTTCCCCGCCCCCTGGTGGCCGGCCTCGTCCCGGGGAAGCCGGCCGCGGAGGTTCTTGAGGTCGGTGACGTGATCGTCGCGATCGAAGGTCGCTCCGTGTGGGCAACCGACGACGTCGGAGCAACGATCCGCGCG
>JACIWJ010000053.1 GCA_014361015.1 Candidatus Bipolaricaulota bacterium | reverse complement strand
CTTGCGCAGAAGCTCCCGTAGTGCGATCCGCACATCGGCCATCGGTTGGGTTCCTCCTTTCACGTCGAGATAGCACCAAAGGAACCCTCCGGTGGCCTCTCCGTCAAGGCCGCCTTGCCCCATCCACAGGGCACAGCGCCTTCACCCCACCGGATCTACACCACGTCCTGGGACTCTACCGAAACCACAGTCCCAAGTCGGGGAGTCAAGTGTTCCGCGACGACTTGTGACTCGCCAGCTTTCTCCTTGTGGCTCTGAGTTTACGGGGGGTGGGCGGGCTCCGTCAAGGCGCTACAATGGAACGGCATGGACGGCCTGTGGCAGGGTCGGGCGCCCCTCGCGGAGCGGTTGCGGCCGCGCGCGTTCGGGGAAGTGGTCGGTCAGCGGCACCTCCTTGGGGAGAGAGGAGCCTTGCGGGCGCTCGTCGAGGGGGGCGTGGCTGTTCCGCTCGTGTTTTGGGGGCCACCGGGGACGGGGAAGACCACGGTCGGTCGGCTGATCGCCACCCGGTGGGGGGCGCGGTTTGTCCAGCGCTCAGCGGCATTGGCCACCGTGACGGAGGTCCGCGCAGCGCTCCTTTCCTCCCGCGAGACGTGGCGGCGTGCCGGGCAGAGGGACCTCCTGTTCCTGGACGAGGTCCATCGCTGGAACCGCGCCCAGCAGGACGTGCTGCTCCCGTTTCTCGAGGAGGGGTCCGTTCTGTTCATCGGGGCGACCACCGAGAACCCGTCGTTTGCCCTCCGCTCCGCCCTCCTCTCTCGGGCCCAGCTGTTCGTGTTCGAGCCCCTCTCCGAGGATGACCTGCGCCTCCTCCTCGACCGGGCGGTGGGCGACGAGCGGGGGTACGGGGGCCGGGTCTCCCTGGAGGTGAAGGCGGGCGATTTCCTCATCCGCTATGCCGACGGCGATGCCAGGAGGCTCCTCACCGCCCTCGAGACCGCGGTGGGGGCGTTGGGGGAGGGGGAGCTGTCGCTGGCCCAAGTGGTGGCGGCGGTGGGAAAGAAGGCTCCTCGCTACGATCGGGCTGGCGAGGAGCACTACAACTTGATTTCTGCCCTCCACAAGTCGGTCCGCAATTCCGACGTGGACGCGGCCCTCTACTGGCTGGTGCGGATGCTCGAATCCGGGGAGGACCCGCGGTACGTGGCCCGACGCCTGGTGCGGATGGCGAGCGAGGACGTGGGCCTTGCCGATCCGAATGCGCTGCCGCTGGCCGTCGCCGCGGCGCAAGCCGTGGAGCAGGTGGGGATGCCGGAGTGCGAGCTCGCCCTCGCCGAAGCGGCGGCGTACCTCGCCCTGGTCCCGAAGTCGAACGCCCTTTACCTCGCTTGCGGCGAAGCGAAGCGCGATGTCGCGGAGACGGTCAACGAGCCCGTGCCCTTGCACCTCCGCAACCCGGTCACGGAGATGATGAGGGGACTCGATTACGGGAAGGGTTACCGGTATGCCCACGACGAGCCGGAGAGGGTGGCGCCGATGCCGAGCCTCCCCGAGGGGCTGCGTGGCCGGGAGTACTATCGCCCTGTGGATGCGGGGTGGGAGGGCCGCATCAAGAAGCGCCTCCAGGCCCTGCGGGCCCTCATCCGGGGCGGGACGCCACCGGCCCGGTAGGTTCCCGTCTATACTCGAGGCGTGAAGGTCACGGTCAAGCTGTTCGGGGAGTTCCGCGCTGCCCTCGGCGTGGAGCGCTTGGAATTGGACCTCCCGAGGGGGGCAACGTGCCGCGACGCGCTGGCTCAGTTGGCCGACGACCACCCGCCGCTGCGGGATCTCCTGTTCGCTGCTGGGGGGATCCGCGACCACCTCCACGTGTTCGTGAACGGCCGGAACGTGCTCCACGGGCAGGGGCTGGCGATGCCCCTCTCCCCGGGCGACACCCTGACCTTCTTTCCGCCGATCAGCGGGGGGTGACCTGTTGCGCCACTGGGCGAGGATCGTTATCCTCGGCTCGCTTCTCGGGGGAATGCCCACGCGAGGAGGCTAGGGATGGCAGAAGTCAAGCTGAACGAGGTCACGAAGAGGTTCGGGGCCCTCACGGCTGTGGACCGGATCACGCTGAGGGTCGGGGACGGAGAGTTCGTGGTCCTCGTCGGCCCTTCCGGCTGCGGGAAGACCACGACCTTGCGCATGGTGGCGGGCCTCGAGGACGCTACGGCGGGGGACATCTACATCGGCGAGCGGCGCGTGAACGATGTCCCCCCCAAGGACCGCGACATCGCCATGGTTTTCCAGAACTACGCCCTCTACCCCCATATGGACGTGTACAACAACATGGCGTTCGGGCTCAAGCTCCGCAAGGTCCCCAAGAGGGAGATCGAACGGCGAGTGCACGCCGCGGCGGAGCTCCTGGGGATCAAGGAGAAGCTCAAGGCCAAGCCGCGGGAGCTGTCGGGAGGCCAGCGGCAGCGGGTCGCCCTCGGGCGGGCCATCGTCCGCGACCCCAAGGTGTTCCTGTTCGACGAGCCGCTGTCCAACCTCGATGCCAAGCTCCGCGTGCGGATGCGGGCCGAGCTGGCGGAGCTCCACCTGCGGCTGAAGACGACCACCGTGTACGTGACCCACGACCAGGTCGAGGCGATGACCTTGGGGCAGCGGGTGGCGGTGATGAAGGACGGCGTGGTGATGCAGTACGACGACCCGCAGACGATCTACGATCGCCCGACGAACATGTTCGTCGCGGGGTTCATCGGCTCCCCGGCGATGAACTTCCTCGACGCGCGGCTGGTCAGCGAGGATGGGAAGATCTACGTTCAGGGGAAAGGGTTCAAGCTCCTCGTTCCTCCCGACCGGGCCACGGATGGGGTGCGGGGATACGTGGGCAAGGAGGTCGTGTTCGGGCTGAGGCCGGAGGACATCCGCACCCCGGAGATGGTGCACGGGGGGACGGAGGGGCGGATGTTCACGGGGAAGGTGCGGGTGCGCGAGCCGCTCGGTGACGAGCAGATCATCTACGCCGACTGCGCCGGGGACGAGATCGTGGCCAAGCTTGACCCTCGGTTGGGGATCCAGCCCGGCCAGGACATCACGTTCGTGGCGATGATGGAACGGCTGCACATCTTCGACAAGACGACCGAGCAGGCCATCGTGTAGGAGGGCCTGCGGTACCGGACACCCGCAGCGTGGCCGGTTCGGGCTATGCCCGTTGCGGTGAACGCAGGCTGGCCAGTTCCTCCTCGACCACCTGTCCCAGGCGGTGGATCCCTTCTTCGATCTGTTCGACGGTGGCGCTGGAGAAGGAGAGGCGCATCGTGTTGTGGCCCTTGCCGTTCACGAAGAACGGCGCCCCGATCACGTACGCCACCTTGTGCTCGATCGCTCGCGGAAGCATTTGTTCCGTGTCCAAGTGCTCCGGGAACCGCACCCAGAGGAACAGCCCCCCTTCGGGCTTCGTCCAGGAGATCCCCTCCTTGGGCATGTGCCGGTCGAGCGCATCGAGCATCGCGTCGCGCTTGGCTCGGTAGTGGTTGCAGATCATGCGGATGTGGCCCGGGACGTCGTACTCCTGGAAGAAGCGGATGGCGAGGCGCTGGGTGAGGGAGGAGGTGCACAGGTCGGTGGCTTGCTTGAGGGTGACGATCTTCTCCACGATCTCCTTGGGACCAGCGAGGGCCCCCAGCCGGAGGCCTGCGGCGAGGGTCTTGGAGAGGGTGAACAGGACGACCACCCGCCCTTCCGTGTCCAGCGAGGCCACCGCCGGCACGGACCTCCCCACGAAACGGAGCTTCCGGTAGGGCATGTCCTCCACCACCACGAGGTCCTCCCGGCTCGCGATCCGGAGGAGCCCACGCCGTTTGTCCTCCGACCAGGTGATCCCGGAGGGGTTCTGGAAGTCAGGGACCACATAGATGAACTTCGGGGTGTGGCCTTCGCGGCGGGTGGCAGCGATGGCGGAGGTGAGGGCGTCGAGGTCCATCCCATCGTCCTCGAGAGGCACACCCACGAGCTTGGCTTGCATCGCCTGAAACGCCTGGATCGCCCCGATGTAGGTGGGGAGGCCCACCAGCACCGCGTCACCGGGGTCGAGGAACGCCTTGGCGATTAGGTCTAGGCCCTGTTGAGAAGCGCTGGTGACGACGATCTGATCGGGAGGGAAGTTCATCCCATCCTCGGCAAACCAACGGGAGAGGGGCTCCCGAAGGGGGAGCTTGCCCTCGGTGGTCGTGTACTGGAGGGTCTTCCCGGGGTTGTTGAGGATCTCGTCGGCGGCCACCTTGGCGAGGAACTCCCGCGGGAAGGTCGCGGGATCGGGGAGCCCCCCCGCAAACGAGATGATGTGCGGCTGCTCGGTGAGCTTGAGGAGCTCCCGGATCACCGATCGGCGCGCTGCCTTCGTGCGCTCTGCGAACAGCGGGTTCATGCGATCCCCCTTTTGGGTCACTGCACCAGCCAAGCGAACAGGGGCAGGAGCCCGTGGGACACCCACGTCCCGAGCACCGCCCCCCCCACGACGTCCAGCGGGAAGTGCTCCCGCAGGTACACCCGCGACAACCCGATCAGAGTAGCGATGGAGTAGATCACAACCACGTTGGGCCACCAAGGGTACAGCCGCAGCACCAGGTACGCCATCGCGAACGCGGCCGCGGTGTGGTTGGAGGGGAACGAGGCGTTGGTGAGGAACTGGTGATGGAACCCGCGGCGGTGGAACTGGGGCCGAGGTCGTCCGGAAACGGCCTTCATCGCCTGGGAGAGGAACACGGACAGGATCACCACCCCCAACCCGATGAGCACGTTCGCGTGGTCCGCCTTCGTCCCGAACACGAGGAGGGAGAGGGCGAGCGCTCCCCACAGGTACCCGTAGCCGAGGTAGGTCGCCACGACGAGGAGGAGGTCAAACCGCTGGAGGAGCCGGGACGAGCTCACGGCGTCCGTCGCCAGTTCGTCCCACGTCCACACCCGCTCCGCCCATCGATCGAGGGCGCGGCCGATCCGGGACGCCGTGAACCGCAGCGCGTGGGCACGCATCATCGCAGGGGCGGAAACGCCAGCACCTCCCGGATCGAGGGTGCGTCGAGGAGGACCATGACCAGGCGATCGAACCCGAACCCGATCCCCGCCGCGGGCGGCATCCCCAGTTCGAGATCGCGGAGGAAGTCCTCGTCGATCGGCTGCGCCTCCTCGTCCCCCGCCGCGCGGAGCGCCTCCTGGGCCGCGAACCGCTCCCGCTGGTCGTCGGGATCGTTGAGCTCGGAGAACGCGTTGGCGATCTCCCGGCCCGTGATGTACAGCTCGAATCGCTCCACGACGTCGTCCCTTCCCCGCTTGCGTTTGGCGAGGGGGGAGACGTCCAGCGGGAAGTCAAGGACGAACGTTGGCTCCCACAGCTGATCTTGGACACACGTCTCCAGCAGGTGCTCGATGACCTTGCCCTTCGGCCCGCGGCGGAGGGGAGGGGGGAGGGGAATCCCTTTCCGCTCGATCTCCGCCACGAGATCGGGGAGGGGCTTGTCCACGTCGCACCCGCTCCCGTCGGCGACGAGCTCGAGGAGGGATGCCCGCCGCCACGGCGGGGTGAGGTCGAGCTCCCGCCCGCCGTGGGAGATACGGGTTGTCCCCGCGACGGCCATCGCGCACGCGGCCACGAGCTCCTCCGCCAGCTCCATCGCCTGCTCGTAATCGGCGTACGCCTCATAGGCCTCGAGCGAGGTGAACTCTGGGTTGTGCATCGAGGAGATGCCCTCGTTGCGGAAGTTTCGTCCGATCTCGTACACCTTCTCCAGCCCCCCCACGAGGAGCCGCTTCAGGTAGAGCTCCGGCGCCACGCGCAGGTAGAGGTCGCGGTTGAGGACATTGTGGTGGGTCACAAACGGGCGGGCGGTCGCCCCACCGGGGAGGGGCTGCAAGAGCGGCGTCTCCACCTCGATGAACCCGTGGGCGTCGAGGTAGGACCGGCACGCGCGGAGGATCTGGGCCCGGCCGATGATGAGGCGGCGGGCGTTCTCGTTGGCGATGAGGTCGAGCGCGCGGTGCCGGTACCGCGTCTCGATGTCGCGGAGGCCGTGCCACTTCTCCGGCAGCGGCCGCAAGGACTTGGCCAGCAGGGTGAACGCCTGCACGTCCACCGTGAGCTCCCCCGTCTTTGTCGCGAACGGCTCCCCTTCCACGCCGACGATGTCCCCCAGGTCGAGGTCCTCCACGAAGCGCGCGTAGTCCTCCTCCCCGAGCCTGTGGGTCGACGCGTAGAGCTGGACCTTGCCGGAGCGGTCGAGGAGGTCGGCGAACGACGCCCTGCCCATCCGACGGAGGGCGATGAGCCGCCCCGCGAGGCGGACCTGGGCCCCGCTGCGCCCATTGGGAACTAGGTTCCCAAACGCGTCTCGCACCTCGCCCACGGTGTGGGTGCGGGGGTAGCGGTACGGGTACGGGTCGATCCCCTGGGCCCGCAGGCGGGCCAGCTTCCCCCGGCGGGCGGCAAGGAGGTCAGCCTCCGCCACGGAACCCCTCGTGACTCGATCCCATCGTTCTCCTCCCCCGGCGTTGGCTCCGATCAACGGTGCTCGATCCCGAGGATCTTGTACCGCACCTTTTTCCCGTGTACCTGGACCGCGATTGCCTTCCCCTTCGTGTACGCCTGGAGGGCCTGTCCAACCGGGGAGTCGACTCCGATCTTGTTCTGGAGGAGGTCCACCTCGGCGGGGGGGACGAGGGTATAGGTCATGACCTCGCCGGTCTCCACGTCCTCCAGGATGGCTTGGGTGCCGATCCCCACTTGGTCGGGACGGAAGTCCTCCTCCGTCATGATGCGGGCCGTCTCCAGAAGCTCGCGCAGGGCGCGCGCCTCGGCCTCGATCATGTCCTGTTCCTGCTTGAGATACAGGTACTCCCGGTTCTCGCGCACATCGCCGCCCCCGTGATCCTTCGCCTCCTTGAGGCGCTGCGGGATCTCCTGGTACAGGCGGTGCTCGATCCGCTCCAGCTCAGCCTTCTTTCGCTCGTACCCCTCTTTGGTGAGGAGCGTCTCCTTGGCCATGGCTCACCTCCTGGAACTCCTCGATGAACCTCTCTTTCAGCTCCCCCGGGCGGAGGCGGGTCGCCGCGGGGCGGGGGACGATCACCGCGTCCAGGTGGGCGAACAGCTCCTTGTGCGAGCGGAACCCCTCCCGCACCGCCCGTTTCACGCGGTTCCGCGTCACCGCTCCCCCCAACCGCCGGCCCACGACGACGAGGAAGCGGGGGGTAGGGTCCTCCTTGCGCAGGATGCGGAACGAGAACAGCGGAGCTTCCAAACGTTGGCCGAGCTGAAACACCCGAGCGATCTCCCGCCGGCGGCGGAGGCGGTGTTCGCGCCCAAGGGTTGGGCTCATGTTCACGGTAAAGATAACCGTTCTTGGGACCGTGATCAACTGGCTCTCGGGTGCAAGGGGAGCTAAGCTGGCGGGGCATGAACCGGACGAAGATCGTGGCCACCCTCGGGCCGAGCTCGGGGGACGAGGATACCCTGGTTGGGATGATCACGGCCGGGTTGGATGTCGTTCGCGTCAACACCTCCTATGGCGACCACGACGATCACGCCCGCCTCGCCCGCCTTGCCCGCGCCGCAGCGGCGTCCACCGGACGCCCGCTGACCCTCCTCCTCGACACGCGTGGGCCCAAGGTGCGGGTGGGACCGCTTGCTGAGCCGCTCCCCCTCTCGGCGGGGGAGGAGGTGGTCCTCGGCGAGGGGGGGATTCCTCTCACCGTCCCCGAGGCCGTGGCGGGCTTGGCGGAGGGGGTGCGGGTCCTCCTCGCTGACGGGGCGCTCGAGCTCGTCGTGCTCGGCCGAGCCGGGGATGGCGTGCGGTGCCGGGTCATCCGGGGGGGGGACCTCCACGGGGGGAAGG
>JACIWJ010000052.1 GCA_014361015.1 Candidatus Bipolaricaulota bacterium | reverse complement strand
TGGGTGGAGAACCCATCCTCGGCCCAGTTCCGGGAGGGGGACGCGAGGTCCACGATCAGCGAGCCAGGGAACGCCCACCGCGCGATCACGGTCGGGGCCTATGTGACGAAGACGCAGTGGACGTCCGTGGTCGGCGAGCAAACGGAACAGGGAGAGATCGGGGCGCTGGCCTCGTTCTCCTCGCGCGGGCCGACGCGCGATGGGCGGGTGAAGCCCGACCTCGCTGCCCCCGGGGCGTGGATCGGCTCCGCCCGCTCCTGGAGCGCCACGACCGCCCCGCGGCTCACCCTGCCGGGAGGGGAGTACGCGATGCTCCTCGGGACGAGCATGGCCGCCCCCCACGTGACGGGAGCGGTGGCGCTCCTCTTCTCCCGCCAACCGAACCTCACCTGGTCCGAGGTCAGGGACGCCCTCCTCGCCGGGGCGCGGGCCGACGACCAGGTTGGGGTCACCCCCAACTACCTGTGGGGCGCGGGGAAGCTGGACGTGTCCCGTGCGGCGGCCCTCATCGGCGGTCCGACCCCGGTGGAGCGCCCCACCCTCGCCCTCCTCGCCAACCCCGTGTCGCGGGAGGCGGTGTTCCGCTACCACTGCCCCGCCGGGACGCGGTGGGCAAGCCTCAACGTGTACGACCTCGCCGGGAAGCTCCTCTCCACGCAGCTCGTCCCCCTCCCGCTCGGGGACGCGCGGTGGCCCCTCACCACGTCCGACGGCCGGGCCGTGGCGAGCGGCCTGTACCTCGCCGTCCTCGTCACGGACCGCGCGCAGTCCGAGATCGTCCGGGTGGTGGTCCAGCGATGAGGGCGACCGCGGTCGTGCTCGTCGCCGTGGCGGGACTGACCGGGATCGGCCAGGGGTTCGTGGGAGGGGACATCCTGTTCGACCTGGCCGCGGCGGCCCGCAGCGCGGGGATGGGCGGGGCCGGGATCGCCCTGCCGTCCGACGATGCCCTGTTCGTGAACCCCGCTGGTCTCCCTTGGGTGGAGGGGGTTCAGCTGCTCTCGTCGTACGGGGATCAGTTCGGGGCAGCACGCCTGGGGGTCTTGACCGTGGCCGTGCCGGGCCTCGCCGCCGCCGGGATCGTGCTCGATGCGGGGGAGATCGGCCCCAGCCTCTCGTTCCGCACGGCGGGGGCTCTCCTCGGGATCGGGGTCCGGCTCGGGCCCCTGGGAGTGGGGGCACGGACGCGGGTCCTGGTACCGATTTCCCCCGTCACGAGCGTGGGCGGAGCGCTCGACCTCGCGTTCCTATGGCGGGGACCGATCCACCTCGGGGCGATGTGGAAGGGCGTCTCCTCCCGGGCGCCGGTCGCGGGGGAGTCCTGGCCCTCCCAGCTCGCGGTGGGCCTTGCCCTCCCCCTCGACCTCGGTCCCGTGACCCTCGCCCTCGCCTGCGACCTCCTCGACCTTCTTGGGGACGCCACGTTCGCCGCGGGGGGCGAGCTGGGGATGGAGTGGCTTTTCGTTCGCGCCGGCTACGGGCCGAACGGGCTCGCGTTCGGGGGCACGGTGCGATGGGGCCCGTTCGGGGTGGAGTGGGCGGTCCTCGTCCATCCTGTGCTCCCCCCGGCCGTCCGCGTATCCTTCGCCGTGAGGATCTGATGACCAAGGCCCTCCTTGCCCTCGTGCTCGTGGGCTTCGTCGCCGTGGCCCAGCAGACCCCGAGCTTCGACCTCGTCGTGCGCGGGGAGAAGACGTGGACGATCGAGGTCGGATGGGGAGCGAGCGACCTCCTCACTGCGGAGGGCCTCCCCCCCGGACAGCCCACCCTCACCCAAACCCTCCGCGCCGACATCGAAGGCACAGCCCTCGGCTTCCTCACCCTCCGCGCGAGCTTCAACGACCAGCTGGGACCCGGGTTCCAGGACTTCCTCCTCACCGTGGACCGGGCCCCGTGGAAGGGCGAGCTGGGGCGGTTCGTGGTCGGGGCGGAGGGAGAGGGCCTCGGCGCGTACAACAAGCGCGTCCTCGGGGCGCGCGTCACGTACGCTGGGGACGCGGCGGTGTTGGGTGCCGTCGTCACGCGGCTCGAGGGAATCTCCGAGACCCGCACCTTCACCGGCGAGCGCGGAGCGGGCGAGGCCCTGTTCACCACGACCGACCCCGACGAGCCGTGGCGGGAGGCGCCGTATGGACGGTCCGTGGAGGGGTTGGCCTACTGGCCCCTTTCGCTCCAGTTCGTGGAGGGGTTGTCCCAGGTCCGGCTCCGGCTGGAGGGGGGGATGGAGCTGTGGACGTTCCTCGCCGCCTGGGAGCTCGACTACATCCGCGAGGACCTCGAGGCGGAGCGGGTCACGGACATGCCCGCGGGCCAGTACCTGGTGCTGCGCGAGGAGGGGGAGGCCGATGTCCTCGCGCTCCGCGTGGACCCGGCTGCGATCGCTCGCCGTCGGATCCAGGACGCGATCGACGCCTACAACGCCCGGCTCGGCCTGACCGGTGACGACCGGAAGGCGTACCCCTTCGTCGAGGGGAGCGAGCTCGAGACGCGCTTCCTGTCCGAGCTAGGTCGGTTCCTGGCCGTGCTCGTGGACGAGGATGCCTACCCGTTCCCCCAGGCGCAGCGCCGGCGCTACCTGTACCTCGGCGAGCCCGATGTGATCGCGGACACGGTAGAGGTGCGGATCCGTCGGCCTGGGGAAAAGGACTTTCGCCCCCTTCCCGATCCAGCCCTCGCGGACTTCGTGTGGACGCTCCTCCCCACGCCGGGCGTCCTCCGGGTTTCGTTTCCGGATGGCTTCTTCCAAGGAGGGGCTGTCCAGGTGAGTTTCGCTTACCAGCGGGAGGGGGGCACGTTTGGGCTCGGCCTCACCCTGGTTCCGGCCTCGGAGCAGGTGCGGCGGAACGGCCAGCTCCTCACCCGAGAAGTGGACTACGCGATCGATTACGAAAGCGGACTGCTCATCCTCTTCTCCCCCCTTGGGCCGGAGGAGGAGCTGAGGGTGGACTTCGAGCGCCAGCGGGGGGGCCTGGGTGGGTACGCGGACTACGAGCGGGACCTCTTGGGCCTCGTGTTTAGCGTTCCCGGGTGGGATGGGTTCAAGCTCGCTGTGTACCGAGCCCACGACCTCGGTGCCCCCCGCCCGACCACGGCCACCATGCCCAACACCCACACCGTGGCCGTCCTGTCCCAAGCCGGCAGGATCGGGGAGTGGACGTACAGCTTCGCCGTCGGGGGATCGGAGAACGTGTTTCCGTCCGACGACAACGCCCGGACCCCCACTCCGAACCGAATCAACACCATCGCCGCTGCCTACGCCGCCGACGGGGCGTACGTCGTGTTCGCGAACCAGAATGGGTTGACGGTGTACAAGGATGGCCTCTTCACCAGCTACGGGACCGCCCACGGCCTCTCCGGTCGAGCTGCGTACAGCCTCCTTCCCCTGCCCGACAGGCTCCTCGTGGGCACGGACGCCGGTCTGACGATCGTCCGGCTCGTGGACGCGACGCCGTTTGACCGCGTGCGGAGCTGGGTCCGACTGTTCGAGGACGACGGGGTTCCCGGAACGGAGGTCCTCGCCCTCGCCCAGGGGGGGGGGCGGATCTACCTCGCCACCGAGAGCGACGTGGCCTCGTTCCTCGCCGCCGATGCCGAAAGCCCAGATCGGTGGGAGAGGCTGGGGCTCCCCGAGGATGGGCTGCGGCCAACGGCACTCCTGTGGGCCGACGGACGGTTGTACCTGGGGACGGAGGAGGGGCTGTTCGCGCGCGAGGGAGAAGCATGGACCCTCCTCCCCGAGGCGCCGGGTCCGGTGCACGCCCTCGCTGTGCGGGGAGAGGAGCTGTACGTCGCGTCCGGGGAGGGGATCCGGATCGTCCGCGGGGGGCACGGGGCGGGATGGATCGCTCCCGGACAGCCCGTATACGCGCTGGCCTTCCGCGATGGCGTCCTGTGGTACGCCACCGGGGACGGGCTGTGGCGGGAGGGGGACGCCGCACCCGCAGTCCGGGCGCGGATCGTTGCCCTGGGCACTGCCGCAGACGGGGTGTGGGCAGGGGAAGAGGCGGACGAGGCGTTCACCCTCAACCTGTGGCGGGTCGCCGAGACCACGGAGCGGTTCCCCCAGACCCGGACCAAGCTCGACGGGCGCGACCTCGCCCGGTTCCAGGACATCCCAGCGGGAGAGCACACCCGCTACGGAACGATAGGGAGCCTCAACCTGAGCCGGACCCTGGGGAACTGGCAATGGGACCTCCAAGCCGCGAGCCGACTCCCCGGCTATGAGGAGATCGGGCGCTCGGGCCGCTCCGACAGTCATGGCTTCAGGTTCACCGCGCGGTACACCGGCGACGGCCCGTCCAGCCTCGCGGTCAGTGGACGGTGGAACGTGACCGACCTTCTCACCGAGCCGGCGGGGAAGCTCAGCGGGGCGCTGGACTGGCGCTGGTCCGGTCCGGTGACGATCAACGTCTCCCTCACCCCGACCACGATCGGTGCGGGGCTGGTTCCCTTCGCCGGGGTGGAGAGCGGGTGGCAAGCGGGGGTCTCCGGGAAGACGGGGAGCCTGACGTGGAGCGTGACCACAAGCGGTACGGGGACCTACCCTGATCTCTCCGCCGCCGGCCAAGTTGGGGCGAGCCTCTCCTTCCCGCCGCTTCCCGGATGGACCGTGAGCGGGAGCTGGACACGGCCATTCCGGACCTCGGGGAAGCGGGGAGACGAGTCGCTCGTCCTCACGGCGAAAGGGGCCGGGGAGATGGGGCCAATCGGGTGGACGGCGACCGTCCAGGAATCCCTCCGGCACTCCCTGGCCACCGGCACGTGGCGCGAGGAGCGGGCGGTCGCCCTCACCCTGCGGAGGGGATCGCGGCTCGTGGGGCCGATCGAAATCACGCCGCGGTTCTCGGGGTCATGGAAGACGACGGCGACGGAGTGGCGGTGGAGCGGGCAGTTGACCGCGGACTTCGTTCAGGCGCCGGCCTCGTTGCGCCTCAACGTGGTGGTGGGCGAGGGGTACCGTCCCCTCACCGCGCGTTCCGACCGCTCCCTCACCCTGTCCGTGACCTGGGAGCACAGCGGGTGGGGCGGGATCCGACCGGCCCTGCGCTGGGACCGGTCATGGACGCTCCTTTCTCACCCCCGCTACGACGACCAGCTCACGGAGAAGGAAGAAGCGACGCTGGGGGTGACGTGGGAGCCAGCAGAGGCGCGGTGGCAGGACACGCTCGCCCTCACGTGGAAACCGCGCGAGGGATCGCTTGCGGTGACGAACCGCTTGTCGTGGCCGCTCGAGTCGGGTTCGTTCACCGCCGAAACGAGCCTCACCGTGAAGGAGGGGGTGATCGACGCGAAGGCCACCGCTCAGCTCGGGATCCCCCTCGACGTCCTCCTCGCCGCGCTCGGGAGGGGGCCCGTCGGCGACGCGTGGGGGCTGACCGCGGATGCCACCTACGCGTTGCGGCTCCCCGCGGGGGCTGCGCCCACCCAGGCCCTGTTCATGGGGGCGACCCTCGCCGTCCGGTTCTAGAACCTCACCCCAAACCCGAACCGGTGCGAGGCCGACAGCACCGGATGCGTGAGCAAAGCGTAGTCGAGAACGAACATCCCCCATTCCACGCCGAGGCCGAACGCCCACTGGAGCATCCCCTGTATGCGCAGCCCGGCCCGGACCTCGAACAACTTGGCCCAGCTCCAGCCCACGCCGAACGCGGAGTACTCCGAGGTCAGGTCGAGGGCGACCGTGAACCCCAGCGGGTGCCTGAGGCCGAGCCCGAGGGCGAACGCGGTCGACCACCCGTCCCCTTCCTCGCCGACCGTGGGCCCAAACCCGAGCTCCTGGATCGCGATCCCCAGCCGCCCTTCCCCAAACGGGGTCGTGGTGCGGCCGAGGAACCCCAAATCGAGGGCGAACCCAGAGCCGCCCCCGTCGCCGATCTGCACGGTGTTGTACTTGATTCCCACCCCCGCCGCGGCCGGGAACGGAACGATCCGGAACGGACCGAGATCGACCCCCGCCGCGATTGTCAGAGCGAACTGAGAGAACGGAAGTGGGTTCCCTTCAGGGTCCGTGATCCCACCCACGCCGAGGTAGGCCAGGCCTCCAGCGAGGTTCGGCATTGCCGCGGCGAGCCACGTCACGGAGTAGATCCCGATGATGCTCGACAAACTCGAGTCGGCGCGCATCTCGGCGGTCCAGCCGAGCCCGGCGGGGTTGGCGAGGAGGGACTCCGTGCCCTCGGCGAGGGCCGTGGACGCGCCGCCGAACCCCAGCGCCCGCACCCCGAGCCCCGCGTCGAACGGGTTCGGCATGCCCTGGCCGAGGGCACTGCTCCCCACCAGGGCCAGAATCAGCAGAGCTAGCATCGTACGCATGTCTCCTCCCTACCGAACGACGAGGATCTTCCCGACCTCGGACCGCTCCGTCCCCTCCCCAACGGTGGCCGTGACGAGGTAGACGTAGAGCCCGTCGGCGATCCGCCGCCCGGCGTTGTCGGTGAGGTCCCACGTGAACTGGTTCCCCGTTACGTCCTGAGCCACAACGGGCCGGCCGAGGGCATCGAAGATCTGGATCCTCACGCCCGTCGCCCCCTGGGGCAGGAAGAGCTGGATCCGACACCGGGTCGAGGCCGGGTTGTCGAGGACCTTCGTCCCGATGAGGGCTCCACCTTGGGGGCGGACGTACAGGCTGAGCGTCCGCCACGTGCTCCATCCGCCTTTGTCGTTCTTGGCCCGCACGCGCACCGTGTACACGCCGCTCGTGGCGTAGGTGTGCCTGACCGGCGATGGCGAGGTGGACGTCTCGTCATCCCCAAACTCCCACTCCCAACCCGTGACGGGATCGCCCTCCGGCGCGGTGGCGGTGGCGGTGAACGTGACCTCGACCCCGACCTCGGGGTTGGCGGGGCTTGCGGTGAGGGCGGTCACGGTCGGCGGGAGATCGACCGCCTCCGCCACGGTGATCGCCTTCTCCACGGAACCCTTCTCCCCGATCTTGTTGGTCACGGTGAGCTTCACCGTGAACGTCCCGGCGGCGGCGTAGGTGTGCTTGGGCTTCTCCTCCGCGGATGTCGCTCCATCGCCGAAGTCCCAGGCGTAGGTATAGGGTTTCAGATCTGCGGGATCCGTGATCTGAGGGGTGAACGCGATCTCCTGCCCGGCCATCGGGGAGGCGGGGGCGAAGGTGAAGTTCACCGTGGGGGCGCGGCCGACGACGGTGACGGCGCGGGTCCTCGAGCTCGACAGCCCACCCTCGCCGGTGACGGTAAGCGTCACGGAGTAGGTGCCGCCCACCGGGTAGGTGTGCTTGACCGGGGCTGGCCCTGTTGTGGTCCTCGTCCGGCCGTCGCCGAAGTTCCAGCGGAAGGTGGCCTTGGTGATGTCGCCCTCAGGGTCCTTGATCCCCGCTGCCGGGGTGAACGTGACCTCGTCCTGCCACGTGGGCGCGGCCGGCTCCCAACTGAAGTCGACCCCGGTTGGCGGCGTCCCGATGTCCGTGGTGAACGTGGCCGGGCCCGCCAATGCTCCCGTCTGGAACGTGGCCGTGCCCTCGGTATGCCAAACGATGGTCTCCAACTTGAGCTTCCGCCCCGCGGGGGAAGTGTTCGTCAACGTCACCCAGATCTGAAGCTCGACGCTCGTATCATCCGGCACGACGTTGTTCTCCCCCGTGACCACGCGAACCCCGGACAGGCTCAGCCCCACCGGGTTCGTGACCTCGCCGAGGAGCTTCCCATCGGACTTGCGGCGCACCTCGATCCGAGCCACGTGTTGGTCGGCGAGGGGGCTGGCGGCCTCCGCGTTCCGGATCATGAGCGACGTGATCACGACATCGTACGGATCAAGGTCGTCGTCCCGGAGGTCGAGCCGCTGGGCGAGGAACCGTACCCCCTGGAACACCGTCCGGTCCG